>JBCDAG010000212.1:0-12679 GCA_039186165.1 Cyanobacteria bacterium P01_F01_bin.53
CATATGCCGCTCAAACTGCTCTTCAGAAACTTCCTGCAGCGGGCGACCTAGCAGGTCTCCGAGTTGGCGAATCAGGTCGAGGTCAGTCATGGAGCGATGCATTGCTATCGCACCGTAGTCGAGATAGCATATGCCGTATTCGTAGAGATGCCTATTCCCTCGCCGCAAATGGTACCGTCAGCGGGCTGCTTTTACAGCCTGTGACCAGCCAGCTGCTGTATGGCTTTTCTTTGCAACCACTCGAAAACTTAAAATATTTATTTCTCAGCAACGTCAAGCTGCCAAGCTATTCATTCCTCAGCAAGCTAACGAGGTTAACGAACCTCGATCTAAGTTCTAACAGAATCATTGATTGTTCATTCCTCAGTGAGCTGACGAGGCTAACGAATCTCGATCTAAGTTCTAACAGAATCACCGATTGTTCATTTCTCAGGGAGCTAAGAAGGCTAACGAACCTCAATCTAAGTTCTAACAGAATCACCGATTGTTCATTTCTCAGGGAGCTAAGAGGGCTAACGAACCTCAATCTAAGTTCTAACGGCATTACCTACTTGTCATCTCTGGGGAAGCTAACGAGTTTAACGAGTCTCTCTCTCCAGAGCAATAGCATCACCGATTGTTCATTACTCAGCGAGCTGACAGGGTTAACGAGCCTTGATCTTGCTGGTAACCGCATCACCAACTTTTCATGTCTGAGGAAGCTGGCGAGCCTAGCAACTCTCGATCTAAGTGTCAACAGCATCACGAATTGTTCATCTCTGAAGAAGCTAAAGGGACTAACGAGCCTTTCTCTCAGGAACAACAATATCTCCGACTTTTCATTTCTGAAAGGACTGACGGGGCTAAAAAGTCTCGATTTAAGGGGTAACGGCATCACGAATTGTTCATCCCTAGGAAAGCTGAGGAGGCTAACGAGCCTCTCTCTCAAGAGTAATGGCATCACCAATTGCTTGTCTCTGAAGAATCTGACGAGGCTAACGAGTCTCGACCTAAGTGACAATGACATCACCAATTTTTCATTTCTGAAGAACCTGAGGGAGCTAACGAGCCTTTCTTTAAGTTATAACCACATCACCGATTGTTCATTTCTCAGCGAGCTGACGGGGCTAACGAGCCTCTCTCTCAAGGGCAATGGCATCACCAATTGTTCATATTTAAAGAATCTGACGAGGCTAACGAGCCTTGACCTAAGTTCCAATAGTATCACCGATTGTTCAGAGCTGAGGAATTTAAGAGAATTAACGAACCTTTCTCTAAGTTCCAACAGCATCGCCGATTGTTCAGGGTTGAGGGATCTAACGGGACTAACGAGCCTTGACCTAAGTTCCAACAGCATCACCGATTGTTCAGGGTTGAGGGATCTGAGGGAGTTAACGAACCTTTCTCTAAGTTTCAACCGCATCACTGATTGTTCAGAGCTGAGGGATTTGAGGGGGCTAACGAACCTCTCTCTTAGGCGCAGTAGCATCACCAAAATCCCTAAATGGCTAGCTGAAGGCAGAATGTCATTTGAGATGAACCATGAATATGGTTTTAACTGCATTACTCTTTATCAGAATCCTATTGCAGATCCTCCCATAGAAATTGTTCGCCAGGGCAACACCGCAATCCTCAACTACTACGCCCAGCTCACCAGCCAAGGCCAAGACCACCTCTACGAGGCCAAAATGCTCATCGTTGGCGAAGGCGAAGCAGGCAAAACCACCCTCGCCCATAAAATCCCCAACCCCAACTGCCCCCTTCCCCACATAGACGACCGTACAAAGGGCATCAGCATTCGCTCGCACATCTTCCCCTGCCAAAGTAAAAATCACAGTAAAGACAGCTCACATCCCGCAACATCCCGCAACTTCCATCTCAATATTTGGGACTTCGGCGGCCAAGAAATCTACCACTACACCCACCGCTTCTTTCTCTCCAAACGCTCCCTCTACGTCCTCGTCGCCGATAACCGCAAAGACGACACCGACTTCAACTACTGGCTCAACATCATCGAGCACTTTGCAGGCAATAGCCCCCTCATCATCGTCCTCAACGAAAAAGGCGACATCCAGCGGAGCTGCAATCGGTCCGCGCTCCGTAGCCGCTACCCGGACAGCATCAAAGAAATCCTCTCCGTGAACTTCAAAACCTATGAAGAAACCGATGATACAAAAGTCGAAGCCCGCCTAAAAGGCATCAATACGCTAATCGGCCACATTCAGTACTGCGCCCAAAACCTTTCCCACATCGGCGAACCCGTCCCCGCCCGCTGGGTAGATGTGCGCCAATCTATAGAAGCCGCCCAAAAAGAGGGCCGCAACTACATCTACCGCGAAGATTTTGATGAACTCTGCCAAGCCCAAGACATCACTGCCCCCGCAGATATCGACACACTCCTTGGCTACTTCCACGATTTAGGCATTCTCCTCCACTTTGCCGATAATACCTTCCTCCGCAACCGCGTTATCCTTAACCCCACCTGGGCCACCAACGCCGTCTACCGCATCTTCGACGCCGACACCATCAAAGCCAAAGCAGGCCGCTTCACCCGCCAAGACTGCGCCACCATTTGGCAAGATCCTCAATACGCTCGAATGCACGATGTCCTTATCGAGCTGATGAAAAGCTTTCACCTCATCTACGAAATCGAGCGCCCCACTCAGTCCTCTCCCACTCATCCCTCTGGCAACCTCGTCGCCCCCCAGCTACTGCCCGAAAACACCCCCGATTACAACTGGCACGAAACCCAAAACAGCCACATGCAGTTCCGCTACGACGCCTTTATGCCCAAAGGCATCTTCTGGCAGCTCGCCGTCACCCTCTATCGCTACATCACCAACCACGACTGGATTTGGCGAAACGGCATGGTCATCCAACGCGGCAACACCTGGGCAGAAGTCATTGAAGACCTCAACCTGCGCACCATTTCCCTACGCTTCCATGGCCCCAGCATCCCCGAATTCCGCGCCGTCATTGTAGACGAGCTAGACAGCATCAGCCAGTCCTACCACCAGCTCAAATACGACAAAATGATTCCCTGTCAGTGCAGCGAATGCGCAGGCAGCAGCCAACCTGAATTCTTTAAATACGCCATCGTCAAAAAACGACAAGAAACCGGCAAAAAAGACACCATCGAATGCCAACGCAGCGAAGAAGACGTCTCCCTAAACCTTCTGCTCCAAGGCTTCCAAGTCCAATCCAAAAATCTCCCCGACACCCAAAACGGCGACCCCGCCCCACCTGAAAACCTCCAAGCCGCAGCCACACCGTCTCGCCCCAAAACCATCAAAATCTTCCTCGCCTCCTCTTCAGAACTTGCTGACGAGAGAGCACAGTTCGAGATTTTGATTAATCGCAAGAACAAGGAATACATCAAAGACGGCATCTTTTTAGAACTGGTCATGTGGGAAGACTTTTTAGATGCCATGTCTCAAACTCGCCTGCAAGACGAATACAACAAAGCCATTGAAGGCTGCGATATTTTCGTTAGCCTCTTTTACAGCAAGGTCGGCGATTACACAAAAGAAGAATTCCTCAAAGCCCTAGAAAGCTTTAAGGCAAATGACAAGCCCCTGATATACACCTACTTCAAAGACTTAGAAATCAAAGTAACTCGTGCCAACCGCAAGAATATTAATGCCGTATGGGACTTTCAAGAAGAACTCGATAAAAAAGGCCACTTTTACACGTCTTATGCCAGCATCGAAGATCTCAAATTCAAATTCGGTGAACAACTGGTCAAATGCTTAGGCTCGATAATTCAATAAAAGTCGCATCTATGAAGCCGGTAGGTTGTGGCTTTTTCCTGCGGAAACGCTTCGCGAACGACTACGCTCAGCCAGCGGATATGCCGAACGCCGAACCCTGAGCGGAGTCGAAGGGTGACTGGATAGACCGGACAATTTATTTAATGCTCACTCCTAACACACGCTTGCAAACACGTTTGTAAACTGTGGAGACGTGACTGAAAAACATCCTGCGTACTCAGGAACGCCCGCTGCTGGCTAATCTCAACCAGACGCTTGGCGATTACCCCTTCACTTGCAGTGACTTGATACCGCAGGGTACTGCCTACATTTTGCATCCCAGCCCCCAACCAATGCCGCCTCGCGACCATTCCTGGGCGAATATCATGTCCCCACCTAGGATAGTCCACTTTATGGAGAAAGTGCGTTGAGCAACAGCTTGCGTTGTTTTCGCTGTGTGCAATCTTGGTAGCTTGCGAGGCGTAGCGAAAAGAGTATCTGTTGTCGCTTACGAGGTGAGTGGCTCCGCCAAATCTCATAAGCCGGAATGGCTACTTCGTTTAAAAAGAGTTGCCAGCGTTTCAAAATGTTCTCATGTGTTACCGTTTTGGCGCGAAGCTGTCCCTGCGCTATGAGCGATCGCCGCCAGCCAATATCTGTTTTGAGTTTATCTATAGCGTCCAATAGCTCAGCATAGGATGTCACTTCTACATAGTCTTTTCCTGGTGTGCCTGTCTCACGATAGGCACTTTCTTTCCCTAAAATCGGAATGCTGCCGCTGAGCCAAGCATTGTATAGCTTGGTGGCGGGCTTATTGGAAAACCCGGTTGTTAGCCGCTGCTGCCAAGGGTTAAATGAACGGACGGCAATGACCGCATCCACCGTTATGTAATTGTTCCATCGATTATCTAACGTGTGATATTTATTCCAGGAATTTGTGTTGGCGATGGTTTGCATGGTTAGGCCGCACTTGGCTAAGTCCTGCTGCCATTCAGCGGTGGTTAGCTCAGCGGCTAAGTTGTTGGCATGGCCAAAAAAGGCTAAGTTCTCAAAGCGATCACCTCGATTGCGATCGCGTTCCATAAGCTGTGGCTGTGGCCAATGCGGGATGAAAAAACGATTGGCTATCGTGTTTGCCTCTAGCGGATTTTGCACAATGTGGAGAGGTGCGATCGCGCTAAGCGGCGCTTCTGCCTTCATACAAACCAACAGTCGCTTGTCGGTTGAGCCCTCCTTTATTTGCTTAATGGCATTGCTATAGCACAGAACAATACCCTCTTCAGGCAGTTCTTTCGTAAGTACGCAGCTTACGCCCGCTGCTCGCAGTCGCAGATACGTTTGAATCGTCCAAGTGTAAAGACCCAGCCCAAATCCAGCCCAGTTTTGATCGGGATCTGTTGGCAGCTCATCCGGCCATAGATGAGCAGGAATATAAAAAGAGATAATAGAATTCACTACAAGATTTAAATTTGATTTCTTTTTGAGAATTGGCGTAAGAGGTTGCTAAACCCACCCCACCCCTGCGGGCCATCCCTTCCTCTCGACTACGCTCGAGGCAACGCCAAGAGGGGATTTACTTCAGGAGATGACGATAGAGTTAGTCGGGTTCTTGAGAAACATAGCCAGGACAAATCTCCTCTTGGGAGGAGTGCCCGCAGGGCGAGGTGGGTCGGACACTTGGGCTTATAGCCGATTTTCAGTCTCTCGAACTTATGTATACACTAGAACGCCTTCGAGCTAGGGCTAGAGTGAGAGCAACCGCGATGGTATTAAATTGTCACTCCCTTCTTGTGTTGCCGGTTCTAATGAGATGTCCCTGAGGTGACTAGCTCATACCTATCATCTTAAAAGCTAAGCCCCTAAAACTAAAGCGGAAAACTGAGCTGCGCCTGAGTAAGAGATAAGAGTTTTCGAACCATAAAAACAACATGAAAAACTCAGGTGTCTTTGCCTGAATCGCACACGCATTAATGCTTTGACGCCTAGCGAGTGTCTTTAAATGTTGTGAATTCGGTTACTCTTCTTAACCCAAAACCTGAACTAACCTGAACAAATGAAGAAAGACCCTATGGTTATGCCGTGATTGAGGCTTTAGAGTCCTGAAATAAACCCAATTACTGCACAAGTTGTCTTTCCTAACCCTGTATTAGAATCCTCTTGGTTTTGAAATGGAATCACCTCGCTCTTGAAAAATCGCTTCGCTACTGAGGTGGAGAACTCCAACCAACAATAGCGGCTGCCGATTGCTCTCAGGTGGCTCTTCCGTTTTTAAAGCCAGTTCCCCTTGAGAGGGAACCTAGGAAAAACTAGGGATCAGGTAAAACAGTTTTGAGAAACTTCTGTTGATTACGTTCTATTTTCACTTCACTGTTGTTGATAGTGCCTTTTTTGATAGTGCCTTGTTGTTTTGGGCGTAGCAGTCGCAAGGGTAGTGATGGCAAGCATAATCAGCATCCTTGTTTCTCAAGCTAGTGCATTGTTTTTAAGTCTCTGTTCATAAATTTAACCAAAGGAATACTGCTAAATGAATAGCAATGAACTCAACGGTGCTGACTCTGTCAGAGATAACAGTGCAGACATGATGGAGGAGATGCTAGAGCCCATTCCTGAAGTGTTGCCAGCCATTATGGGTGATGCTGGCGATAATACTTTGCTCGGTACTCCCAACGACGACACCCTGGATGGTGCGGGCGGAAACGACACCCTAGATGGCGGCGGCGGAAACGATACCCTGCTGGGTGGTGAAGGCGACGATACAACCATCGGCGGCGGCGGCAGCGATGTCAATAATGGCGGTCCTGGAAATGACACCGCAAGCTTTGAAAATATAGGTGCATCGGTAACGGCCCTTCTCGGTCAGGGGCTGGCCAGTTACGTGACCGGGGCCGGGGTGACGGTTATCGATTCACTCATCGATATTGAAAATCTTCATGGTAGTGATAATGATGACCAACTCTTTGGCGATGGCAATGCCAACGTTCTTTCCGGTGGCGAGGGGAATGACTTGCTCGCCGGACTCGGTGGTGGCGACACGCTCAATGGCGAACTCGGTGACGACACGCTCCGAGGCGGCGGTGGTAATGACAGCCTCGATGGCGGCGAGGGCATCGATACCGCAGACTTTATCGATATTCCAACCGCTGTGACTGCCGACCTCACCCAAGGTTCAGCCAGTTATGAAACGCCTAACGGCACCGTTGCTGATAGTTTAGAGAATATTGAAAATCTTACAGGGTCCGCTAACGATGACTCGCTGACAGGCGATGCCGAAAATAACTTGATTGCCGGTGCTGGTGGTGCTGATATTCTCGATGGCGGCGATGGTGATGACATCCTGCGGGGTGATGAAATCGGCGATGGCACGGCGCTTGTGTTCACCGTTGAAAACTTGCAGCCTGAGGGTGGCACGTTTGTAACCCCATTGTGGCTGGGTGTTCACGACGGTACTTTTGACCTGTACGACCGTAACGGTCCAGCTCGTCAGGGGCTTGAACGGCTCGCTGAAGACGGTACCGTAGCGCCTATTTCGGCGGAGTTTGTGGCCGAACAGCTGGGCGTTGGCGGTGTCGATGGCACCGTATTTGGCGGGGCTGGTGTGCCCGGTCCGATTGATCCGGGTGAAACAGCACAGCTGATTTTGAATGTGAGCGATCCGTCGGCAACCGGTTTCTTCACCTGGGGCACGATGGTGATTCCTTCTAACGATGCGTTCTTGGCCACGACGGGTGACCCGTTGGGTGAACCCATCTTTGATGAAGATGGTAACTTCCTTGGCCCTATCACCATTGAGCGCACGGGGAATGACGTGCTCGATGCTGGCACAGAGGCCAATACTGAAGAGGGCGCAGCCTTCTTGAACCAGACCATGCTCGATGAAGGGACGCCTGAAGACGGTGTGGTTGTTCAGCACCCTGGCTTCAACGGTTCCGAGCTAAATCCTGATGGTACGCCCGGGAACATTTTGGGTGGCACCACAGCGCCTGGAGCGGTAATCGATCCTATTCTTGGTGACTTCACCCGCAATGGCGGCAACGAAACCCTGTTGCGCATCACCATCGACCAGCTGACGACTGAGGGTGGTAACGATGTGCTCAACGGTGGCTTGGGTAACGATACCCTCGAAGGCGGCGGCGGTAACGACGTGCTTAACGGTGGTGGCGGTGACGACACCATGCTGGGCGGCGACGGTGATGACACCTTGATTGGCGGCGGCGGCAATGATATCAACAATGGCGGCGCGGGTAATGACACCGCGAGCTTTGAAAATATCGGCGCATCGGTAACGGCCCTTCTCGGTCAAGGGCAGGCCAGTTATGTGACCGGGGCAGGGATGACTGTGATTGATTCACTCATCGATATCGAAAATCTTCAGGGTAGCGATAACGATGACCAACTCTTTGGCGATGGCAATGCCAATGTCCTTTCTGGGGGGGACGGTAACGATCTGCTTGCAGGACTGGGCGGTGGCGACACGCTCAATGGTGAATTGGGTGACGACACGCTTCGAGGCGGTGGCGGTAATGATGTTCTCGATGGTGGCGAAGGCATTGACACCGCAGACTTTACCGATATTCAGGGGAAAGTCACTGCAGACCTCAGCCAGGGCACGGCGACTTATCAGGCCAATGGCACAGTGACCGACAGCCTAGAGAATATTGAAAATCTTGCGGGTTCCGAATTCGAAGACACGCTCATTGGTGATGAGGGTGACAACCTGATTGCCGGTGGTGGTGGTAGCGATACTATTTTGGGTGGCGATGGCAACGACGTGCTGCGCGGCGATGAGATTGGTGATGGGACTGCCTTGGTGTTCACCGTCGAGAATGTGCAGCCAGACGGTGGTACTTTCGTTACGCCCCTATGGCTTGGCGTCCACGATGGCACGTTTGACCTGTACGACCGCAACGGTCCGGCGCGGCAAGGCTTGGAGCGCTTGGCTGAAGATGGTACCGTAGCGCCTATTTCTGCGGAGTTTGTGGCCGAACAGCTGGGCGTTGGCGGTGTCGATGGCACCGTGTTTGGCGGGGCTGGGGTACCTGGGCCGATTGACCCTGGTGAAACAGCGCAGCTGATTTTGAATGTGAGCGATCCGTCGGCAACCGGATTCTTCACCTGGGGCACGATGGTGATTCCGTCTAACGATGCGTTCCTGGCGACTACAGGCGATCCGTTGGGTGAACCTATCTTCGATGAGGATGGTAATTTCCTCGGGCCTATCACCATTGAGCGCACGGGCAACGACGTGCTGGATGCCGGAACCGAGGTGAATACTGAAGAAGGTGCGGCGTTCTTGAATCAAACGGCGCTTGATGAAGGCACCTCCGAAAACGGGGTTGTTGTTCAGCACCCTGGCTTTAACGGTTCCGAGCTGAACCCCGATGGTACGCCTGTGAATATTCTAGGTGGCACCACAGCGCCTGGTGCGGTGATTGATCCAATCTTGGGTGACTTTACCCGCAATGGCGGCGATGACACCCTGTTGCGCATCACCATTGATCAGCTGGCAAACCAAGGGGGGGACGATGTTATTGATGCGGGCCTAGGCGATGACACGGTCGAAGGCGGCGGCGGTAACGATACCCTGGCTGGCGGTTTAGGCAACGATACCGTTTTTGGTGGCACTGGAGATGACATTATTCGGGGTGATCTGAACGATCGCAATCCTCAGGTGGGTGTTGGTGGTGATGATATTCTCTATGGTGGCGCGGGCAATGATGCCATCGGCGGCAAAGGGGGGAATGACCAGCTCTTTGGGGATGATGGTGACGATCGGCTCTTTGGGGATGATGGTGACGACTTGCTGAGGGGCGGACTCGGTAACGATTTTCTTCAGGGTGATGATTTCTCTGGCGGCTCGGGGGCAGATACCTTCGTGCTGGCCGCGGGTGAAGGGACCGATACCATTGTTGACTTTCAACTCGGTACAGACTTTATTGGTCTGGCCGGAGGTATTAGCTTTGGTCAGCTCACCTTCAGCGGTCAACAAATTCGCTTCGGTGATGAAACCCTCGCCACGCTTAATGGCGTTGATACAACATTGCTCACTGAGCAGAGCATTGTAAGTGTTTAACGTTTTGCATTCAGCCTGACTGAGATAAATCGGAAACCCTTATTTCATCAATTTCCTAAACCATTGGCTGTGCCCTGTCAGGCGTTGAGGGCTCAGCCTTTTTTTCTTTTTGTTCAAGCTTTTTGCTCAAGCAGTTTATTTTTTGTTGTGTGGTGCATAAGAATATGTATTTGGACAGTCATTTAGACATTCAGTGAGAGCTTCAGTTAAAACGGTGACCGACTTAACGATTGCAATTTGTACTTACAATGGAGAACACAAAATAGTAGAAGTATTGGATCGGTTAGGAAATCACACGGCCAAACAGATAATCAACGGGGTTAGCCTGAGCACGTCCCCTTACACTACGTGCTGGAGCCGAAGCAAGGGCTGGCCTTTGCTAGTCGTATGGGGTTCATCCATCTCTGCTATGACGCTCAAAAGCTGCTCACCTACTGTCTTTGTCAGTGGCAGAGTATTTATCAAAAGGATATTGTTTCCCTGTGCGAGCTAGAGCTGCACTGGTACAGTCTCATGCGTGGTCCCTATGCGCTGTGTCGTCGGCTGTTGTTGGTTTTTACCAGATGATTTGTCTGCTAGAAGGGGCCGCTAGAAGAAGACATTAGAGGGGTAGCTGAATGCAAAATTCAGTGCCCTGTCCTAGCTTGGAATGTACGTCGATGGTGCCGCCATGGGCTTCAACAATAATTTGCCGTGCGATCGCCAAGCCTAACCCGGGGCCCTTGCCCACCCCTTTGGTGGTAAACAAATGGTCAAAGATTCGCGCCTTTACGGCTTTTGGCATCCCCTTGCCATTGTCTCTAATCCGAATCTCAACGGCCTTGTTATCCGGAATGACAGCCGTTTTGACTGTGATGGTCTGGGGCTGATCTTTGAGTTCTGCAAAGGTCGATTGTTGGGCCGCTTCGTCAAACACATCAATAGCATTGGCCAATAGATTCATAAAGACCTGATTGAGCCGTCCAGGGAAACAATCAAGGACAGGCAGCTCTCCATAGTCTTTAACGACGTCGATCGCGGGTCGATTTTCATCGGCTTTGAGCCGATATTTTAAAATCAGTAATGTGCTATCGAGGCCTTCATGCAGATTGGCACTGACCTTATGTTCAGTATCAGCCCGAGAGAAGGTACGCAAACTGTTGCTGATGGCCTTAATGCGGTTAGTGGCCCTTTTCATTGAGTTCAACAGTTTAGGCAAGTCTTCGCAGACAAACTCAAGGTTGATATCTTCAGCGTTCTCCTGCACGGGCTCTACAGGATTAGGATAATGCTGTTGGTAAAGTGCTAGCTGGCTCTGGAGGTCATCCACATAGTTATGGGCGTTCTTGATGCTGCCGTTGAGGAAGCCGATAGGATTATTGATTTCGTGGGCAACTCCGGCAACGAGATTTCCCAATGAGGCCATTTTTTCACTTTGAACCGTTTTCAGTTGCGAGGCTTCTAGCTGCTCGGCATAGGCTTGGGCTTGTTGATAAAGCCGGGAATTTTCCAGAGAAATGGCGGCTTGGCTGCAAAGGAAATTGAGGGTGACGAGCCGCTGTGCGGTAAAGGCGCCGCTGGTGGATTGATTCCTTAGGTACAAGATGCCAATAGCCTTTCCCTGATTCAGCAAGGGCAAGCAGAGAATACTTTTAGGCTGCTGTGTGCTGAGATAGTCATCGATGATGGGCAAGTCGGTTTGGAGATTGTTAATAATGACGGTATCTTGCTTGTTCTTAACATACTGGATGAGCTTGACGGGCACATTGGGATTGCCTTCTAGCGTTTCCGTGCAAAGGTTTGTGGTGTCTGTGGTGGCAATGGCCTTAACTTCCCATAATCCTGAGGAGTTGGGTAATAACAATGCACAGCGGTCGCCGCCTGAATTTTGCAGTATTAAGGTTGTGAGTTGCTGGAGCAGGTCGTTGAGTTCAATACTGCGAGAGAGTGCCTGGGATGCTCTAAGCATTGCAGTGAAATCTAGAATGACATTGGTACTAGAGGTGGAACGACTGGTCTGCGTTGATAAATGATTCGAGAATGAGGGTGCCAGAATCGTTCCTTGAGTGTCGAATGGATTCAACAATTGGGTAGGTTGCTCTAGAATCGGTTTCAGCAGGTGAGCATAGCCCTTTTCTAATTGCTCGATTTTCGCTTGTGCTCCCCAGCGCCCGTAGCCGAAGTAGGCCTTTTGTAAGTAGCTAGCCGCAATCTCTGTTTTGTCCCAGACCAGGTAGAACTTGGCCGCTAGCTCATTGGCCAGGGCCTCTTCTTGGGTATAGCCATTGTCTCTAGCGTTCGCAATGGCCTGATCATAGAGATCAACAGCTTCTAACTTTTGATTAAGACATCGACAGCGTTCTGCTTCAATCAGCAGTGTCTTGTGTCGGAAATTCTCCGGACAGCTCTGTGCCCAGCTTGTAAGTTTTTCCTGATTGGCCTCAATTTGTTCCCAGGTCTCTCGCTGTGCTTCAGACGATAACTTCGGATATTGTTTCAGCAGTATTAAAGAGCCGTAGTAGTAATAACAACTGGAGGTGGTAAATCCCGCAACAGCATTGAGGATCTCGCCTGCCTTTTGAAGAAACTGAAAGCTCTCTTCAAATGATTCTAGCAAATAGCATGAATGTATTCTGAGAATATAATGGAGGCAAACACCCATCCCAATTTGTGCTGCTTCACTATCACTAATAAGCTTTTCTGCCTCTGCCAACGAAGTATCTTCTTCATGTTGGGTCAAACACAAATTTTTAACAAAAATTTCAGCACCTGCCAATGAAGCCATCAACAGTGCATCTTTACTTTTCTGGGCCACTAGCCCATATCTATCGATGTCTTCTGAAATGCTGCTAAGACATTCTCCTTGAAATAATCGGTTAAATATATTGGAATACAGGTTATA
>JBCDAG010000213.1:0-12674 GCA_039186165.1 Cyanobacteria bacterium P01_F01_bin.53
CAAGATACGAGTGATAGAAGCGGCCGATTCTAGGCAGCGCAGTCACTTTATGATTCCTAGTCAGAGACTTTCGGTAGGGCATCCGCCTTTGAGGCGGTCACACTCATCAAGCCACCGGCTTTGCCGGAGGTGTCTGACTTAGCTGAGAAACCTCTATGAACAGTGGAAACTGTTGCCAGAAGAACTCTTTGCCCTCAGCTCCCAGCCATCGACAAACCAACCGGCCCTCAGTCGATTCAATGACGAGGGCGATATGGCCCTACTCAGTATTCAATCCAAAACCCAGGAGCTTATTGCCTTACAGGCTGAGCGCACACCGTCTGTTGCCAATACCCAGCTGCTCAAAGAAATCGGTGCTTTCCAAAATTCATTTGCACTGATGGGCGCTTCCCTAAGAGCGTATTTGATGACCCAAAGTGACGGCTTTCGATTTGAATATACCGGATATCTCTTAAAAAATACGAAGCAGTGGGAAACCATACAAGCGAGTGTGAATGACCTAACGCCAAACCAGAAACAAGCCTGGATAGCGATACAAAAACACCGCCAGCGTTTTTTAGACTTAACCCCTGCACTTTTTAAAACTGTCGAAGGCGATCGCTACAGAGAAGATCTGTTTGTTTTTAACACGCAAGCTGAACCGCTAGCCGCAGAGATGCTGACGCTGCTTGAGGAGATAGTCACCAATCAGCAACACCTACTCGCCTATGAATTGGCAACCGGCGGAGCCGGACTTATCACCGCGCAGTGGCAAACACTCTTAGGGAGTTTTTTAGCGCTGGGCATTGGTCTGGGCATGGCGCTGTTGCTTCGCAAAAAAATCGCCGATCCGATTATTCGCTTAACCCAAGCAACCACACAGGTGATGGAAGGTGACTTCGACGTCAAAGCCATGGTTGAATCTGAAGATGAGATTGGCATCCTGGCAGAAACCTTTAACCAAATGACGGGATATATCAAGCAATCTCACCAAGATTTAGAAAGCTATAACACCACACTAGAGTGTCAAAAGCAAGAGCTAGAGTCTAAAAATATCCAGATCGGCAACGCCTTAGATGCACTCCAAAACACCCAAGCCCAGCTAGTTCAAGCCGAAAAAATGTCTAGCTTGGGGCAAATGGTGGCAGGCATTGCCCATGAGATTAATAATCCGGCCAATTTTATTCAGGGTAATTTGCCCTGCGCGCAGGAATACACCGTCGATTTAATTGAATTACTCAAGCTCTACCAACACACCTATCCCCAAGCCAGCCCAGAAATTGAGCAAAAGCGTCAGGCCATTGACCTAGAATTTCTCCTAGAAGATATGCCACGGACCTTTGCCTCCATGGAAACCGGCACCCAGCGCATCGGAGATATCGTCACGTCGCTGCGTAACTTCTCGCGGTTAGATGAATCGGATATGAAACAAGCCACCCTCCGGGAAGGGCTCGATAGCACGCTGTTGATCTTACAAAGTCGATTGGGCTTACAATCTTTTCGCCCAGCAGTTGAGGTGGTTAAGTGCTATGGCGACATTCATCCCATTGAATGTTATCCCGGTCAGCTGAACCAAGTCTTTTTTAATCTTTTGGTTAATGCCATCGATGCCCTTGACAATGCCAGTCACCAACAAGATTTGGCGCTCTGGCATCCACAGATTGTGATCAAAACCGAAGTAGAATCCGCCCAGATTGTCCTCTCAATTACCGACAATGGAGAAGGCATAGAACTCAGTAGCCAATCTCGCATTTTTGACCCCTTTTTCACCACCAAACCCATTGGACAAGGCACAGGCATGGGGCTATCGATTTGCCATAAAATTATTGTCGATCGGCACAAGGGGAACTTAAGCTGCGAGTCGCTCCCAGGGGAAGGGACGACTTTTTATATCAAAATACCCCTCCAGCAGAGGGTCTAAGCCTAAGGTTTCTGACTGCGCCCTATTACCACGAATGGCCTATTATCGAACCAGACCCGATATTTGTAGCCCATCACTCACCAGCCTAGCGCCATAAAGCACAACGACTTATCACGGCTGTGCACCAACGTGATCGCGGTACTGTAGCGTTAAAAGTACCCCTGCAATTATCTCTGCAAAACGTGTGTTTCCACCATGGCTGATACAGACGCTACTACGCAAAATCTTGAGTCAATCCCCTTCTCCCCCGAAGAAGCCGCTCACTGGCTGCACACCCACACTATTTTCCGCGATTTGCCTGAGCGCTTCGTATCGGCCATAGCCCCCTGCCTCACCGAAGTCCCCTTCGCCGCCAACCGCCTCCTCATCCTAGAAGACACCCCACCGGAAGCCCTCACCATTCTCCGAACCGGCCAGCTAGAAAGCTACCGCACTCGCCGCACCAGCGCTGCCAAAGTCACCATTTTAGAGCCTGGCACCGTCCTTCATCTCCAAGAGCTCCTGCTAGAGACCGCCACCACCCAAACCCTGGTTTCCCGGTCAGACTGCGTACTGTGGCAGCTAGATAAAGCACGGTTTCAGCAGCTCGCAGAAGAATTTCCAGAGCTGAACCAAGAACTCTCACGCCTCCTAGCAGAAGCCTTAGAAACTGCCGAAGAACAGCTCACAACAGAAAAAGAACGTCAGCAGGCCCTACGCCCCTACCTACTCACCCGAGTGAAACACGGCGTTGTCGGCAGCAGTCGCTACGCCACCCGGCTACGAACCAACATTCGCGAAGCCACTCACATCGAAAACACCCATACCGGAGATACGAACAGAAAGAACAAAATCACCAAGAACAAAAGCACCAAAAACACAAAAGTAGATGCCGCCAACACACGCAGAACACCCATCCTTATCTTTGGAGAGCCGGGCCTAAAAAAAGACAATCTGGCAACACTCATCCACTTTGGATCGCGCAACAAAGCCAAGCCCATGATCCAAGTAAATTGCGAAAAGCTCCGCCCGCAGGATCTCTTTGGCAAAGGCCAGGAGAATGGCCAGAGTCAGCCAGGGCTATTGGAATGGCTAGCCGATGGCACCCTCCTATTAAACAATATTCAAGATTTGGATGAAACGATCAAAGCCGACGTTGTGCGGTTAGTGGAAACTGGAGAATACCGTCCAGTGAACCGTGAAGGTGACGCACCTCTGCCCCTGAGGACATCTCCTGCCTGGATTCTGATGATTTCAGAAAAGGTCATGCCCGCCTTCACCCGTTGCTCCATCAAACAAATCAAAGTCCCTCCCCTGCGCGTTCGCAAAGCCGACATCGAAGCCCAGGTAACCTACTTCGCACAGCTGCTGTGTCGCAAGCGAGGCCTGTGTAAACGCAAGCTGGCACCAGAAGCTCTGCGCCGTCTGCAAAGCTATGACTTTCCGGGCAACCTCACCGAGCTAGAAAACATGGTGGAGCGGGCCGTGAGCCAATCTGGGGAGAGCAGCGTCCTCACCGAAGAAGTCTTTTGGGCTGAAGAAAAACAAAGCAGCCGCTTCCGCTTCAACTTGTTGAAAGGCTATCCCAAATTCCGCAAATTCCTGATTAGCCCCTGGTGGCCCGATCGCATTAACTATTGGTTTACGCTGTGGTTTTACCCGATTGTGGTGGCCGTACTCATGTGGGGACCACAAACCCGAGATCACAACTTTGCCCTGAACTTTTTCTGGGCTTGGTGGTGGCCGCTCATTCTGATTAGCTTTCCTTTTGTGGGGCGGCTATGGTGCGCGATCTGCCCTTTTATGATCTATGGCGAAGTGGCCCAGTTTCTCTCCCTAAAGCTGTGGCCCAGGCAGCTCAAAGGCTGGCCCAGGCATTGGGCTGAGCGTCGGGGCGGCTGGATACTCTACGGCGGCTTTGCCTTGATTCTCCTATGGGAGGAGCTATGGAACCTGGAAAATACGGCCTACCTCTCCGGCTGGCTACTGCTGATTATCACCGCTGGGGCCGTTATCTGTTCGGTATTGTTCGAGCGCAGGTTTTGGTGCCGCTATCTGTGTCCCATCGGCGGCATGAATGGCCTGTTTGCCAAGCTCTCCATGGTAGAGCTGAGGGCACAGCAGGGCATTTGCTCGGCCACCTGCGACACCTACCACTGCTACAAAGGCGGTCCTGCCGAAGGCATCGGCCAAGCCACGGGCGGGTGTCCGGTCTATTCCCATCCGGCTCAGCTCACTGACAATCGCAACTGCGTACTGTGCATGACCTGCGCCAAGGCCTGTCCGCACCAGTCAGTAGAGCTCAATCTTCGCCCTCCGGGCATTGAGCTATGGACCAGTCACACCAGTAAAAGCTATGAAGTGGCGCTGTTGTTGTTGCTGTTGGGAGCCGTGTTTTTGCATCGCTTGCCACAGCTCACCACTTTGTTTTTAGGTGATGCGCAGCTTTTAGAAAGCTGGGGTGGGCATGCGATCGCCTCCGTCATTGCCCTATTTTCACCCGGTGCGATCGCCCTCCTTATAGACTCACTCCGTAGCCGTCTCCAAGGCACCGGCCCCCAAAAGAACTTTCTCCAACTCGCCTACGGCTACCTGCCCCTAGTATTATTTGCTAGCCTATCCCACTATCTCCTCCTGGGTCTCTCAGAAGCCGGACACGTCATTCCCACCTTCTGGGCAACGTGGGGCCTGCCCGCCGGTGGGTTCACCGTGTCTGCACATCCTGCCGTCATCACCTTTTTACAAGGGGTAACCCTGATTACCGGCACGTTGCTCAGCATAGTACTCACCCAAAAGATCGGTCGCCAATCCTGGGCTAATCTGCTGCCACAACACGGCGTTACCCTCGGGCTCACAGCCATCCTTTGGCAGCTCATTGTCTAAAGCCCCGTTATCTAAAAGCTCATCATCCAAAACCCATTGCCTAAAAACTGAAACAGAGATGAATCGTCTACTTTCAGCGTTGAGGAGTCCTACTGAGGAGTCCTACTGAGGAGTCCTACTAAGGTGAAGGGGCTTCCCTTGAGCAGATTGCTGCTGCGTGCGATATCCAGCTTTTTCAAGCTCGTTCAGGAGGTCGCGCTTGAGTTCAGCCGTCTTACTCGCTGAAGAATAAAGCAACCAAATATCATCATACTGCTGAAGACTAGCGTACATTTCTGAAACAGTGCTGTCTTTCAATAAAAAGGAAACCATCGTGGTGGGCGCTAGCTCGTAAACCACTGGCCCTGCATAGCCTCGGCCTCCGCCTGCATCAATCACCACAATCGTGGAAGCAGACGAAGAAGCCTGAATCGTACTGGCCAAACTCCTAAAATGACTACCCCCCCATCCCCTTGTTCTCTCGGTGCCCCAGTTAATACCTATCAGTTGAAGGCCTAATAAAACGAGCAACAGTATTTTTCTCCCAGTCAATCGAACAGGAAATCGAGACGGAACTCGGGCAAACAGTCGGGCAGGCAATCCAACAGGTCGTGAGTGGGTAAGGCCATAGGTAAGCAAAGCAGTTAATGCGGGACCAGCGAACAACAGATAACGATAGGCATTCAGATTTTTATCGGAGAGCACATCCATCAGAAATAAGCCTACTGACGGGGACAGTGCCAGCCCTAGCAACAGGAGTAACAGCTTTCTATTAGTGTTTGACCAATACCCCAAAATCTGACGAAAACTGGTTCCTAATAGAACAATAAGCACGCCACCAAACACAACAGTCAGGCCGCTACTATCGAATATTGGCGTCCAGACAACACCTATATTCATCTTCAGAATTTTCCCTACCTCGGGGAGAAATCCGATAAAGCCAGCGGCTGCCTGGGGCCGAGCGCTCAGCTGAGTGAGAAAAGAGGGAAACCCAATCAGCCAAATCGACACAGCCATCATGGGAAAAAACAGTGTCAGCAACCTCAATGTAGACCACAGATAAATCACAAACCATAGGAGTATGATGCTGACTGGGAAAAGGGCTAAATAATTCGTCTGAAAAGCGACACCACAGCAGAGTGCCATGGCGACAGCGTAGATAACGAGACGAGATTTGTTATCAGATCGACTTTTGTGAACAACCTGCCTACTGTTACGCTCACTAGTCATCTCACTGGCTAGGTAGGCAAACAGCGCGCCTAGCCCGATAAACAGAGAAGCCAATGCATAGGCCCGTGCTTCGTGCCCCATCAAAACGGCCCCAGTAGAAAGGGCATACACCAGCGTAGGAACAAAAGATTGCTCAAACTTTCCAGCTTTGAGTAAACAATAAAGAGAGAGAACTGTGCCGATAGAACAGATCAGTGAGAACAGTCGAGCCGTTTCAATCGAAAAGCCTAGCCAACGCCGCCAAAGCGAAAGCAGCCAATAGTAAACGGGTGGGTGCACATCTGTCCGGCGCAGATCGTCAGCAAGCTTAACAAAAGTTGGCGTGCCCTCAAATTTCTCCTGGGCAATACTTGCCGGAATCGGCTGCTGCGGCCAATTCGGAATTGCATGACCCGCCGTCTCCAGGAGTGTAATAGATTCGTCATACCAAATGGCACGGGAAACAAGCCCCGGTATCCTCACACCGATGGCAACCATTAAGAGAAGAATCAACAGCCAAATTCGAGAACGTTTGAAAATAGCCAGATTTTCCATGGCCTCAACTCAATAATTGTTTTCTATATTTTGACTATCCTTTCGTCTTCAAACCGTTGTATCCGTACAAAATCAAGAGATACAAAATCAAGAGATACGCAATCAAGAGAACAGTGCGTTTGCTCGCAATAGCTCACACACCTGTAGCGCCGTGGCAGGGGCCAGCAATACCCCATTGCGATAATGGCCCGTTGCCAGGGTGACATTGGCTGTCGTGCCCAGGGGCTTAATCACAGGCGCAGGTTGTCCCACCGGGCGAGGCCGTAAGCCGCTCCAAGTGTTGAGTACTTTAGCTTGGGAAACGGCACTACAAAATCTCTCAGCTCCACGCCCTAGGTTCGCAAGGCCCTCGGCCTCAGCCGCGAACAGGTTATCTGCATTACCTCCATACGCTTCTTTATGGGCCAGCCACTCCTCCGGCGGAAATTCAACCGTGGCTCCCAGCCAATAGCGCCCTTCACCCAAGGGCACAAACTGAATATCATCCCCGTTAATCACGGGCTGAAAATCCGCATGCCCCAGGACCTCAGGCAGCTGAATCTCCATCGCCTGCCCCAGCACCGGCATCAGGTCTAAAGGCTCGCTCACCTGAGTTGCCGTCTCTGGCCCCACCCTTTCTGGCCCCACCCTTGTCAGTGCTGCTGAGCCTAAGCCCGCTGAGAGAACAACCCAATCGGCCTCAAAGTTTCCTTGGGTTGTTTGCACACCCACACAACGTGGGCCGTCCATTACAAGTTGGGTAACCTCAGCATTCTGAATAAAGTTTACACCACTGGCTGTTGCAACCCTTACAAGCGCTTGGGTTAAGTCAACCGAATGCACCTGGGCATCCATCGGAGAATAAATCGCGGCCTTAACTGTTCTTAGTTCCGTTGAAGAGGGCTCTAAGTCACTTTCAACGGAACTCTCTAAATCAATGTGCGGACATCGCAATTGAAGGGTTTGTGGCGTCCAAATTTCTAACGGATAGCCTTGGGCTTGGCGCTTCTCTTTAAGGGTTTGCCAGCGGGGTAATTTTTCCTCATCAAAGCATAAACTAACAAGGCCTTGGTCATTGAAAGGGACCGATTCGCCCGCTTCGGCCAGCTCTTGAATCAGCGAGTGGTAGCGATTAATGCTGGCCTCTCGCAATCGCCAGGTACGACCCTTTACCCTGCCACTGATAATGCCCATGAGTACACCCAAAGCCGCCCCCGTAGAGCCCTGAGCAGGCGATCGCCGATCTAGCACAACAATCTCAGCAGCGATCTGTCGGCTTAACTCATAGGCCACAACCGCACCCACAACGCCGCATCCAACAACAATAATTTTGGGCCGCATTTACAGTTCAAATAGATAAAAAAATAACAGAGAACGGATAGTCCATTCTCTGTGTGTAAAAAATCATTAAAAGCAATGCAGTGGTGAACGCAATACTAAGCTACTTTCACCACGATGCTCATAAGAAGCCCAAAAGATGGATTTAGTTATCAACCACATCTTCTTCTACATCAGCGCTAGGCGCTTCCACAGCCTCAGGCTGGCTGCGGGCTTCTTCTGGTACAACATCAATTAGCGCATCAAGGTCAACGCTAAACTCACGGAACTGGCTAAGCGCCACACCATAGTTACGGTCCTGAGAGGCCACATCTAGTTTTTGTAAGTGACCCAAGATTTCTTCGGAGAGCAGTTTGGCCTTGGGCTGGTCAGCGGGCAAAAGCTGGTTAGAGAGGCGCGATAGCTGAGAGCGTAGCTGCCCCAAGGGACCATGGGTGAAGTTATCTACATTGACCCAGTTATCCTTCTCAATGTAGTCCAACAACTCAGGGAGGCGATCGCGTGATGCTTCCAGGCGACCTACGTAGTTTTGCAGCTGAGCAATTTTTTCGGGGGTGTATGTGGGGGCGACAGCCGCCGGACCACTGCTACAGCTCACCAAGAAGGTTGCAACCGCAGCCAGTAAAACCCCAAGTACTGCTCGAAATCGTCTCATGCCAGAAACCTCGTATTCGATATAAAGAGTGCACCTTTCAGTGTAAATCACAGTGCCTTCACAGCCAAAGCTTCTGGCAGTTATCTGGCCCCCACCGGGCGCTCACCGGGCGCTTAATGGGCGGTAAATTGGGCTATCGCCACAAAAGATCTGCCATTCGACAGACGTCGCGCATCTGCGGGCCGTCGTGTACCCGCAAAATATCGGCTCCGTGAGCGATCGCACAGTCCAGCGTCGCCGCCGTCCCCCACACCCGCTGCGGCGCCTCGGGCTGATTAAGCAGCTTACCGATAAAGCTCTTACGGGAGGTTCCCACCAAAATCGGGCAGTTCATTGGCTTCAGCGCCTCCAGCTCACGCAAAATCGTAATATTTTGCTCCACTGTTTTAGCAAAGCCAATGCCCGGATCTATGGCAATTTTTTTCGGATCTACCCCAGCTTCCACAGCCTTATCGGCCTGCGCCGCTAAAAAGCGGACAATCTCACCCATCAAATCGTCATAGTCCGTCATCTGCTGCATGGTTTCGGGCGTCCCGCGTAGGTGCATCAACATCAGCGGCGCATCGAACTGGGCGGTGACCTTAAAAATATCGGGCTCATAGGTCCCGCTAGAAATGTCGTTAATAATATCTGCCCCGGCTTCTAGCGATTGCCGGGCCACCTCTGCGCGGGTAGTATCGACCGAAATAGGAATATTGCTGAGCCAGTCGTGATTGGCAGCGCGGATAGCTTTAATGACGGGGATGACGCGATCGCACTCCTCTTCCAACGTCGTCGGTTTAGAACCAGGCCGCGACGACTGCCCGCCAATATCTAAAATATCCATCTCCGCTTCGACCAAGACCTTTGCCTGGGCCAGCGCCGTTTCAAGGGTGTTGAATTGCCCCCCATCGCTGAAGCTATCGGGTGTGACATTCAGCACGCCCATCAGGTAGGAACGGCTCCCCCACTCAAAGTGATGATCGCGAATTTGCCAGGGGTGCGCGCTACTTAGGCCTGCCTTCTGTTGGGCCTCCATCTGGGCCTCCATCTGGGCCTCTTGTTGGGCTTCAGCAATAAACAGCCGAGCGAGGCGATCGTAGGTGCCAGGGCCGAGGTATTCCGGGTGCGATCGCCCCCGCCCAAACACCCACACCGGACGCCAGGAAGGGTCAGGCCCTTCTAAAATACGAATATCCTTGAACCAGCTTTTAAGCGACGACTTCATTGAATTCGCCTTCTCCAGCGCATCCGTCCACCGTTCAAATTCCTGCTCAAATCCAGGGGTCACTACCTTAAAGGTCATGGCTCACGTTTCTTCCGCTCAGGTTACTTACACTCATCGGGTTTCTTTTGCCCATGGAAACATGGACAGAAGACTTTATTGATACACCGCTATTTATACAATGCCGGTGGCCGCAATCTCACGAAACGTAAAAAACACCGCCTGCATACAATGATGTGATCTAGCATAAAAGAGAATAGGAAAATATTTTTGAGGCAAGACAATGGCTACCCAAAAAGATCCTAAAAAGGTGGAAAACACCAAAACCCCAGAAAACCTTCCCCATTACGACGCCCACCTCATACCCGCTGAGACTGTAGCACGCGAAGCTAGAGAAGGCCGCCGCTTTGGGCAAGTAGAACATGATAGTGCAAACAACACAGAACATATTCATACCCGTGATGGCTATACAGTTGATCAAGAAGGCCTAATCAATAACTATGCCGTAGAAGCCCCCATGTACGTTAGCGAGCCAGGCGATTTGGCCGAGGAAGAAGCGGCAGCAGCCCAACAAAAAGCGGCAGATCTCAAGTCACTTTCCAAGGATACTAACGGCAACTTGAGCCCCGACATCAACTGGCAGCACAAAGGCCCTGGCATCATTTAGCCAGATAACTAAGAGATAAGTATACGTAAGAGGTGAGTAATAGAGGCAAAATAACTCATCAAAATAAACAACAAGTCGCTGGGACAAGAACATGATCCTAAGTATTTTTTCAGACTGGTGGCAAAACATTAAACAAGAACCCTTAGGTTGGAGCGTGCTCTTGTTATTTGCAATCGGGCTTATTGTGCTGCTAAGTATTATGCGCACAATGCCTTACGCCATCTAAGCTGATTTATCTAACGCTCTCCTAAGGCTTTAGAGGTCTCTATTTTGGCGTCTGTTAGTGGGTGCATCTGCTTGACTAGGAAATCTGCTCCATGAAATCTGCTCTATGGATTCTATTCAACAGATTTTATTCAATGGTTTATGCAACATTTCTTTCTAGCGGAAAGGTGCTATGAAAATTTTAGTGGCCGTTGATCTTTCTGATGCCACAGAAACGATTGTCAATAAAGCTGAAGAGATTGCGCAGGCCGTTTCAGCTCAGATATGGATCATTCATGTTGCCCAGCCAAAACCAGAACTATTAGAGTTTGACGCAGGCCCACAGGCCGAACGAGAGTTTCTCGCAAAAAGATTTCAGACTGAGCATGCTCAAGTTCAAGAGATTTCAGCCCGACTACGGCACGGGGGGCTAGAAGCTACTGCACTGATGATAAAAGGAGACACCGTCGAAGCAATTTTGGCAGAGGCCTCAAAACTCGAAGCCGATATGATTGTGGTGGGCTCCCATGGTCGGGGGATGATGTTCCAACTATTTGTCGGTAGTGTGAGCCAAGGCATTTTATCTCGTGCGCAGTGTCCTGTGCTGGTGATTCCTAGCACGTATCCGGGTGCCGTATTAGAGAAAACCCATTAAATGCTAATGGAGAAAAGCCATGAAGATATTGGTTGCTGTTGATCTGGCGACTCATCCGGCCACTGATCTGGCCACTCATCCGGCCACTCATCTAGCGGTTATTCTGGCTGAAGCGACGGAGAAGATTGTAGGCAAGGTCGAATCGCTGGCGTTAGCCCTGCCAGCCGAGGTTTGGGTACTCCATGTGGCACTGCCCGATCCTGACTTTGTAGGATACAAGGCAGGCCCACAATCAGAAAGAGACTTTTTGGCGAAAAAATTTCACGAAGAGCATCGACAAGTCCAAAGCATTTCATCTCGATTGCAAGAGAAAGGGATCGTAGCAACGGCCCTGCTGGTACAAGGGGCAACCGTAGAAACGATTATCAAAGAAGCCTCCAAGCTTGCCGTCGATATGATTGTTGTCGGCTCCCATGGTCGAGGCATGATGGCACAACTTTTGATTGGCAGTGTCAGCCAAGGTGTTCTTCAACAGGCAAAGTGTCCCGTACTGGTGATTCCCACCAACAAACGTGCCTAATTCTCATGCCTAATTCTCAGTGGTGATCGCACTCGGCTACCCCACAGCACTGTACTGATAGGTTTGAATAGATTTGAGATATTGGGCTCGCTCAAAGGCCGTCGGATCAGGGCATTTCGTTTGGCTCATACGCCCCTGAAGCTGCTCAATGGACTCATAGTCATGGGCTGCGAGCCAGCTTCTCAGGTCCTTTTCCACCGTGGCGATATGATCGATGCCGTGGCGCAATAGTGCACTCACCATCATGGTGACACTGGCCCCAGCTATCAGTAGCTTAATGGCATCTGGCGCAGAGTGAATGCCCCCGGATGCAGCCAAATCCAAAGGCAACATATTGTACAAAATAGCCGTCCATCGCAGGGGAAGCCGCAGGTCTTGAGGTGTACTCAACAAAACATGGGGATCCACTTCTAAGGTCTCTAGGTCAATGTCGGGTTGATAAAAACGATTGAACAACACCAGGCCATCCACCCCCGTTTTCGAGAGCCGGTAGGCAAAGTTGCTAAGGTTCGTAAAATAGGGGCTGAGCTTCACCGAGACTGGAATATCCACAGTGTAAGTGACTTGTCGAACAATCTCGATGTAGGCCTGTTCTATGGCCTCAGCAGGTTGGGAAATGTCGGTGGGTACCGCGTAAATATTTAGCTCTAGGGCATCTGCGCCTGCATCTTCAATTTGTTCGGCAGCAGTTGTCCAGCCGCCCGAGGTTGAGCCATTTAGGCTGGCAATTATGGGAATATCGACTATGCTTTTGGCCGTTCGGATATGCTCCAAATAGGCCTCAGCCGTGACGTGAAATAGCGGCTTGGGAGGCGCATAGGTCGTCGCTCCGCCATAAGCTCCGCCATAACTCCCCACCCCTTGACAGCTCTCTTGATTGAGATGGAGCGCAGCTTCAAAGCGGTCTTTCTGGAGTTGTTCTTCAAATAAAGAGTGAAGCACAACAG
>JBCDAG010000214.1:0-12561 GCA_039186165.1 Cyanobacteria bacterium P01_F01_bin.53
AAGAGGAAGAGGCCATTTTGAACCCGATTCTTGCCAATCGGTTTGCCGGAGCGTCGGAGCCCTTTCTCTTACAGGACGATATTGACGGGATTAGATTCCTGTACGGTGATGGGGTTGGTTCTGTTACCCCATTGGGGCAATCTACCCCAGCGCCCCAGCAGCCTGCGCCCGAGCAACAACCTGAACCCCAGCAGCAACCTGCGCCAACGCCAACGCCAACGCCAACACCTAATAATCCGGCCTCCGGCGATAATCTTGTAACCAATGGTGGATTTGAGAATTCCCCGGTCAGGGCTAATTCTTTTGGCGTATTTACTAGGGTGAATGGCTGGAGAACGATCAGTGGCAGTGGCCTGCAAATTGATAAGCGAAATCAGTTTGGTGGTGCGGCTGAAGGGTCTGCTTGGGCAGAGCTAGATAGCCGTAGCAACAGCGCGATCGCTCAAGATATAGACACGCTCACAGGCCAAAAGTACACGCTCTCTTTTGAGTATTCACCGCGTCAGGGGCAGCGTGCTAATACCAATGGTATTCAGGTGCTTTGGGATGGAGAAGTGCTCGATACCATTACTAGAAGTGGCCGTAACCAAAGCCGCAATCGCTGGCGTTCTTATTCCTTTGAGGTAGAGGGCGGTAATGGTGATAATAGTCGGCTTTCCTTTAAGGCCGTGGGCAGAAATGACCAAGTCGGCGGCTTTATTGATGATGTTGTTGTGAAAAGCAAGGCTGGGTCACAGGACCTGACTGCTGCGACTGACGACTATGGGTTAGGTATTTCTGATGCTAAAGAAGATGCCTTTATCAGTCGTGACTTTGATATCAACGCAATGGCGACCAATACCGATAGCGGTGCCTTTAGTCCGATTGCTTAATTGAGTTGCCTAATCTGGTTCCCTAATTTTTCTCTAAAGCCAAGAGTACGTTGCTTGGCTTTAGAGACTTCTTGCCAAACGAGTTTTCACCCACTTTGTTTCGCAAAAAATCCCTTCAAAAAGACTCTTTAAAGAGGGAGCTGGCAAGAAGATTCTTTCAAAACGGAGCTTGCAAAAAAGATCCGCTTGAATTAGTTGTTATCAAGGACGTAACGCAGTTTTTGCAGACCTTGACGGGATCTGGACTTGACGGTGCCAAGCGGAATCCTGAGCTGACAGGCAATTTGTGATTGGCTAAGACCGTCGTAATAGGCGCTCTCTAATACTTCTCTTTCTTTGCGAGACAGGCTTAAAAGGGCTTGGCGCACTTGATGAACGGCTTGGTTTTGGATGACTTGTTCCAGGGGCGTATTAGTTGAATCGCTGCCGGTGATAGCGCAACGACGGCGGATGGCTCGGTGGTAGGTGTGATGCGATCGCAATCGGTCTATGGCTCGCGACTTGGTTTTCATGGCCAAAAAGTTTTTGAGTGAGCCTCGCTGGGCGTCATAGCAGCCCTGGTGAAAGAGCACCAAAAATATTTCTTGGGTGATGTCTTCAGCCTCTTCGGTGCTTTTAACAATGCGCAGTGCAAGGGTATGTACCAATTGTGCATAGCGTTGGTAAATCGTTCTGAGGGCCGTCGATTGGCCTGCTCGAAGCTGCTGCATTAAGACATCGTCTGAATACATAAAAAGGCGTCCAGAAATGAAGATCCAATGGGGCCAAATCGTCAGGTCTCCTGACGGGGCTGTTATACATGCACAACAAGGGTGCAAACTGGACGATTACATGGAAACTTTATAGTTATACAAAGATTTCTTGATGAATCAGCATCAAGCCGGATGAAGAAAAGACTTTTTTGGTGAGGGGTACGAGTATAAAAAGAGCCCTACACGTAAACATAGTACGCAAACACAGTGCGTAAACATGTTGTGGAACTCGGCGTGAAACTCTTTTTCGTATGGGCTGGTTTGGTTATGTGCTTAAGTCTCACTGGGAACGTAGGGCTGAGATTGTTCTGCCGGGGTGAGATCGGCTGTGGTGAGGTCTTGCCGTAGCTCACGGCCATTGGGGCCGACAATTTGTCGGGGAAGGTTTTCAGGATTGACCACTTCCATGGTGTTCATGTTGTAAGTGGTGTACACCGTGCTGCCTGCTTCTCCGGCCTCGCTTCCGCCAGCTCCTCCGCCAGACTCTAGGAAAACATCCGTGATGGTGAGGGTTTGGTAGGGGGCGGTGGTAGTGGAGAGGAGAGATTTTGGGCCGCTGCCGAGTGCGCCTGCGTGGAGGGTGTTTAGCTGACCTGCTTTGCCGGGGAAGTAGGCATGGTGGTGGCCGCTAATGTAGGTATCGACGTTGTGACTTTCGAGGAGGGCTCGGAGTTCGTCGGCTTGGTTGAGGTATTCGCCAGGGCGATCGCGTCTTTGTGACACGGCATACAGGGGTAAATGGCCGAGTACAATCCGCATTTTTGCGCTCTGTGCTTCGGGGCTAGCAAGGGCTCGCTCAGCCCAGGTGACTTGCTCGGGCGGGATATTGGCTGAAGAGGCATCCCACACGAGAAAAAAGATGTCGTTTTGCTTGAAGCTGTAGTGATAGGGAAAACCGCTCGCTTCAATAAAGATGAGATCGGTGTCCGATTGATGCCCGGACCAGTACTGCTCGGTTTCTTGTCGGTCTAGTACATAAATGAATTCTCCATTGTCTTGATAGCTGGAGCCGTCGTGATTGCCAACGGTGAGGGCGAAGGGGAGACCTGCGGTGCGAATAGGGGAGAGAATTTTTTCATCGAAGGCGGCCCACATAGCTTCGATTTGTTGTTCGGAGAGGCTAATTTTTTGACCCGCGACCATGTCACCACCGCAAATGACCATATCAGGTTGCCAATCGGGCAAGAGGGCGATGCCTTTGATAACTTCGGCGCGGTAGTCGGTGGAGCCGTAGGCACTGTTTAGGTCGCTGATGATGGCGAGGCGAATGTCGCCGCGTGGCGGAGCGAAAAGGTTGGCTGGGCCGATGGGGGTGCCCACTGTGCTGGCAACGGCTGAGGTATCACCGTTGCCAGTCGGGACATTGGGGGTATTGGGGAGGGATGATGCGGGGGCAGTTTGAGCGGTGGCTTGAGGTGTAGGTCGGGTACAGGCTAATGCAGTAGTGCCAGCGGCTCCGATGGTGAGTCCACTTAAGAGTACAAAGCGACGGCGGTTGAGCGGCATGATCTGAAGAACCTAGAGCTGAAGGACCGGGACTGAATAACCTAATGTAGGTACGGATATTTAGACATGAATCGCTCTTAGTATGCCACCCCCGAGAAGACTTTGGATATGAGGTGTCTGCCAGATCAATTGCCGTCATCTTTCTGGCCGTCATCGTCTTACACTTGAATATCTGTTACTGCTGTTGGATGGTTTGAAGCATGCCTTTTTCTCCTGCCAGTACCGTTGATTTTGAACCCATTGATTTTAATGGAGCTGAGGCTGCGCCCGGAAGCCTAGAGGTGACTTGGATTCACGGGTCAGTGTCGGCCAAGCATAATACCGACCCAGATATTCAGGTACATGCGTATAACGAGCACACGTATATTCTCCGGCAAAATATGGCGGTGCATGCGGAAGCGCCGTTTATGTTTTTGCTCTTTGGCAATGAGCGGGCGATTTTACTGGATACGGGGGCAACACGAACTGACTAGTCAGCGCATGCGCTATCGCCTGATTTTTTCCCACTACGCCAAACCGTAGGTGAGCTGATTACCCAGTGGTTAGCGCATCATCCTCGGGAGCGGTATCCGCTGGTGGTGGCCCACACCCATATGCATCGTGACCATTTTGAGGCGGATTCGCAATTTGCTGATCGGCCCGATACGGTTGTTGTGGGTCCATTACAGTTTGGCGCAAACCGCCATAAGCTTGGCGTGCTATGTGACTGTCAAGGCAGCTTGTGTCACCTATGCTGTTTTCAGGGATTTGGATTAGGGTGCAGCCCTAAGTCTGAACAAATCTCAATAACTAGGATATAGAGGGTATTCTCCATGGGCAACGTTATTTTGATAACCGGTGGCTCGTCCGGTATGGGATTAGAGACCGCAAAGCTATTAGCCCAAGAAGGCTACAAAGTTTATGCTGGCGCTAGAAGAACCGAGCGCCTAGAAGCGCTTCGGGAACTGGGAATTGTGCCGGTACAGATGGATGTGACCGACCCAGAGACCAACCAGAAGGTTGTTGAGCAAATCATGGCCAATGAAGGGCGCATCGATGTGTTGATCAACAATGCTGGGTTTGGCTTATACGGTCCGGTAGAAGATGTCTCTTTAGAAGATGCCAGATACCAATTTGACGTTAACCTGTTCGGATTGGCCCATCTGACCCAGCTAGTGTTGCCTCATATGCGGCAGCAAAAATCTGGCAGAATTATTAATACTTCTTCTATGGGCGGCAAAATTTACACGCCTTTGGGAGCATGGTATCACGCAACAAAACATGCGTTGGAGGGGTGGTCCGATTGTCTGCGTATTGAGACGAAACCGTTCAATATTCAGGTTGTATTGGTCGAACCTGGTGGCGTCAAAACGGAGTTTGGCGATGTCACAGGAAAGCAACTGCAAAAGTATTACGACAACAGTGCCTATCAGAAACAGATGGAGCCTTTTCTAAAGATGATGCAAGACCCTAGGGCGATGGATAACGCCACGGACCCCGTTGTCTTGGCTCGGGTCTTCGTCGAAGCTGTTAAAGCTAAGAAACCGAAACGTCGATATGTTAAAGGTGCTATGGCTAAGCCACTGATGTTTGTTAGAAAATGGTTGGGCGATGGCGTTTACGAGTTCATGTTAAGTAGAGCATTTAGTTAGTAACGAATCAGACGGTAGCGCACTGAATCGCTAATGAACAACTTGGCCACGTTGATGTAACAAAGGGGAAAGGTGATGACAACAGCATTAGTAACTGGGGCATCCAGTGGCATTGGAGCCGAATTGGCCCGACTCCATGCGTCAAAAAAGGGTGATGTTGTGTTGGTGGCCCGCCGTGAGCAGGCGCTTAACGAGCTAAAAGGAGAATTAGAGAATACCTACGGCATTACGGCAACAGTCATTATCGCTGACTTGGCCCAACCTGATGCGGCTGCCAATATTTTTGCGGCGACGGAAGCGGCGGGGATTCAAGTCGATATTGTGATGAATAATGCCGGGTTTGGGGGGCATGGCAAATTTTATGAACGGGAGCTTGCCCAAGATCAGGCCATGATGCAGGTGAATATGGTGTCGCTGGTGTCGCTCACCCATTTATACCTTCAGGGGATGGTTCAGCGCAATTCAGGCAAGATTTTGCACGTGGCCTCCACCGCCGGATTTTTACCTGGGCCACTCCAGGCAGTGTATTATTCCACCAAGTCTTTTGTTTTGTCTTTTTCCCAGGCGATCGCGCAAGAACTTTCGGATACAAATGTCACCTCAACGGTATTGTGTCCGGGTGCAGTTGCCACTGGATTTGTCGCCGCAGGAAACCTGGAAGGGAATTCCACATGGGACAATGCCGCTACGCCAGAATCGGTGGCTAAATGTGGCTATGAGGCTATGATGGCAGGCGATCTTGTCAAAATCAATGAACCTCGTTTGGCCTTTATGTTGAATTGGGTCATACCATTTTTGCCACGTAAAGTGGTCTTAAGAATGTCGCAACAGACCATGGAAAAAGACTCATAAGAAAAAGTGGTGCTAATCCTACATGAGTAATGAGTCCCGCATGAGTAATGAGTATGGTGAAATGAATTCAGAAAGTCAGAAATTCATAGTGGATCAGGGCTGGAAAGTCCTGTTGAAAGATCTCAATGTATTTCCCCAAGATTTGTTGCGGCGGGCTCACTTGCCGCTAGATTTATTCAGCCAATCAGCCCCCACCCTAACGACGGCAGAGTACTTCCGATTTTGGCAAGGGTTGGAAATGATGTTGTCTGAAGACCCAGCCTTTCCCTTGAAGATAGCACAGTCGATCTCTGTGGAGGCCTTTAGTCCACCCATATTTGCCTGCATTTGTAGCGATAATCTGAATGTAGCGTTGACTCGGCTGGCGCAGTATAAGCCTTTGATTGGACCGCTGAGGCTCCAGGTAGAACAAGGTGAGTCGCAAACGACAGTGATGTTGGGAGAGTTGCCAGGTCAATATCCACTACCGTCGTCACTGGTTGCCATGGAGCTGGTGTTCTTTGTGCATTTGGCAAGAATAGCGACGCGCGATCGCATCATTCCTCTACAAGTTCAGAGCACTCTCAATATCCCAGCCGCTGCAAAATTTGAGGCATTCTTTGGCATTCCGATCACAACCGGGGCGTTCGATGGTGTTATTTTTTCAGCGGCAGATGCCCAAAAGCCTTTCCTAACCTCAAACTCCGGCATGTGGTCAATTTTTGAGCCCGCTTTGAATCAGCGAATGCATCAATTGGGGACTCATGATCGGTTTCGCGATCGCGTCCGAGCCTGTTTGATAGAAATTTTGGCCAGTGGTGAATGTACGATGACTGACGTAGCGCACCGACTGGCCGTCAGTACTCGCACTCTCCAGCGGCGACTACAAGCCGAAGAAACTAGCTTTCAGCAGGAACTGAGTAATTTGCGGGCAGAACTGGCTAACCATTATCTACGCAATACGCCCTATTCAAGTGCAGAAATATCATTTCTGTTGGGCTATAGCGATCCGAGTTCCTTTTTTCGCGCCTTTCATGTCTGGACTGGCACTACTCCAGATGTGATACGGGAAACGTCCCAGATATAGAAGATAGCCGTGTGATAGTCAAAGCCGTTATCTCGATGCTGGCTGTGCTGGCTGGCTAGTTTTCTCAGAAATAGGAGATGTGACAATAGGAGATGTGACAACAGGGGATGTGACGTTAATAACGACGTTTCCCTTTTTGTGCCCTTTGTCCACATATCTGTGGGCGTCCACTATTTTTTATAGGGGATACCCTCTATCAATAGTCAGTTTGATTTTCCCAGCTTCAATGAATTCTTTAACAGAAATGAGATAATCAGCCTGTTCGGGGACGCTACCCCCTAGTTCTGCTCCTAAAATTGCGTTTTTAGGCTTTCTGATGCTTAACACAATTCGCACCGGTAGCCAGAGCACCCAGGGTATGGTGAAGCTTCGGACCCTGAAGTCGGCTGCGGTTACGGTGGTGGTGTGGACTTTGCTCAAGACCTCTCGATCGCCCGGAACAGGTTTTTTGACGGTTTGCAGTTTAAGCACCTCTGGTGCGTCGTATTGCTTAAAAACAACAGCTTTCATGGACTATTGTCTCCTGATTGAGTAAACTAACTGGGTAAATATTCTTCTGGTTACGTCTGGTTAATCGATGTCCTTTTTTCGTTTGCAAATTCCGCTTCAACAGTTTGATAAAACGCAGTGATTGCCTGGGGCGATCGCAAGTGATAAACCTGCTTGGTCGCCTTAGCTTGCTCCATATAGTCTCGGTATTTGGGTGTCAGCTTGGTATGGCACAGCCACACGGTGCGGTAGGAAGTCAGCGTCCCTTTCCATAATGGGCTGCGCTCCGGCCAGCCTGCGGGCGGCACCCAGGCCCCTATGAGAAACCGTTTTGTCACCCACCAGTAGTGTTGCAACACAGGCATATCGAGATAGATTAGGGTGTCGGCCATGGCCAAACGGTTCCATAAAGTATCCAGCGAGCCAAAGCCATCGACAATCCACTGGTCTTGTTGCAGTAGCGCATCATGGGCAGCTTTGAACTCGGCATGGGAGACTTCGCCGCCACCGGGCTGGTACTGCAACGAATCAAGCGGTACCCAGGGTAGGCCTGTGATGTCAGCGAGTCGTTTGCTTAAGGTGGATTTACCGCCGCCCGCATTTCCAAATACAGCGACTTTGTTCATTGGGGTCGTCTCATACATGGCATTTATGATTTGAATGGATGGCTAAATCAAGTCCAGTTCTGCTGCTCGCTTGATCGCCGCCCGGCGATTGGTGACGTTGAGCTTGCTGTAGATGTTTTTGGTGTGGGTGCGAACGGTGCTGAGGGCAACGATGAGTTCGTGGGCGATTTCTGGGCCGGAGAGTTCGGTGTTGAGTAAACGGAGGACGTCGAGTTCTCGTGGGCTAAGAGGTTCACTATTTCCTGCGGAAACGCTTCGCGTTGGCTTTGCCACGCCTTTGACGTTACGACTACGCTCAGTGACCGAAAGTGAGGGAGTGGAGTTATCTTCGGGTTTCTGTCCCCACGTTTTTAGGGCAGTGAGTATCTTGTTTTTGTGGGTTGGGGTGATGTCATGCTTGACGGCTTCTTGCAGGAGGCGCGTCATGGGTGTGCCTGCTTCTGCAAAGGGGCGAATGTAACGCTCGGGTTCGGCTAGGGTGAGGGCGCGTTTTAGGTAGGCCCTCGCGGCTGAAAGATTGCCTTGGGCTTCATCCGCCAGGGCCAGGACCACTAACACCTTGAGGATGCTGCCTGTGCGCTCGGAGGCTTCTGCGGCTGCGAGTAATCGAGTCAGGAGGTCAATTGCCTGATGAATACTCTCTTCTGTGCCGTTTTGCTGGTATTGAGCGATTAAGACTCTGGCCAGGGTGAGGTGTTCGTATTCGCGTAGGTAGCTAGGCTGATCGGTCACTGACAAACCGCACTCTTTTACCCACCACAGTGCTTCGGCTAGTCTGCCCTGCCGCACCCATAGCCGCACCTTGAAGGCCTCTATCGGGCGCACATTCGGAATGGGCGATCGCCGATATAACCGAGCGGCTTCCTCAAGCTGATCCAGCGCCGTGTCTAGGTCTCCCTGAGCCGCCTTCAATTGGGCCTTTACCACCCACCACAGGTAGTCAGCCCCCGATACCGACCCCTGCTCTCGTAGGGATTCACCCTGTTGCAACAGCTGACTAGCCGCTTCCAACTCTCCTTGTTCGTAGCGAATCTCGCTTAATGTCAAATGCAGATCTGCCGTCCCCTGCAAACTCGGTCCACTCTGTTGCGCCGTCAGCTGCTCCGATAGTTGTAGGGCTTGCTCACAGGCTTGGGCAGAGGCCTCCAGATGCCCCTGCGCCATATTCATATGCGCGAGCACTGAGGTCCCTGCAACGATAATTTGAAGACTGCCTAGCTTTTGAAAGATCTTCAATCCCTCGGCGAAGGATTGGTGTGCTGCGTTGACATCGCCGCTGGTCCAGTAGGCCAAACCGAGGAATGTTGCGGTCACGCCCCGTTCGTTCTCATCATCTGCTGATAATAACGCCAGGGCTTGCTGGGCGTAGGTTATGGTCCCGGTGAAATCGCCCAGTGCCTGGGCACGAAAGGCACGGACATTGGCAATGGAGGCGGGTAAAGACCGATACTGCTTTTCATTTATCCTGGTCTGTTGTTTTTCTTGAGAGACGGAGGAACCTTCTGAGACGGTTTGTTCTAATTGAGCTAACCCGCGTTCAGCATCTTGCAGTCGGGGTTCAACGGCCTCTAGCTGGCCAGCGGTCAACAACACTATTGCGTGGGCCACACTCAGAATGGGGCGATCGCGAATAATGGCATCAGGAAGCAACGTTATCCAGCCCAGTACCGTGGCCTCCTGCTGACGCTTGCGCATGGTGGGCCATATCTGCTCGATCAGCTCTGCTGCTCGTTCAAAATCTTGGGCGGCTAGGGCATGACGAATCGCATCAGAGAACAGATCATTTTGCGCGTACCATTCACTGGCTCGCCTGTGTAGGCTGGGCATGCGTTCTGGCCATTCTGCCTGGGCATGGGCCAGGAGAACATCGGCAAATAGGTGATGGTATCGATACCATTTGCGCTTGTTATCCAATGGAATGATAAACAGGTTGCCACGCTCTAGCGTTTCTAGCAGGTCCTGTCCATGGGTTTGGTCGGTGACGGTGTCACAAACCGCATGACAAAGAGAACTGCTCAAGCGCTCCAAAATGGCGGTTTGTAGCAAAAAGTGACGGACGTGCTCGGGTTGCCGCTGCAAGACTTCTTCCATCAGATAGTCCACAATGTAGCGATCATCCCCTGAAAACGCCGCCACGAAATCAGGGATATCCTCGCGCCCTTGCAGGGATAACGCCGCGAGTTGCAGTCCTGCAATCCAGCCTTCTGTCCGCTTTTCTAAGGCAGACACCTCCGCTGCCGAAATCTCTAACTCCATCACCTGGTTCAGAAAAGCGGCCGCTTCGTCCGGCGTGAACCGGAGATCGCTCACTCTGAGTTCGCTCAGTTCTCCACGAGACCTTAACCGCGCTAGGGCAAAGGGCGGGTCGGCGCGGCTGGCAATCATCAAATGAATGTGGGGCGGCAGATGGCCTAGCAAAAAGCCTATGCCACCATGAATTGCCTGGGTTTCGATCACGTGGTAGTCGTCAAGGATCAGGGTGATTTTCGCTTCGACCGCCGTGGGTTCAATCGTAGTGAGTTCAATGGCAGCGAGTTCATTAAGCAAGGTCATTAAGACCGACTCAATGGGGGGTGAGGGTGGTGATTGCAATAATGGGAGCGATCGCTCACCGATGCTGGGTTGAATCTTTTGTAGAGCGGTGATCAGGTAGGTCCAGAAAATAGCCGGATTATTGTCTCGTTGGTCTAAGGAAACCCAGGCAACGTGGCTTGTGGGTACAGCGGCTACCCATTCGGCGAGCAGCGTCGTTTTGCCAAACCCTGCCGGGGCCGAGACCAGCGTTAATGTACGCTTTGGCTGAATGCGATTAATCAGCCTCGGGCGCGAGACCAAATCAGTAGACCATTTGGGTAGGTAGAGTTTGGTCTCCAGGAAAGGGAGGTCTGAATTAATCGCTTTCGCCGAGACAGTCATAGATACGTTTTCATGCCTTAAGCAGCTCCTTGCAACCGGAGCTTTTTAAGATGATACGCTCTACCAATCAAGACTTTCAAGCTTTGGGTTCAGACCCTCTTTCCTGCTGTAGACAAATGAGTGAACCAATTGTCAGGAGCGTAGCTGCATAACGTCTGCTTCAGTCGCATTATGCGTTGGCTGCAAGCGCTTAGACCACCTCCATGCGTATCCCATAATCAGCAGCAGCGCGGCACATTCCATGATGGCGAAAAAGGCGTCATCCAGATCGGGTGCCAAATTGTTGCTAACGATCATCACAATCATAATGACGGCTGCGATCAGGTTTACCCGTCGATTTACTTTGAAGTTCAGCACCTGCGTGAGAAAAACCATGCCAATTGGAATTTGCAAGAATATTGCCGCCGCCAGCAGCAATCCTTCTGGGATTTGCGCGCCGTTAGATGTTCTGGCCAGTAGGTCTGCAAGGTAACCGGTTCGGGCAAATTCATGAATGTCGCGAAATAGCATGTTGAGTAAGACCACTATCCATAATGATGAAAGTGTCGTTTTCATCTTGAGTAGGCTGATGTTCGGATTGATTGTCATGTTGGCCTCCAGTCGATAAAAAGCGAGGTTTGATTAAGCTCCTCAAAGGTACAAACGGATGTGGGGAGGCGGAATCCTCACATGTGGGGATTCATGGGTGAGCCTTGTGGGGATTCGTGTGGGGTGATTTGGCGAGTGGCGGCTGCTTGCAGGAGTCGTGTCATGGGTGCGCCTGTTTCTGCAGATAGAGCCAGCCCACGCGTCCGGTTGGTGCAGAGGCGGCCCATTCGGTGAATAGCGTGGTTTGTCCAAAACACGCTGACGCGGAAGCCAGGGTTAGCGTGTGCTTTTAGGCAGTCATGGATGTATTATCGCGCCTGTTATGCATTGCGGCGAACTGAAACTAATACCAAGCAACGATAAAATATCGAAGATATGAGCAATACAACCCATGACATCGCTGCTAAACTCTGGAACCTCTGCAACATCCTGAAGGTTGAAGGAATTGGGTGAAGATGTTGATTAGGAGGAAGTAAGCATGATGGAAAGCATTAAGGTACGTCAGCGGGTGGGGCAAGATGGTATTCTGTATCTTGAAATTCCGGTTGGCCTTAAGGAGCTGGACATTGAGGTAATGGTGATCTATCAGCCTGTCCAAGTGGATACAACTGTTGGCTTGTCTTTAGAAGATCTCTATGGCATCTGCGCGGATGATCCTATCAACATTGATGATGGGGGGATTTCAGAGGCACTCGATGAAGATTTGGCGGGAGCGTTTGAGTAGGGATGCACTATCTGCTGGATACGAATTTTTGTGTGGTGTATCTAAATAGCCGTTCTGCGTCGGTGCGAGAGCGTTTGTTGGCGACGCCTGCCGAGGAAATAGCCTGTGCTCCCAGTGAATGCGAGCAAGTAGCCTCGGACGTGAGACTGGGCCCAGCACGCCATTTTGAAAGGTAGAGCTTGGTCTCCAGGAGGGGGACTCCTGCGGTCATGATCTCTCATTTAAGCGGTCATGGATGTATTATCGCGCCTGTTATGGATCATCTGTTGGGAATTTGGGAGCGAAAATACTCGCCGCCTGATCACTTTATTACTTTCACTTTAAATCAATGCTACAGACGGAGTATACAAGGTCAGTAGATATTATTTTCTATGCCGCTTTTTCTTTTCAGGCTTAAATCTAGGACTTACGCATTGACAAAATAGCAAGCCTGTATGCTGATAAGAGCCCCTTCTTTCTGAGTGATCGCGAGACCATGCGCGAGATATCAAAACCCTCTACAGCCCAGTGCAACAGCACGCTCTACACATTATTTCTGC
>JBCDAG010000215.1:0-12518 GCA_039186165.1 Cyanobacteria bacterium P01_F01_bin.53
GGAAAAACTGGGGAGATTATAGGGCAATCTCAGCTTTTCAAGGGCTGCAATCACGGCTGTATGGGCAATCCCATATCCAACCCGATGGGCAGCAAGCCGGAAAGCCTTTGAAAAGGTTCGAATAACGATCCAGTTAGGACGACTCAGGGCCTCGCATAGGGTCGTATGCCCGCTAAATTCAAAATAGGCTTCATCGACCACGATGAGGGTCTCTTCTGGTAACTGCTTAAGCCAATCCAGCTCTTGCTGAGTGAGGGCATTAGCCGTCGGGGAGTTGGGGTGCACCATGAAAACTGCGCGCACCGGAGCGACTTTGTCAGGTGCAGTATCTATAGCAGACTGAGCCGCGACGAGATCCACTTCAAAATTGTTGTCTTTCCGGGGTACACGGCAAACGCTCACGCCCAACGTTTTAGCCAAGATAGTATACATCGAGAAGGTCGGCTCAGCGACCAAAATAGAGCCATGGCCGCCCAAACACGTGGCCATAATAACCGAGCGAATCAACTCATCTGAGCCATTACCCAAGGTAATGTTTTCAACACCTATTGTGTCAGCAGCAATGTTGCTAGAGCTGATGGCATAGCCCATGACAGCCTGCTTGAGGGAGAGCAAACTACCATCGGGATATCGATTCGCGGCGATCGCATGTTGATACTCACTAGCCAAGGCCGCCTTAAGAGACTCAGGTAGATCAATCGGACTCTCGTTAGTATCGAGCGGATCCAACACGGGCTGCACAGAAGCGGAGGCTGCTGGATGAGGAGATTGATAAGCCGCCAGCTGAGCCAAATCGGCCCTTAAAAAAGACATGAAAAAATCCTACCTACCGTGGTTCCAGTGTTAAACACTGGATGCCACTTCCAAATATTTGCTTTTGTAGTTTAGCGCTAATCAAAACAGCCACATTAAATCACCGCCGCCTTAAAACACCCTCGTGCAATGCATTAACTCACCTCAAACAGTTCTCTAAAGAGTGAGCATTGCAGAAATCCACGAGTTCTTAACACTCGGCAAATCAGAGGCTATCAGCCATCAGGTATTATGACACCCGTCCCTCTTAAACCCTTGCGGCCTTAAGCACACAAAACACACGTCTTAAAACATATAGAGCCCATGAGCCAGTCTTTTCGCATTACGCTACTGCCCGGCGACGGCATTGGCCCCGAGATTATGACCGTCGCAGTTGCGGTCCTTAAGCAAGTCGGCGCGCAGCACGATATTGAATTTGACTTTACCGATGCCCTCCTCGGTGGCGCAGCCATTGACGCGACGGGCGAGCCACTTCCTGAAGAGACCCTCACAGCTTGCCGACAAAGTGATGCGGTGATGCTTGCCTCTATTGGCGGCTATAAGTGGGACGATTTACCCCGGGCTCAGCGGCCCGAGACAGGGTTACTCGGACTCCGTGCAGGCCTTGGGCTCTTTGCGAATTTACGCCCAGCGACTATTCTGCCTCAGCTCCTTGATGCCTCTTCCCTAAAACCAGAGGTTGTGGAAGGGGTTGACATCATGGTGGTGCGCGAACTCACAGGCGGCGTTTATTTTGGCCAACCCAAGGGCATTTTTGAAACGGAAGATGGTGGGAAGCGTGGCGTGAGTACGATGGTGTACAACAGCAGCGAAATCGATCGGATTGGGAGGGTCGCTTACGAAACAGCCCAAAAGCGAAGCGGGCGGCTGTGCTCAGTTGACAAAGCCAATGTACTGGAGGTGTCGCAACTGTGGCGCGATCGCATCACAGCCCTCAGCGGTGACTACACCGACGTAGAGCTCTCCCATTTATATGTAGACAACGCCGCCATGCAATTGGTCCGCGCACCCAAGCAATTTGACACCATCGTCACAGGCAACTTATTCGGCGATATCCTATCCGATGCCGCGGCCATGCTCACCGGAAGCATCGGTATGCTACCATCTGCCAGTCTGGGTGGAAGTGGCCCCGGCGTCTTTGAGCCAGTGCATGGCTCAGCACCGGATATCGCTGGGCAGGACAAGGCTAATCCGTTAGCCCAAGTGCTTAGCGCTGCAATGATGCTGCGTTACGGACTCAACCAGCCCGCCGCCGCTGACCAAATCGAGCAAGCTGTGCTCACCGTTCTCGACCAAAGCTATCGAACCGGAGACATCATGTCTGAAGGGATGAAGGCTGTAGGTTGTAAAGGGATGGGAGAGGCCCTTGAAAAGGCCCTACAAAAAGCCTAATTCAAGCTAAGGCCTTCAGGATCAAACCAAAGCTTTCAAGAAAAGTACACAGATAAAGCTCAAAAGTGATTCTTTTGTACTACTCTAGCGAGAGGCTTAGTGATTTTACATCCAAAGCCTTTACCGTCTCCTAAAAATTATATTTTTTTGCTGGTTGCTGGGAAACCAGCAAAAAGAAAACTTGTTGATAAGGGCTCAAACTTGGGTACTTAGAAACAAGACATAGAAACAGGGCATTGAGTTTTAGCGGTCATTAGTTTTAGCGGTCATTATCTGGAGCAATCTAAATGAATGGGGTCTTCACAACCACAAGAGAAGCTGTAAAATCAGCAGAAAAAGGCATGTCATTACCCACGACATCCTCAAACCTGAACCAATCGGCCATGAACCCACAAAACATGCAACCTGGCACGTCACGTGAAAGTATAGACAGACTAGCCTTTGGCGATGATTCAGTCCTAATGGATCCAGAACTGATCAAAGCCGCCCGGCAGATTTATCGCACTTTTTACGAAGTGCATCCAGAAGTCATCCAGCGTCCCATTGGCGTCGCCATGGGACGAATCAACCATCGAGGAAAACTCGTGTTTGGAGACAAACCCGTACTGCTGCCTCAGGAATGCTTTGTGCCCTTTAGCCAAATTGAGCCAGGTCTGGGCTAATCCAGCCTCGTTAAATTGGCTGTAAGCTCATTGGTCATTCACGGCTAGGTCACACAAGACCAGGTTTAAGCAGCCGGTGTCCTATACGAAAACCGAATTCTTGGGAGATGGGCCGTATCTAATCCCTGGATTCGGTGGAAGAAACCCCAATAAAGCGCATCTCAGGGCAGTCATTGCCATCCTTGAGATGCGCTTTTTGTATGGGCCTTGTATACAGCTAGAGCCCTTGACGGCGCTGAACAGGCAAAGACCCACTAGATTCATTCCGCACAGTCCGTATAGAGGGTGGAATTCATCAGAATTATGTAGTCACTCAAGCCCTCACCTAAAGAAAAGCATCAACTGAAGCTAGTGGATTGGGCATGTTAAGGACGATTTGTGCTGTTATCGCCACCCGTGAGCCCCAACTTTAGTGGATATTCTTGCGCCTGTTTTGATTGTTTTTATCTTGGGTGCCGCGGTGGGCAGCTTTTTAAATGTAGTCGTGTATCGACTGCCAGAAGGGCTATCGCTAATTCATCCCCCCTCTCGCTGTCCGCAGTGTGAAACCCGGCTCAAGCCCTACGATAATGTGCCCGTATTCGGATGGATTTGGCTAAAGGGCAAATGTCGCAACTGCCGTCTACCGATTGCCCCGCGCTATCCCATGGTGGAGTTTGCCACAGGGTGCCTATTCGTCTCAGTTTTTATGTTCTTTGGCATGACTTGGTCAACGCCTGGGCACTGGATTTTTATTTGCTGGCTCCTGGCACTGGCGCTCATTGACTTAGACACCATGACATTACCCAATAGCCTCACCGCTTCGGGGCTACTCCTCGGTTGGGGATTTCAAGGATGGCTAAGCTACCTAGAAAATCCCAGTGTTGTACATGTTGTCAGTGGTGTGATGTCAGCGGTCATTGCCAGCATTTTGGGCCTATGGCTTTTCGATTTGGTTGGGATCGCAGGGAGTAAGGCGTTTGGGAAGGCTGCCATAGGCGGTGGCGATGCAAAGTTAGCCGCAATGATGGCAGCCTGGTTAGGGGGTAGCGGCACCCTCCTCGCAACTTTTTTAGCGGCCGCGATGGGCGCAGTCATTGGGGGCAGCGCGTTGGCATTAGGCGCACTAGGCCCAAAACAACATATTCCCTTTGGCCCTTATCTAGCGCTGGGCGCGGTCCTCAGCCTCTTTTATGGGGAGCAGCTAATTGAGGCATATTTGGCAATTTTCTTTCCGCTAGGGCTTTAAGCATTACTCGATAAACTGGGCCCACTGATGCCACAACCTACAAACAAAATCCCCCCGAAATCCCCCAGAGGGGGTGGCAACCCAGTAGGATGAATAATGAATTTGCCTCGTAAAACTACCTACTAAGTATTTTCATAAGCGACTGCTAGGGTTGCCTGTGAGCTTGGTGAGTTGCGCTTTTGGGGCAGCGACTTAAGCAAGTGCAATGAGTGGGAAGATGTCACTGTTTGACTGGTTTGCCAATCGGAAGAAAACCGGATTGGTTAGTCCTGATGGTAAGGAGCGAGAAATCGCAGACGGCCTGTGGACTAAGTGCAAACGCTGCGATGCACTGACCTACACCAAAGATCTCAAAGCCAATCAGCAGGTCTGCCCTGAGTGTGGCTATCACCATCGCATTTTTAGTCCGGCACGCATTGAGCAACTCATTGATGCGGACACATGGCAGCCATTGGATACGGATATTGCCCCAGAAGATCCGCTGCGGTTTCGAGATCGCAAAACCTACGCTGATCGCATTCGCGACACCCAAGCTAAAACAAAGCTTATCGACGGTGCACAGACGGGCATCGGCAAAATCAATGGTGAGCCCGCGGCGCTTGGCGTGATGGATTTCCGATTTATGGGCGGCAGTATGGGCTCAGTCGTCGGCGAAAAACTCACCCGCCTGATTGAGCGAGCCACGGCCGATCAAATTCCCGTCTTTATCGTGTGTGCATCGGGCGGTGCGCGCATGCAAGAAGGTCTGCTGAGCCTGATGCAAATGGCCAAGATTTCAGCGGCACTAGAGCGTCACAGGGCCTCTAGACTCCTGTATATCCCGATCCTCACGCACCCAACCACAGGAGGTGTCACCGCCAGCTTTGCCATGTTGGGCGATATTATTTTGGCTGAGCCTGAGGCCACCATTGGATTTGCGGGTCGTCGCGTTGTAGAACAGACTGTTCGAGAAAAACTTCCCGATGGGTTCCAAACTTCGGAGTACCTGCTCCAACATGGTTTTGTCGATAAAATTGTGCCGCGAACACAGCTAAAACAAACGTTAGCCCAGCTCATTAGGCTGCATCAGCCAGTTAACCAGGTTGCTGTTGTTACCCAAAAGGTAGAACCTACTGCACAAGCAGAACATGTACTAAGGGGTGTGGAGCAAAGTGCTGAGTAAGAGTGCTGATTAGTTGAGAGGGGCGCAAAGAAATCGTCAGAAACCGCTCTTTTTTTTGCAAAGTAATGTAACAAAAATGAGCGTTGTCAGTAAGAACTCTTTTGTCTGACTACCTTTTAGAGGTCTTCTCCGGGTTTCTTGCGCTCGTCTCGTCCTATTCATGGCATGATAAATACATAATTAGGTTCAGTTGTTAAATTGAATCACTGCTGTGTTGCGTGTCTGAGAAGCGAGCATAAAAAATGAGAAATTTGTTTAAGAGATGCACTGGGCTATTGTTGGCAGCCGTCATTCTAGTCTCTGGTGTTCTAGGGTTTGGCATGCCTGGTGCCGGATTGTTTGCAGGTGAGGCGATCGCAGCTGAACTAGACGCGACGATCCGCACGATCAAGGCCGATGATGCCGGTGATACGGTCACCCTGCCCGTCGAAGACTTCCTTCGTGGTCGCAAAAAGTTCAATGCGGCCTGTGCTAGCTGCCACGTGGCAGGTATTACGAAAACTAATCCCAACGTAGGTTTGGATACAGAGTCCCTGGAAGGTGCTTTCCCTGCCCGCGATAACATTGCAGCCTTGGTGGACTACTTACACAACCCCACCACTTACGACGGCTTGGTCGACATTTCTGAGCTGCACCCTAGTACCAAGAGCTCCGATATTTTCCCTAAGATGCGTAATCTAACAGAGGACGATCTTGAGGCTATTTCAGCGCACATTTTGGTCATGCCTAAGATCTTGGGCGACAAGTGGGGCGCAGGTAAGACAAAGTCTATTTAGGCCTGTCTTTTCGAAATCTCTATACTTGACTTGATGAAATAGGCATTAATGAAATAGGCACTGGTCCAAACTGTGAACCAATTTGGGTCTAAACTTTAAGCGCAGGAAGGCATTGCTCCTTTCTGCGCTTTGCTATGGCAACAGGTGCGGGGAATGCAAATACAGAGAATGCAACAAGCAAACCATTAGGCCCACACACAGGCTTTAAACATTAGGCAATTGATGATCACGCGCAGAACACTATTGGCCAGCACCGCTGGCCTGCCCCTCAGCAGCCTCCTAACAAGCTGTGGAGCTAACGCTGCTAGCCCTCTGAAAGTAACCCTTTTAGAGGGTTCTATTCCCGTTGAAGTGCTTAAAAGGTTTCGGAAACAAACCGATGGGCACATTGCCTTTGAAACGTTCACTCAGATAAACGCAATTTTTCAGCAGCTCCAGACACTGCAAGAAAAAGCTGAAAAGCCGGGCTTCTCCTTCAGACAATTGTTACCTTGGGCGCGTACGGAACCGGAGAGTCAACCCGATAGTCTGGTCAGCTTGGGCGACTATTGGCTCACAAGCGCGATCACACAAAACTTACTCGACCCCATTGAGATCTCCCCCGAAGCTTTAAATAAGCTTCCCGAGGTGTGGCAGACGTTTGTGAGTCGCGATGGCACAGGTCATATCCAGACCAATGCACCCACAAAAACACCGTCTACAAAAAACACAGCATCCTCAGAAGAATCATCTTCTAGCAGCAAAACCTCACTATGGGCAGCGCCATACAAAATTCAGAGTCTGGTGATTGTCTACCGACAAAGCCAGTTTCCAGAAGCCACCGTCGATAACCCACCGTTTAAAACCTGGGACGATCTTCTACAGCCCAAGCTCAGCCAAAAACTGGCCTTGCCGAATCATCCTCGCATTGTGCTGGGCTTACTCCAAAAAATTCAAGGGAGCAGCTTTAACCTCAGTTTTGCACCGAATACTAATACAGACACCGATGCAGACACCAACGCACCCGATATCAACACAAACAGCACCCCTTCACCTGTAACAGAACAACTCACTGAGCAGTTAGCCAAGCAACTGACAGAACCCTTCGGACAGCTCAACCAACAGGTCAGAACCTACGACTCGCAAAACGCACTCAAGGCGCTCATTAACCAAGACGTAGACGCCGTTGTCGCGTGGTCAGGAGATGTGGTGGGCACCCTGCAACGCTATAGAGATCTCAAAGTAGTGGTACCAGAAGAAGGCTCCTTACTATCGGCAGATATGTGGGTACGGCCAAAGGGCGCAGCCATGGGAGCAGCAGCCCAAGCCTGGATAGACTTTTGCTGGCAAACGGAACCCGCCACACAAATTTCACTGTCGGGCAAAGGCTTGTCACCCGTGTTCCTGAAGGGAGAAACCGATGGCGAATCACTGCTCCCACCGGAGACCCTGAGCAGCAGCATTTTGCCTATCGCAGCAATGAAGAACAGTGAACCACTGCTGCCACTGCCACCTGAGCAAGAATCGGTTTACTTAGAGCTGTGGCAAAAGTTGCGCAGCCAATGAGTTCGAAACCGCTATGGTTCGAAGCCAATCAGCCAAAACATAATCAGGCCAACCCTCGTCAGATCAGGGCTTCTCTCATGAGTGGCCATCCACAGGTCAGAGCAAGACTCAGGACATCACAATTACAAAATCACAATCACAAGGAAGTCTGCACCGGACGACCGCTAATGGCATCAAGTTCTACAGCGCAGGGTAAGCCCTCGGCCACTGTAGGCGCTAGTGGCCAATCGGCGGAGGTACTGCCTTGAGGAAAACTACACAGATGTGCCCCCCTGAGACGCACTAATCGGGCAGATGAATTTTGAGCCTGGTCAAACCCGCGATCACGCAGATTAGCCACATCGCCGCTGTGAAACACCCTTAAGTGATAGCCATGGCTTTTAGCCGCTGTGCCAAATTGAACAATAAAGGCATAACGCTCAAAGTAATTGAGCAGACTCCAGATCGGCTCACTCACAATCACATCGACGTAGTTGAGAGCGCGGGCACCCGAATCATTCACACGATACGCTTGCCACTGCTCAATCAGGCGATCACTACCGTATCGCTCGCCAATTTGCTCGCTAATCCAAGACAAACTGGGCTGACTCGGCTGCTGAGGAGACAGCTGATCGCTAGCACCCACCAACTCACCTTGAGCCCCTGGGAACAACAGGGGAAAACGCCCTAAATCAGACAGTTGCGATCGCACAAAGCCCAGTTCAAAATTAGACTGCGTTGGCGTCTGCGCAGGGGGCTGTGATGGTGGCTGTATCGACGGTGGTGGCGGTAGCTGAGCTAATGATCGGGCTTCCAGCAGGCCTAGGCTAACAACCGCACATAGCCCTGCCATTAGCGCCTTTACTAAGCCCACTCGACGGAACCCGGAAATCCACACAATAGCCATGTCCCCATTAGACGGTTTGCTGAACAGTTTGCTAAACGGTTTGCGTTTGAGACGCTGCCCCTTCAGCGACTTTAGCTGCCTTGTTATCAGTTTCCCCATCATTAGCCGTTTCAGCTGTTTCATCAGCCAAAATAAGTTTCACACGGTGAACAGGTCCTAAAAGGAGATCTTGCTGGCTCACAAACTCCAACATTGTCAACACATCTTGAGGCTTTAGCAGCGTGCCATCATTGCGACAGCTCCCCACATATCGAATCGTAGTGGGGCTGTTGGCAGAGGCTTTCACATGGTTCAGCCTTTCCCGCACACTCTTGGGCATATCAGCTAATGTAGCCGTATCAACTACAGATAACTCAAAAGGCGCGATCGCAAATCAACTTGCTTTGTCTTCCCCTTCTTAGTTGTTTTCGTTGTCATAATCTGCTCAGCAGATAAAACCTGAGAGACCCAATCATCCCAAGAGTTAGCCTTCCACTGGTCCACATCAGCTCCAACAGAAATATCCACGGTAAGCAAATACTCTGCACGCTCTAGACACTTGGTAGAAGACGGTGACTGGAGAGAAACCTCAGTGGTTGCATAGATAGGGACATCGGCTGGGAGCTGCGATCGCAATCGCGCCTCAAATTCAGCCGGATCCATCGCTTCAGTCAGCTCAAAGTCAATAATTTCGCCCGTACTGGTCAGCCCGAGTGAGAGCGCATTAGCAGGCGAAATACGAGGCCCCGGGTGAAACCCACCGGTAAACGCAATGGGTAAAGAGGCCCTGCGAATAGCCCGGTCCATGAGCCGAGCAAAATCCAGGTGCCCAATTAGCGCCATATCCCCTAGCTTGCCAACACGAATACGCAACCGCTGAGCTCGCGTTTGGTTGGGCTTAAAGTGTCCCTCAAAAACAGGAATTTCCAGAGGCGGCACAACCACGTTATGGCCAAAGTCAGGCCCACAAATACCGCAGTGGGAGCAACCCTCAAAGGAACAGTCAGGAACAGTAGCTGCTTCTAGCGCCCGCTTAAGATCATCTTGTAACCAGGATTTTTCAATCCCCGTATCAATGTGATCCCAAGGGAGCGGACGACCTAAGACAGTCTCCATAGCATTGTCAACCGCCTGTCCATCGCGCTCGTCAGTCGTAATATTTTCATCCAGACTCCACTCTCCGCTCTCTACCCGACGATATTTCCAGTTAAGGCCTGCATCGGCAATCGCCTGAGTCCAGGCGCCAAAGGCCTTTTCAAGGCTCTCCCACCAGGCATCCATCCCTGCACCCAGCTCCCAAGCCCGGCGAACCACAGCCGACAACCTGCGATCACCGCGCCCGACAAAGTCCTCCATCGCAGAAATTCGCACATCGGTGAAGTTCGCCTTCACACCGCGAATCGAATTTAACTCAGCCTGCAACAGCGCCTGCTTACGCTTAAATTCATCGGTAGAGACCGAATGCCACTGAAACGGGGTATGTGGCTTTGGCGTCAGATTAGAAATTGTGATGTTGAACTTCAGCGCCCGACGCCCCTTAATAAAGCATTCTTGACGCAGCCATCGCACGGTTTCGGCAATACCCAGTACGTCTACATCGGTCTCACCCGGCAAGCCAATCATAAAGTACAGCTTCACCCGATCCCATCCTTGGTCATAGGCCGTTTTCACACCGCGTAGTAGCTCCTCATTGGTGAGCCCCTTGTTAATGATGTCCCGCATCCGCTGAGTACCGGCCTCTGGGGCAAAGGTTAACCCCGTCTGCCGTAGGCCACCGACTATATGTGCAATGTTTTCATCGAATCGGTCCACCCGCTGGCTCGGCAACGACAGGTTAATGTTGTCGTTTTTCAGGCGGTTCTTAATTTCTACACCCACCGCTGGCAGGGCTAAATAGTCCGAGCAACTCAGCGATAGCAGCGAAAATTCGTTGTAGCCCGTTTCACGCATCCCCCGTTCAATGGTGTCTATAACCTGCTCGGGGGGAACGTCACGTGCCGGACGAGTCAGCATCCCGGGCTGGCAAAAGCGACAGCCACGGGTACAGCCCCGACGAATTTCAACCGTTAGGCGATCGTGTACTGTTTCAACATAGGGCACCAAACCAATGGAATATTCAGGCATGGGAGGTGCAACCCGACGCAACACCCTGGCAGGAACATCCGGTCGATTAGGATGCACCGAACCATCAGGGGCCATGTCATAAAAGCGGGGCACGTACACCCCTGGGACTTGGGCCAAATCCAGCAGTATTTCTTTACGCGTGAGGCCTGCGGCCTTGCCTTCTTCTAAAATCAGACCAATTTCAGGCAACAACTCTTCGCCATCGCCCAACGCAATAAAGTCAAAGAATTCTGCATAAGGCTCAGGATTAGAAGTGGCCGTACCACCGCCGGCAAACGCAAGGGGCCAGCTGCCGTCTTCAACACTCCAGGGAGCATCCTCATCCGTATCGCGCTCTTGCCAGGTCAAAGGAATCTGACCTAAGGTCATCATTTCCAAAATATTGGTTGCCCCCAGCTCATAGCTCAGGCTAAAGCCAAGAATGTCAAACTCACTCAGGTTCTTTTGAGATTCGACAGCAAATAGCGGAGTCTGAGTGTCTTGAAGTTTTTCGGAAAGATCACTAGCCGGGAGGTAGGCGCGATCGCACAGCTGCCTAGGCTGTGCATTCAAAATGCTGTACAAAATGATGTGCCCTAAGTTAGAAGCGCCAACTTCATAAATTTCGGGATAGGTAAGCACCCAACGAATATCAGCGGTTGCCCAAGGCTTACGAACCGCCCCCCGCTCATTGCCCAAATAACGAGCAGGGCGAGAAATGTCGGCAGTTAGCAAATTAGCAACAGCAATTGGGGCAGCAGTAGGCACGGCAAATATCGTAGGGGTTTATAGGCCTTCACTATATCGCAAACGTCTCAGCCATTAGAAAGCCGTTGCCATCAGGAAGCAGACCATGAAAAAAGCGCTCCCGTCATCCTTGGGAACGCCACTCAACATTTATTGCTTTTAACCGTTAGCTAACACGACGCTAGCCCATACCTGCTGAGTTGCGAATCATAAGTGGATTGCATCTCGCGTTCCCCCTAAAAGGGGAGATGTGCACAACACATCCAACACACTAATCATTTGAATTTGTTCACGACTCAGAACAACACCCTTAATCTCAGGAATGATGTCTCTAGGAAAACTCACAACGACAGACGATGATGACTGGCCAAAACGAGATGCTAAGCAGCCATCGCAGCAGGCACTTGGTCAACCATTGTAAAGACGCGATCAAGCTGAGTCATTTCAAACACAATACGAATAGACGGCGGCGCAGAGCAGATTCTTAAGCTTGTGCTCTTAGCACGAGCCGCATTCAACGCCGACATAAACGAAACCAAACCAGCATTGTCCAGTGACTCGACCTTGCTCATATCAACAACGATTTCGCCTTCACAGCTGCCCTGCATAGCTGTGAACATCTCTTGTTCAAACTTCGAAGCGCTCTCAGCATTAAGAACACCAGAGGGACAAATCACAGTCACGGAAGGGTTATAAATTGTCATATCACTACGTCTCCTCAGCAAGCCTTATACAGGCTCTTCAATAGGTTATTAACTACAGAAAATTGAGTTCTAAAAACAACGGTTGAGATCAAACGAATGAAAATTCACCGCGCATGAAGTCAAACGATATCGATGGGTCGCACTTTTCAAAAAGCGCCAATACAAAATGCGCGTAAACACATCTGGCAGAGCCTTTTACCCGCTGCGAGCCTGTGCTCACAAACCTAACGAAACCCACTCAGACAATCTACGAAGTCATCCGTATATTCTCCGAATCTTGACCTGTGCTATTGCTTCTTTAAAGTTACAAGCAAGCATTAATACTTAATTAATACTTATCGGTAAATCCACGTAAAAATTCCGTGTCTTTTGCTACAAAACATGAGCTTTCAGAAGCAACTTTCTAGGTCCCTTCAAGCGGGGCTTTTGGCCTATAACACATAGACTACCCACACTACTCAGGCAAGCGTGCAAAAGCAGTGTTTTCTAGGAAACCGAAATGCCAAAATGACACTCCAAAA
>JBCDAG010000216.1:0-12498 GCA_039186165.1 Cyanobacteria bacterium P01_F01_bin.53
ACTCATTGCTGGAGAAGGGCCGGAGCGCGATCGACTGCAAGCGTTAATTCAAGAAATAGACCTCGTCGGCACTGTTTCGCTGCTGGGCCATCTACCTCGTGATTCTATGGAGCAATATTTTGATCAGGCCTGGGTACAAGCTGTGCCCTCACGCTGGGCCGAACCCTTTGGCATGGTAGCAGCCGAAGCGATGATGCGAGGAACCGCTGTCGTCGCAACCGGTTCCGGCGGGCTGGCTGATATTGTCCGACATGAACAAACTGGTTTTCTAGTACCTCCCGAAGATGTAGATCAGTTAGCCAAAGCGCTGCTGTTGTTGCTGAAAGATCAAGCCTTAGCCGAAAAATTTGGACAGGCGGGCCGAAAGATTGCACTGGCTAAATTTGGTGAAACAACTTTTGTGGATAGATTTGTTGATCATTACGAGGCTTTACTAGGAGAATCGACCTGTGTCGATAGGAGGAAAGCGCATGTCTTCTAATCCGAAGGTTTCTGAATCTAAGGTTTCTGAACCTAATTTGTCCCCTTTAGTCATTCTAGGCCTTGATGCTGGGGATGCTGTTTTGATTGAACGCTGGGTACAAGCTGGTGATTTACCTAATTTGGCAGCACTCATGGAAAAAGGCTGCTGGGGGCGTATCACAGGCCAAGAGCTGGTATTTGAAGATGGCGTTTGGGTGAATCTCTTTAGCGGTTCTTCGGCTGGAGAGCATGGCTATCACTATTTTCGGCAGTTACAAAAGCCTGGAAACTATGGCCTACAGCCCGTGTGGGGGCCAGATTTTGAAGCGCCTGCCTTCTGGGCATACCTACAAAATACCGAGCAACGTGCTGCCTTGATAGATGTTCCTGAAGTATTGCCAATCGCAGGACTTAGTGGCATTCAGCTAGCCGACTGGGCAGTTCATCGGCCGCTGGTGCCACCTTCTGCTCGTCCACCGGAGCTACTGGATAAGGTTAAGCGCATCTTTGGCCGTCAGATCACAATTGAGGAGGATTTTGAGAGCAGCCTGGCAACCGACCAAAAAATTTATCAGCGATTGCTGACTAGAATTCAAAAAAAAGGAGAACTCTGCCGTCAGCTCTGGGCTGAAGATGACTACGAGCTGATGGTAGCGGTGTTTGCTGAATCTCATACCGGTGGCCATCAGCTCTGGCAATATCAAAGCGATACTAAGCCTGCTGATTCTTCTCCTCTACAAGAGGGCGTGCGGCGCGTTTATCAGGCGATTGACCAAGAAATTGGTCAGTTACTTTCTCAACTTCCAGAAACCGCCAATGTATTTGTCGTTTCGCCCTTAGGACTGCAAGATCAGTTCCCTACAGGTGGCCTAATGGACGACTTTTTACTGAAGCTGGGCTATCGGGTGCTGCCAGAGCCCGACGATGCGCCTGTCTCCTGGAGCCCGATGGCCATTGCTAGGCGCGTATTGCCAGAATCAGTGCGCATTGCTCTCAGTCAGTTTCTCTCCCGCGAAACCCGTGAACGTTTGCTATCAGAACAGTTTCAGGGCGGCACAGACTGGTCAAAAACAACCGTCTTTATGATTCCGTCCGAATTTACCAGCTATCTGCATGTAAATCTTAAGGGCCGAGAGCCGATGGGAATCGTGGAGCCCGGCGCCGACTATGAGGCCCTATTGCAGCGCTTAGAGGCCGATTTACGGGCTTTGATTGATCCGAAAAGTGGTGAACCCGCCGTGCAAGCGGTGCTACGCCCCGGTGAGCTATTTGGCACAGATGCCCATTCAACTTTGCCAGATATTGTGGTGAAGTGGCGTCCAGGCCATTACTTCATGGAAGAGGTAAGGCATCCTCGTGTCGTGCTCCGCCAAGAAAAACCTGAGTTTTTTAGAGGAAGCGATCACAATCAAAATGGGTTTATGGCAGCTGTAGGACCGGCCATTCGGGCAAAAGGAAATATTGGTGATGTGGCGCTGCGCGATTTGGCACCGACCTTTCTATCTCTGCTGGGGCACGCTGCGCCAAATACGATGTCAGGACAGATCGCTTCTGTAATGGTAGGAAGGCGCTCTGAGGGAATTCCCGCTGCCCCAGCACCAACTTCACAGCCCTTTCAGCAGATTTAGCCGATGGAACCGCCTACTCCCACTTCTTGGAAGCAATCTGAATTTGCAGATGCTCAGGCCATTTGGATCAAAACGATATGGTCGCAGCACGGGCAGCGGCTCTTGCAGGTAGGCATTGGCCTCATGGTGGCAGCCGCTCTTTGGCGTTTTGGCCTAGAGATACCTCGACTGCTGTGGGGGGAGCAAGTATTTGATGCTGTTGATTTGCTAAATCGTTATAAGGAAGTGAATCGCTGGTTTTCCGGCATGCCTGTTTACGGTGCGATGAACAATGCCGACTATCCACCTGCTAGCTACACGATGCTTTGGCCGCTGGTGGGCTGGCTCAATTTGAGTGCCGTTCGCTGGCTGTGGGCGATAACCACCCTCATGATGGTTACCTGGCTAGGCTGGCTAGGTATGCGTGAGAGCTTGGCCACAACGCGATGGGAAAAGGTGTTTATGCTCCTGATGCCCTTTGCCCTCTACCCTGCTAGCGCCACGATTAATATGGGCCAGGCCGCCAATCATGTGATGCCCGCGCTGGTGGCTGGCCTGTTGCTGATGCAGCGATCTCGCCCAGTCCAACAGACAGCTCAAGAGGCAGCCTGCCTACCAGCACGTCCGCGCCTTATTCGCGACATCATTGCGGCGATTATGGTGATTTTTTCATTCGTTAAACCAACACTGTCAGCACCATTTTTCTGGCTGGTTTGTTTTGCACCAGGGCGATGGCGTCCATTTTTTTTGGTGAGTTTTGGCTATCTGGCCATGGCCTTAATTGCTACCCAGTTTCAATCAGGTCATCTGCTATCGCTCCATGTGGACTGGCTTAATCAGGCGAGTACGCAATTAGGGACCCGAGGCCATGCCAATATTCACACCTGGCTAGAAGCGATGGGGCTATCTGATTGGATGCTGCCTGCCTCTTTAATATTGTTTGCGGCGGCGGGCATTTGGACATATTGCTATCGCCGGGTGGATCCTTGGATTTTGATGAGTGTCGCGGCGCTGGTAGCGCGGTTTTGGACCGACCATCGCATGTTTGATGACTTGTTAATTTGGGTGCCGATGATTGCTCTGTTTCGCCTGGCGAAGTCAATGCCCTGGAAGCGATCTACCAAGCTGATTGCAGCATTGCTCTTTACGTTGAATTGGTTTGCTTTAATGGGACCCGCTCGATTTTTAAGTGACCCTCTGTCACTGTCTTCTCCTTTGGAGATTGCCATTAAAACAGGGCACTCTCTCCTCTGGCTCAGCTCTCTTATCTTTTTCCTTGTCTTGGCCAGGCAGCTAGTAGCCCAGCGGCATACGGTGGAGGCAGTATCATGAAACTTTCATCTTCTGCTACGCCCAAGGGTACGACAGGTAATAACCTGACGATGTGGCTAGCTGCACTATGGTCGCGATACGGTCAGCGACTGTTGCAAATTGGCATTGGCCTGATGATCGCTGCCGCTCTGTGGCGGATAGGATTAGAGTTACCTCGACTGCTGTGGGGACAAAATGAGGTCGATGCTGTTGATCTGTTGTCTCGCTATCGCGAGGTGCAGCGATGGTTTGCTGGCTTGTTGGTTTATGGAGAAATTGCCAACGGTGACTATCCTCCTGCGAGTCATGTGCTGTTGTGGCCGCTGCTAAGCTGGGTCGATCGTGAGTCGGTTCGTGGGCTGTGGGCCATCTCGACAGTAGTGGTTCTGCTCTGGCTTGCTTGGATAGGGATTCGAGAAAGCCGGGCCACGACGGTTTGGGAAAAGCTGTTTATCGCCCTGATGGCCTTTGCGCTTTATCCTGCCAGTGCCGGAATCCGTGTCGGTCAATTGGCAACCCATGTGATGCCACCTTTGGTCGCGGGCTTGCTGTTGATACGGCGATCTCATAACTCTTATCCACAGGCGAGCTGGGGACGAGATTTGCTTGCCACCGTTCTGGTTTTGTTCGCTTTTGTCAAACCAACTCTTTCAGTGCCTTTTTTCTGGCTGGTTTGTTTTATGCCAGGGCGCTGGCGGCCGTTTTGGCTCGTCACGGGTGGCTATATCAGTTTGGCGTTACTGGCAACTTACTATCAAGCAGGCAATTTGTTGACACTGCATGCTGACTGGCTATCTCACGCCGGTACTCAATTGGGAACACGAGGGCATGCCAGTGTGCATACCTGGCTAGAAGCTGCAGGACTATCGGATTGGATGCTGCCTGTTTCACTGCTGCTAGTAGGCGTGATGGGGGTTTGGACGATGCGCTACCGGCAGGTGGAGCCGTGGATATTGCTCAGCGTTGCGGCTTTGGTAGCTCGATTTTGGACCGATCATCAAGTCTTTGACGATTTGCTACTGTGGGTGCCGCTTATCGCTCTTTTTCGTCTCGCCAAAACGTTGCCAAGTCAGGCCTTTCGAGTGAGTGCTGCTATTCTCTTTGGACTAAATTGGTTTGCGCTCATGGCACCGGCGCGTTTCTTAAATAGAGCCTTCCCCATCTCTACGCTGGCTATTGGTGGTCAGACGGTGGTTTGGCTCGGCGCATTGATATTTTTTCTGTTTCTGGCCCAACGAGAATTCTCTCAAAGGACGGTGCAAAAGGAAAGCTTATGACCTCTTCTGCGACTAAAACCAACCGTCAAATTCTAGACGGTACGGTCTGGGTATTTTTGGCTGAGGGCCTGATTCTGCCAACAGGTTTGATTACGGCTGGATTTTTGACTCGATACTTAGGACCACAGGGTTATGGTCTATTTACCCTAGCCTCAGTGGTGGTGGCGTGGGTTGAATGGAGCATTACGTCTATTTTTAGCCGCACCACCATCAAGTTTGTGGGGGAGGCAGAGGACTGGCGACCCATTGGCACACTAGTGGTGCGGCTGCATCTATGGCTAAGTGTAGGGATTACAGCGTTGATTTGGCTGCTCGCTCCTGCGATCGCAAATGGACTCAATGAACCTGGTCTGGGCCAATATCTACAGCTATTGGCTCTAGATATTCCGATCTTCAGCTTGGCCAGTGCGCAGCGCAATATCTTAATTGGCCGGGGCAAATTTCGCGAGCGAGCGTTGGCAACTGCCGGTCGTTGGATACTGCGTCTGGTTCTGATGGTTTTGCTGGTAGGGGCAGGCTTTTCGGTAACAGGAGCAATTCTTGGAACGTTGGGTTCGTCTTTAGTGGAGCTAGCGATCGCACGTTATTTTGCGCCCACGCCGTGGTTTCAAAAGGCTAATTTTCCGGTGCGATCGCTATTCGGCTATGCGGTGCCTCTCTTTTTCTTTGCCATGACGATGCGACTTTACGACAAGCTTGATCTCGTCATGCTTAAGGTGCTAGGCGGGTCAGCTGAGGAAGCCGGTATCTACGGCGCAGCTCAGAATCTCGCTTTTATCCCAACAATTCTCAGTATTTCTTTTTCCCCTTTACTGCTCTCTAGCCTCAGCCGTCTCATCGCTGATGGAAATTTAACCCAGGCCAAAGCGTTGGCGCGTCATGCCCTAAGACTAGTGGTCGGTCTGCTGCCCATGGGTGCAATTACAGTAGCAACGGCTCCAGCCATTGTTAGTCTGATCTACGGAGAAACGTTTTTGCCGACTGCTCCGATTCTGTCTATTCTTATTTTTAGCTCTCTGGGGCTGATGATGATTTCTATCGGCACAACCATCCTTACAGCAGCAGCTCGGCCGAAAAGTCCTTTTTTTGTGGTTGCTCCTTTGCTGCCGCTAGCGGTATTCGGTCACTGGTGGATTGTTCCTAAGCTACATGCCATAGGGGCCGCTTGGATCACTGCTTTAGTGGCTCAGCTGGGCGCGATAATGATGGTCGTGACAATCTATCGACTCTGGCAGATCTGGCCACCAGCTTTGACGTTGGTGCGCAGTCTGTTGGTTTGCGGAGCTATGTACGCACTAGCAATCCATTGGTCTGTTCCCAGCCTCTGGCTATTGCCACAGCTATTGTTGCTAGCTTTAATGATTCCCTTACTATTTTTGATTTTAGGCGAATTTAATCGTAAAGAAATTGCCTTTGTTCGTTCTATGCTGATTAGCTATTTGCCCTTCTTCCCGTCGGCCAAATAGCCAACACTGGCTTGTTAACACATAGGACTAATTTTTCTGTAGACGATTGAACTTAAAGACCTATTTGCAAGATTTTCTGCAAGTTCGGACCCAAGAGACTGTAAGTATGATGGCAGTTTAGTTCAGGTGAAAGGGACACGATTCAATGGCTTGATTTGATGGCTCAATGAGTTTTAGGCGACTTTGGCTGAATTTATCTAGGGTGTCTAGTGCGTAACCTTTGTCGAATCGGATACTGCCACTTTCTGCACCGCCAAATTTTTCGCAAACGGCTCGGTGAGCGGAAGCGAGAGACTTATATGCTTGGATAAATTCCTGGTGCTGTAGTTTTAGTTCTGTGGGTAAGTTCTCGAAGGCTGGGCGCAGGCGTTTCCAAATTTGCATAAGAGCAGCGTGTTCCCACGACATCAGGCCGCTGAAGTTGGTGGACTTTACTTGGGGTGGGGTCATGGAGGGGCGTACGGATTGTTCGTATTGGGTGTGGCTGAAGCTGCCTGCGAGTTCCATAGAAGCCCCAGAGGCGAGCATGAGGTCTGTGGCGGTGGCAAGTTCAGTTTTGGCGGCGGGTAGATCTCCAAGGGCAAGCTGGGCTTCGAAGCGGCGGAGACTGATGATGAGGCCCTGGACGTTGATGAAGAAGGACCAGTGGAAGCCTTGCCAGATGTCTTGTGGGGTTGGTTGAAGCATGGGAAACACGGTTTGCGGCCAGGGGAAAACTATTAGTAGGAAAAGGGGGAAAGGGCAAAGGGGAAGGGGGAAACACGCGTTGCTGCAAGTGGACAGGGTAGCGCTGATTCTTTAAGAAGTGGGGGATGGCGGGTGGCTATAAGAGATTTTCTATGTTGAAGACGCGGGTGAGGAGATGAATGTAGCTGATGAAGCCCTGTTTTTGTTGGGTGACGTGTTGGGGGGCTAGGGTTGGGGTGGTGCAGCAGAGGGTGATGAATGTGTGGCAGTTGGTGAGGAGGCCTTGGGTAAGGGAAAGGGCAGTGGCTTCGTCTCTGTCGGTTTGGTTGGGAGTGGTTTGGACATGGTTGACGCGGAAGTAGATGTCGTAGTCTTCTACATCGGCAGTGCTGAGGGCAGTTTTGGTGGATTTTACTTGGGCGGGTTGGGTCTCAGGGATGGGTAGGCTAGTGAGGATCTGGTGGATTTGGATTTGGGCTTCAGAGAAGTTTGGGTTATTTAGGGCCTGGAAGAGTGATTGCAGGCTTGCTGCAATCTGTTGTTTTATTGGCTCGCTCAATTGACACGCTAGGGGAATATCCCAAGGTACTAGGAGGTCGAGTGTCTCTGGTGAACGCTCTGGTGAATTGTTGAGGTTATCTTTCACAGATTGTTCTTCAGCACGGTCGGCGATTTCAGGAAAGGTAATCGAATTAGTCATGACTGGATTGTTCTTGTTGCTGGGCCATTGCGGTTTGTAAGCTCAGAGGGCGCATGTCTGTCCAGACTTCTTCGATGTAGTCGAGGCAGGTTTGCCGGGGACCACTTTTTTCGTCGGCACGCCAGCCCCAGGGGATTTCTTTATATTCTGGCCAGATAGAATAGCGGCCTTCGTCACTGATGACGACACGGTAGATGGGTTCGGTAGATTTAGTCATGGTTTGATGCTGGTTAGATGAGAATAGAAGAGAAAGGGCTGTTGAGAGGCTCTACTCTAGTGAGAGATATGAGTGTTTATAGGCTCCTGGCCCCGGATGTCGGAGGGGCACTGTCGTTCCAACACGTCTTGCGCTTCAGTATTGGTTTGGTGCTGGGCAAGTCTGATGTTAAGCATTTACACATACCCCACTTCTCTGAGGGTGCGAAGACCTTCTTGAAAGGCTCGGTAAATTGCTTCGATATCGTCTGTGGTGTGGGCGGTGGAGAGAAAACCGCCTTTGTCGCCGCCACGCAAGTGAATACCGTGGTTTAGTAGGTGGTAGGAGAGGAGGGTGGTGGCTAGGGGCGTCAGCTGGCTTTGGGTGAGGGCGATCGCAAAAAATGAGCCAAACTGTGTAAACTTTACGGGGATATCAGCACTATCTGTAAACATATTGAGCCGCTTGACCAAAGCTTTTGTTTTTTGTGTTAGTTCTGCCTGTAGCGCAGGGCCTTCTGCTTTTAGATGCGATAGAACAGCGTGGGCAGCGGCAAGCGAAAGCGGATGCTTGCAGAACGTGCCTGCGAAGAATGTAGTTGGCACTTGAGGGGATGAATTATCTCCAAATTGCCAGGGTCCACCGTCAATATGGTTCATAAAACGAGATGTTCCAGCAATGACAGACAGCGGTAGCCCACCGCCAACGATTTTGCTGTAAGTGGCGATATCGGCAGCGATACCAAAGTGGGCCTGTGCGCCCCCTTGTTCTATACGAAAGCCGGTGACCATTTCATCGAAAATAAGGGCAATATCGAAATCTTCGGTGAGCGTTCTTAAACGGGTTAAAAAGGTTTGGGGCTGTAATTCGGGGCAGCGGCTTTGAACCGGTTCTACCAAAACAGCAGCAAGGTCTTTTTTGTGAGCCTGGATGACAGAAAGCGACTGAGGATTGCCGTATTCTAAAACGATGACATCGCGAGCAGTTGCACTGGGTATACCCATCGCCGCAGGCACCGCACGGGCATTCATGCGCTGGTTCAGCAGCCAGTTCAGCGGTTTTAGCCAAGCCTTACGCTCGGTTATCCGCACGGCTTTTTTACGGGCGTATTCACTGAGCGGCGCGCGCATCAGGCCAGCATCAAAGTGGCCATGATACGAGTTAGTGAAAACGGCGATTTTGCTGCGATTGGTGGCGGTGCGAGCGATGCGGACAGCGGTCATCACTGCTTCGGTGCCGGTGTTGCTAAAAGTGACGCGATCCATACCAGTCAGCTCACTCACGAGCCGTGCAGTCTCTCCCACAAGTTCTGACTGTGGACCTATCTGAATGCCTTTTTGCAGCTGTTGTTCAATCGCTTCTTTGACGAATGGGGGATTGTGGCCAAAGAGATTGGTGCCTAATCCCATAAGGATATCGATGTACTCATTGCCGTCGATGTCCCAGAGTTTAGAGCCTTTCGATCCCGCTGCCACTACCGGATAGCACATCTCTTTAGTTTCAGGCGAAAAGTTAAAGCCAATCGAACTCTTATCTGCCAGGGCAGCACGATTGTCTGCGGCGAATTGCTTTGACCTTGCCGTGCGACGATTATAGAGGTCAATGACATCCTGTAAATATTGCTGCTTTGTCGGCAAGTTGGTAGGTAGAGAGGTCGTAGTCATGGCTCTTGGGGGGGTAACTCAAAAGGTTGGGTTAGGGAGTTGCGCAAAAATAAAGTCTCCGGTTTGGGAGGGAGAAAGGGAAAAGGGAAAGGGGATACCTTGATTTAGTCACAAGTCCTTTAGGCAGTTGTTGTTGAAACGGTGGATTGAGACTGTTGATTCGGCGAAGAGCCTATCGAAGGCGGCTTAGTGCAAATGAAATGAGCTGAGTGGTTTTGGTCTATTTCTGTACTCCCTTCAATTGTTTGAATTGAGATATCTTTGAATCCTGTTTGTTCTAGCGCTTGTTTTACGTCGTTGAGGTTGTGGCCTTTTACTGGATAGACTAGTTCCTTGCGTTTCCAGTGAGGTTCTATTTTTAAGAGATTTTGAATGAGTTTGAGCCGAAAGCCGATGAAGCGATCGCGGCTGAGCAATTCATAGACGAATTGTTTAATAGGAGAAAGAATCTTATCTAAAATGCCGGGGGCTCTTGTAGATGAGCGAAAGATACTGACCTGGAAATCGCCTTTGGCCAGCGTGGCATCGTAATGAGGGGTAATCATCCAGGCGTAGTATCGGCTGAGTGCACCTTCGGTGGGCTGACCGCGCCACCACCGTTCTAGCTGCTGTGGATGGTTCAGATCGAATACAAAAATCCCCCCTGCTTGGAGTGAAGCGTAAACGCGCTCGAACACTTGGGTGAGATCTTCGAGGGTCATTAGGTGATTAAGGGAGGCGCTGGTGGAGAAAACACCGTTGAAGTCCTTGCCGATGTCAAAGGTACGCGCATCTTCTAGGCAGTAGGTCGCCTTAGGTGCATTTTCTTTCGCATGGCTGAGCATTTCGGCTGAGCCGTCTAGCCCGGTGACTTTGTATCCTGCTTCGACGAGGGGCTGTATGAGCTGGCCAGTACCGCAGCAAAGATCGAGAATCTCTCCCTGAGGAGGGACATAGGGGAGAAGGACTCGTTTGAGGAGATCTAGCTGGGGTTGGCTGTATTCTGGTCCCATGGTTTGGTTGTAGAGCCAGGCCCAGTTGTCGTAGTCGGAGTAGCGGGGAGACATGGGAAACACACTTTGCTGCGGGTGGACAGTTTAGAGTTGCCTTTTGGGGGATGGGGGAAACGCACTTTGCCGCCGAGGAGCTGAGCTAGTGGGGAAAGGGGAAAGGGGATTAGGTGAGAACGGGAGATGATTGAGATGGGGTCATGGCTTTGACGTAGGTATTGAAGAGGGTTTGGTCAAGGGGGGGGAGGTCAAACGGGGCGTCTTTCAGATAAGTGTAGGTTTGGGTGGTGTCGAAGGGGATTTCTGGGGGAGTTTGTGCAGGCTCGTTAGTAGCGTTTTGACGGGAGGAGAAGAGGGCGACAAGGGGATATAAGGGATGGTTGGGATCGCCTTGGGCGATGTTTTGGAGTTTTTGGTACCAGGTGGCGTAGGGGACGCGTTGGATGGTGTAGCCTGCGGCTTGGCAGGCGTCGAAGAGAAGGTTTGAGGAGGCGTGGTTTGGATGGATAAGGTGGAAGGCTTTGCCGATGGTTTCGGGCTGTTGGGATAGGTAGACGATGGCTTTGGCAGCGTAGTCTACGGGCAGTAAGTCGAGTGGGGTTTCGCCGTTGGGGGCCATGCCGGACTGGATGTAGCCTTGCATGAGGCGGTAGAGGAAGTCGTTGCGGTTGAAGATGCCGGTTTCGCTGTGGCCGGAGATGGGGCCAGGGCGGTAGATGGTGGTGGGAAGATTGCGATCGCGCACTTGGGCAATCAGCTGTTCTGCGACCCATTTGCTGCGGTTATAGCCGCCAGCTGGGACAGGATAGTCGCTTAGATCTGCCTGTTCGTAGATTTTTGATTCTCCGGGCAGGGGAGTGGGTGGCAGCACACTCAGCGTAGAGGTGTAGTGCAAGGGAGTGAGAGTACCGTGGCAGGCGAGTTTGATGATTTCTCGGGTGCCGAGGACGTTGGTTGTCCTGAGCTGAGCGTAGGGAGAGAGGTGATGGACTTGAGCACCGTTGTGATAAATCGCGTCGATTTGGTCAGCAAGCGTGTAGAACTGTTGTTTCGTCAGGCCAAGATAGGGTTGTGATAAGTCGCCGACGATGGGTTGAATGCGTGAGTCGAAGTCGGTTTGCCAGATTTTGTAGTTGGTGAGGCACTGTTTGAGCTTGGCAAGGGCTTCGGTGGGGCTAGTGGCGCGAACTAGGCAGTGGATGGTGGCGTTTTTTTGGCGGAGGAGTTCGTGGAGGAGGAATGCGCCGAGGAAGCCGGTTGCACCAGTTAGGAGAATATCTTTTAAGGGTGAAGGGGGAAAAGAAGAAGGGGAAAGGGGACGGATTTCGTCAGGGAGATGGAGATCTTGTTGCCAGTCGGCTAGGTCTGTGGTTGCTTCTGGTGTTTGAGTGTTTTTTGGGGAGATTGTTTGTTCAGGAGATTTTGTGACGCTGCCTTTTAGAAGGGCGATGATAGCGGGCTTGTTTTCTTTGAGTTGGGCGGTTAGGTCTGGGGTGAGGGCACCTTTTGGGGCATTGCAGCGGAGGGTGTCATCGTCTAGCCAGAGGCGGATGTCGAGGGATTGAAGGTGGTTGAGGAAGGGAGTGAGGGTATCTTCCATAGAGAGTGCAGTGGGGGGTGGACTGGCTGGGTTGTGGCTTCGACTCCGCTCAGCCACCGGGGGGTGAGCGAGTATCGAACCCTGAGCGGAGTCGTTCGTCTCTGACGTTCTCGAAGAGTAGGGTGGCTGGTAAGTGACGGGAATCGGGGTATTGTGAGCTGTCGTTTTGGGTTTGGGTGTAAGGTCGATTTGGTGTTTGCCGAGGAGGCGATCACACACTCTTCCCTGCTTTCTACAGGCTTCGATTAGTTTGTTGGATTCTAGGATTGGAGGGGCGTCGGGGGCGTAGTCGATGGAGGTAATGTAGGTGAGCCAAGGTTCTTGGCCCATCGCATAGATGTAGACCTGTTGGGGGTTGAGCTGCTCTACGAGGGCTTGGGCGCGGTCGGCGTTGGAGCCGTCTAAGCGGCGGGTTTGAGCCTGTTTGTGGGGAACGGTGTTGGGCAATAGAGGACCGTAAGCCCAGGTAAAGGGGGCACCTTCGCATTCCATGCCGAGGAACAATACGTCTAAATCGTCGAAGAGATGGTGGATGTGGG
>JBCDAG010000217.1:0-12439 GCA_039186165.1 Cyanobacteria bacterium P01_F01_bin.53
ATGGGAAGGCTCTCATGGCTACGTTCTTTTGGTTGTATAGCCTGACCCTACCCCTTTCTTATTTTCTTTCGTGATCTACTGGGCTTGTTTTGACTGGATTGTTTTGACTGGATTGTTTTAACTGGCAGATTGGTTAGTACGCTTCCAACAAAAAAAACTCTGTCCGCTTATCCAGTAAAGGAGATAGCGCGACAGAGCTAGAGACGCAGTTAGGAGGTATCTTGCTTACACTGTAGCTATTTCGCCCGAAGTTGGCTTGTACTTTTAATAAGTTCTTAAACTCTGTTCTTGAACTGTTACAAAATAGATCGCCCGTGACCAGAAATATAACAAGTTTGCACGGTTCTCAGCCGGTTGATGGTAGAGGCCAATTCAAATCGTCGAAACTCGGCTAAATCTCCTGACAGTCGATCATCGATCCCCGCTGATAGTGCATCGAGTCCGCCGCGCTTGATATCTTCCATCACATGGTCTAGCACCTCACTTAAGGAGCGATGGGCACCAAAGTAATATCGCTGAGCATAAATCATGGCCTGGGCGATCGCTCGTACCTGATGCGTTTCTACAATTTGTTCCACCGCACTCAGATCGATCTCCTCATAGCCCAGCATGAGCGAGTTTTTGCGAGCTTTCACCTTCAAAGGTCGAACACTTTTCCCCCGTGGCAGGCTCTTGGGCAAAATGGCCCGAGGCATGATCTCTCCGAATTTCTCACCGCCTTCTGTTCGTCTTTGGTTAGGGTCCGCCTGTGCGATCGCCTTGGCCTGCGTTGTTACAATTCGAGGCTGATAATCCTCCATCGCAATCACCGTATCTGCCACCGCAAAATAATCCCCACTACCCCCCATCACCAAAATCGTGGAGATGCCATAGTCGTCATACAGCTGACGAACCTTATCGATAAATGGCGTAATCGGCTCTTTATCCTTGGCAATCAGGGTCTGCATGTTGCGGTCTCGAATCATAAAATTCGTCGCCGCCGTATCCTCATCAATCAGTAGAGCCTTCGCCCCTACCTCCACTGCCTCAATCAGGCCTGCCGCTTGGGAGGTGCTCCCGCTGGCATTCGCCGTCGAAAAATTGTCAGACTGCTGACCTCTGGGTAGGTGATTAATCACGGATGAGATCGTCACCCCCGCGATACTACGGCCATCCTCCGCCCGCAGCTTCACCGTGCGTTCATCGGCCACGACCCGTTGCCGCCCGTCCCCTGGAATGTGGTTATAAATGCCCTGCTCAATGGCCCGCAGCAGTGTTGATTTTCCGTGGTAGCCACCCCCCACAATCAGCGTGACTCCCTCACGGATACCCAATCCCTTAATCAGTCCGCTGTGGGGGGTCTCCAGCTCAATCCAATCATCACTTGGGGGTGTGAATAGCTCGATATCGCCAGTCAGTGGCCTCTCGTCAATGCCACTGTGGCGAGGGAGACAAGCGCCTTCCGCGATAAAAGCAACGAGTCCGCGATCCGCAAGCTGACTTCTCAAAGCTTCTGAATCCTGGAGAGTGTGTACATGTTGTTGCAACGCCACTGCATCCAAGGCGTTGTACTTCAGTGCGCGTTCTACGAGTTGCGGTAAGTCTTCGCACAGGAGTGCCGCTGCCGCTTTGCCTGCAATCCGCCGCCCAAAGGCCGGTAGCCCAACTGTCAACCTCACCTCTAATCCTTTTGTATCAAGCCAAATTGCTGAACGTCGCAGAATAACTTGGCTAGGACCTGATATGTCAATATTGCCGCTTTTTCCAGAGCCTCTTTTTTTCCGGATGGCCTGGGCCACTTGCCCCACTTGCCTAGTGACATAATCTGCGATCGCCGTTTGAGCAACATAATCACTTAGCCACTGAGACGGAAACTGTGCGACTCCCTGAGTCAACCTCAGTCGAACCCGGCTCGGTGCGGCAAACGGATCGCCCTGTACATAGTCCACCCACAATTCAAACTCAGAGTTTCCTCCAGAAAATGTGTAATGCCCCCTAATGCTCTTGTATTCCCTATAGCTACGACCATCCAGGTTGTGTAGCTGTTTCAGTAACGCTTGCCGGTCTGCCATGTCCCTCACTGTCACAGGCATTTTCCTCATTTCTTTTGAAAAACCAAATTTTGTTTGTAGACAGATGTGTCCCTTAATTAAGGATCATTATGCTTTCTCAGTAAGGGCTTAAGGATCAAGCTACAACACATATGTAGCCACGGATACCTCAGACGTTGAACTTTACTGATAATCCGCGCCTGTTTCATTGGTTAATGCTTTCGTTTGTTTCGTTTTTAAGTTTTCCAAAAAGGTTGCCCTTGAACCCATTCTTGGTTACATCGCCCACCTTTTGGAATTGTCACGCTTCCTTCACGCCACTACAACTCTAACTAGCGGGACCTTTCTATGACCTTCCTCAGCAGTGCATCTCAGCGAACTCAGCTATTCAAAAACGCGCTATTGGCCCTTGCGGTTTGCGGCCTTGCTTTCCCCAGTGCCGGTACGGCTCAGGTCTCTCCCGAAGTTTCTAATGGTAATGGGGCCGCTGCTGCTCACCGTCAATCACCTCAGACGGCATCTCAAACGGTATTAGAAGACGGCACCTATCTGTTTGGGCAAAGTTCCACCCCTGACCAAATGGGGTCTGCCTACGCGATCTTCTCGGTTAAAAATAATCGAACCGTCGGCGCGTTTTATCATTCCCACTCCTCGTTCGACTGCTTCTCTGGTGAAATAACGCCCAACCAATTAGCTGTTAACGTTGTTGATAGCTACGAGCAGACCGTTCGCCCGTACTCCGTTGCCCTTACCGTAGAAGACGCTTTGGTCGCAGGTGAAGGGGTCGGTGCCTACATCCTAGAAGGATTCCATCGGATTTCAGGTATTAGTGCTAACGACTACGATATGCTGGCCGTCTGCCAGGCTGATTTTGCTCAGTAAGTTTTGCTCCGTAATTAAACTTAGCTAAGTACGTACGTCTCAGTATGACCAGCGATTAATCTTTCCCGACACAAATACGAGGTTTGGCCGATGGCACAAGGTTTATAGCCTTTGCCATCGGCCAAATTTGTATTTTCATCAGGTTCTCATGATTGTGGGGGCTGTCTTAAGGGTTACATTCCCTATAATGAAATGAAGTAATTTGGCGGATGTGCTTTACCAATTAAGTTTTATATCTTTAAACTTAATATTGGGTATTCTGAAAAGTCCATCCATGGGTACTGTTTGAACCCTGTCTAAGGTCCTATCGTAAGTATGTGTTACGGAAAACACCCCATCAATTACGGCTCTCTCTAGTGCCATAACACCTTAAATGCAAGTATATTGACATAAGTAGATAGATAACTTAACGAAGCCAGCGTTACTGTTCGTCTGACAGTTCGCGCAAACGATGGGCCGTCTGCTTGTCAGGTAGGTGTTGCCTGTTATCCGTTAAGGATAGCCAGTCAAAGCTATTAGCAGCAGTACGTTAAGCCATTAAAACGGGTAGAGGTCTCTTCAAAGTATGTTTGAGCATTTTACAAACACAGCGATCGCGGTCATTATGCAGGCGCAAGAGGAGGCCCGTCGCCTGGGTCATAATTTTGTTGGCAGCGAGCAACTACTGCTCGGCATTATCAAGGAGAACACCAGCATTGCTGCAAAGGTGCTAGATGAGTTTGGCATCAACCTTGCCAATGCACGAACTGAAGTGGAGTCCATTATTGGCCGTGGTTCTGGTAACGGTCCCGTAGAAATTCCCTTTACACCTAAGGTGAAGCAGGTTTTTGAGCAGGCTTTTCAAGAAGCTCGCAAGCTCGACCATCCTTACATTGAGCCTGAGCACTTGCTTTTAAGTCTCACTCAAAACTCCGAAAGCGTTGCCTATCGAGTAATTGCGAACCTCGGCGTAGACCCCGACAAAATTCGCGTGCAGCTAGTCCGTGTGATTGGCGAAAATACGCCAGTGACTTCAGGTCGTGTCAGTAGCAGTGGTAAGTCTGAGCGCAAGTCCGATAGCGTACTGACTGAGTACGGTACTGACTTAACGGCAGTGGCTGCTGAAGGCAAGCTCGATCCTGTGATCGGTCGCCATCAAGAAATTGAGCGCGTGGTGCAAATCTTGGGTCGCCGCACCAAAAATAACCCCGTGTTAGTGGGTGAGCCCGGTGTGGGTAAAACTGCGATCGCCGAAGGCCTTGCCCAGCGCATTGTCAATCAAGATGTCCCTGAGGCGTTGATCGACCGCCGCGTCATAAGCCTCGATATGGGCCTGCTGGTCTCGGGTACGCGCTTCCGAGGTGATTTTGAAGAGCGTATTACCCAGGTCATTGATGAGGTTAAAAACTCTCAGGATGTCATCTTGGTCATTGATGAGATTCACACCCTGGTGGGTGCCGGTTCCCTGGAGGGTGGCATGGATGCGGCTAACCTGCTTAAGCCAGCCCTAGCACGCGGCGAAATGCAGTGTATCGGTGCCACTACGCTTGAGGAATACCGTAAGTACATCGAAAAGGATGCTGCCCTGGAGCGTCGCTTCCAGCCAGTGACGATCGCGCCGCCATCTGTGGAAGATACGGTTGAGATTCTTTACGGCTTGCGTAGTCGCTATGAGCAGTTCCACCGTCTGAATATTACCGATGAAGCGGTAGAAGCGGCAGCTACTTTGAGTGATCGCTACATCACTGACCGTCACCTGCCTGATAAGGCCATTGACCTCATTGATGAAGCCGGTTCTAGAGTGCGCTTGCGTTACTCCCGCAATATCCCTGCTAGCGAACTACGCAGCGAACTGCGCCAGGTTCAAAAGGACATTATCGAAGCAGTGCAGCATCAAGACTTTGACCAAGCTGCCACACTTCGTGAATCTGAGGCATCTCTTACTCAACAGATTCAAGAGACGCTGGCCGATGATGTTGTCATCACTCGTATTCCAGAAGTGAGTGACGAGGATATTGCCGATATCGTGTCGTCTTGGACGGGGGTTCCGCTCAACGCTATCACTGAGACCGAATCGGCGATGATGATGCACCTCGAAGACACATTGCACGAGCGCGTGGTCGGTCAGAATGAAGCAGTAGAAGCGGTTTCTCGGGCTATCCGCCGAGCGCGAGTTGGGTTGCGCGGGTTAGATAGACCCATTGCCAGCCTGGTATTTTCTGGCCCTACAGGGGTTGGTAAAACTGAATTGGCTAAGGCCCTAGCGTCTTCTGTATTTGGCTCTGAAGAGTCGATGATTCGCTTAGACATGTCCGAATTTATGGAGTCCCATACGGTCTCCAAGCTAATCGGTTCTCCTCCAGGTTTCGTCGGTTATGACGAAGGTGGTCAGCTGACTGAAGCAGTTCGTCGTAAGCCCTACAGTGTCATCCTGATGGATGAGATTGAAAAGGCTCATCCCGATGTCTTCAACATCTTGCTACAGGTGTTAGACGATGGTCGCCTGTCCGACTCAAAGGGCCGCGAAATCAGCTTTAAGAACACGCTGATTATCATGACTTCGAACATTGGTTCTAAAGTTATTGAGAAAGGTGGCGGTGGCCTCGGTTTCGAGTTGTCTGATGCCGATGGTACAACTAGCCGCTATAACAACATTCGCAACCTTGTGAATGAGGAAATGAAGCAGTTCTTCCGCCCTGAAATGATCAACCGGATTGATGAAATCATCGTCTTCCGTCAGCTCACTAAGGATGAAGTTACTGAAATTGCTGAGATTCTGCTTAAGCAAGTTAGTGCCCGTTTGGTTGAGCGTAACCTGTCGTTCAAGCTGACCGATGCCTTTAAGGATCGGTTGGTGGACGAGGGCTATGACCAGCGTTATGGTGCAAGGCCGATGCGTCGTGCGATCGCCCGTTTAGTTGAGGATCATCTTGCTGAAGCCATCCTGGCCGGTAAGCTTAAAGAAGGCGATACCGTCCTCTTTGATATCGACAAAGAAGGCGAAATTACCGTTGCCCCAGAGCGTGAGCCTGCGTTAGCAGGTGTTTCAAAGTAGCCTAAGTGCTTGAATAGCCTAGGTGCTTGAATAGTTGAATTGCTTGAATTGCTTGAATAGCCTAAGTGCTTGAGTAGGTCAGCATTTCTAAACCAGCCACGGTGTTAACCGTGGCTGGTTTACTTTTAGGGCTTGATATCTAGCATGGCTTTATTAGATCCTTTTTTCTGATTTGTCTGAAATAGGTAGCTTGTAGCCTCATTTCTCATTACCTTAAATAGAGGGATCCACAAGTTTGGCTTCTACCGATGAAGCCTTGCGTTCACGGATCCACATCCTTTTATTTATCGGTTTTTATGTCTCCATCTGCTGTCCAGAAAAAAGTCGTCGTTGTCGGTGCTGGTTGGGCCGGTCTCGGTTCTGCCTACCATTTATCTAAGCAAGGCTACGACGTTACCCTCTTAGAGGCAGGTGAACAACCAGGTGGCTTAGTGGCTGGCTGGCAAACCGAGAAAGGCCGTTCCGTCGAGGCCGGTATTCATGGCTTCTGGTATCCCTATAACAATATTTTTGCCCTCACCGATGAGTTGGATATTCAACCCTTCACTCCCTACACCCGCTCCTCCCAATACTCCCCTGCGGGCCTAGAAGTTGAATCACCTATTTTTGCGCACGAGCCCTATTTACCCACACCGTTAGGCACGTTCATATACACCCGCTTCAAGCGATTGCCCTTAGTCGATAGGCTCTCTGCCCTGCCGTTGCTCTATTCGCTTATTGACTTCGATAATTCTGACGAAGCTTGGAAACGGTATGACAATATGACTGCCCGTGAGCTGTTCAAGCAGTACGGCGTTTCTGAACGGCTCTACAAGGAATCGTTTGAGCCAATGTTGCTTGTTGGCCTGTTTGCGCCGGGTGAGCAATGCTCAGCGGCCGCCGCGTTAGGCATGCTGTATTACTTTATCCTGGCTCACCAGCCGGATTTTGACGTGCGTTGGTGTCGCGGTACCGTCGGTGCCATGATTTTTCGCCCTTGGGTGGAGCAAATCGAAAAAGCCGGCGGACGCATTTTGGCGAATCATCGGGTTTCTGATGTGCGCGTCGGTGCCGATAACACTATTGATGCGGTGATTTGCGGCGATGAAGTTTTTGAAGCGGATGCGGTGATTTTCTCGGTGGGGATCACTGGCATGAAAAAGATTGTGGCGCAGAGTGATGCGTTGCGTGATCGCCCTGAATTTCGAAACTTATCTAACCTCAGTGGCATCGATGTCCTCGCTGCTCGCCTCTGGTTCGACCGTAAAATCGACATTCCCCTGCCATCCAATGCCTGCTTTGGTTTCCACGAAACCACCGGCTGGACCTTTTTCGATCTCAACGAACTACACGATGAATATAAGGACGAACCCGGTTCGGTGGTTGAAGTCGATTACTACCATGCCAACCAGCTTCTCAACCTCAGTGATGAGCAGGTTCTCCCCTTGGTTCAAAAAGACCTTGCGGGCTGTATCCCAGCCTTTGGCGATGCCAAAATCACGGACCATGCCGTTGTCCGCATTCGCCAAGGCGTCAGCCACTTTGCGCCCGGTAGCTACCGCTATTTACTTCTCGGTACAACCAGCTTTTCCAATGTGTTTATGAGCGGTGATTGGATTGTCACTCGCCATGGTTCATGGTCTCAAGAGAAAGCCTACGTGACTGGCCTAGAAGCCGCAAACCGCGTCATCAAGCAGTTTGGCTCTGGTCAATCGGCTAACATTATCCCCATCGTGCCTGATGAACCTCATATCCAAGCCGCTAGGGCGATTAACCGTACTGCGCGTGAGCTGGGTCAGCAGTTGCTGCCTCAATTCTGGTTGCCTTAGCGTTTGTCGCTATCTACGTGGTTGAAACGGCGGCTGCTGACCTTCGGTGCGGAGGCGTTCGTCAATGGAGCTGTTCCCTTGGGCAATGCGATCGCAAAACTGTGCCAAACCATAGAGAGCCGTCATCGTTACTGTGAGGTTAGCCTGCCGTTTCCCTTGATTAATATCGAGATAGAAGCTCAGTAGCCGGTCAAACCAAACCCGTTTATCGGGTGTTTGTATGAGTTTACAGAACTCTCGATAGGTCACGAGTCGCTGCTCGCTATGGAGATACAGTTCACTGCCAATGCTGTGTTGGATAGCGTAAAAGATGCCAAGATCGCTCAGAAACCCACGACTGACAGCAAACAGGGCGCTGGGCAATGCGGTGTCATTTCGACCGCGCAATTTTAAGTAGGGGATATCTTCGCGGACTTTTTTAATACAGGCGAATAGACAGGCTGTGAAATAGCAGCTGGATAAAAAGTAGCAGCCTTCTCCATTGAACCAACTGTCGTCTTGTGCGGATAGTTGAGTGGTTTGGGTCTCTGTGGGGAGAAAAAGCAGCGATTCCCGTTGGCCTTTTATCAATCGTGAATTGATGTCGTAGAGCCGGAAAAAGGTTTCTTCGGTGTATAGCCGTAAGGGGTTGAGATAGGCTGAATTGATTTCACTGGCAATTTTTTGTTTGGTGTTAATTGCCTTCAATCCCGCTTGCAGAAATACAACGGTGATGGAGGTGAGTGTTGCAATGAGGGCTGAAGTTAGCGCTACATTCATGGGCTTAGAGGCCTACTACCTGCTGTTGCGAAGTCGCCCAAATCGCCTAAATTTTGTGAACGGAGAGAGAGGGATTCGAACCCTCGTTAGGTGTGACCCTAAAACAGTTTTCGAGACTGCCGCATTCAACCACTCTGCCACCTCTCCTGGTTGGTCACCATCTTACACCGATTTCTCTTTAGGTCTAGCCAAAATCTAAGGCGATTAATCATTTACTTTTGGCTATTTCCCTTGGGTGAAAACCTTGCGATTTGCGTCTCTTTCGATATCTCACAGCTCAAGCAGTCAGCTCAAGCAGCCAATGCAAACGTTGCCCTTTTTTGCCGTCGCCACAGCCAAACGCTAATCGCTGCATAAATGCCATAGGTTATCACCACATGCCACGCTCCAAAGCCCGTAAACTCGACTGAGTGACCAGGGAGCTGATTGAATCTATTCACTAACCAAATAAGTACATGAATTGGATAGTAGAGATTTGCGGCAATGAAGCTGCCTGCTAGGGGCCAAATGATGGCTGCGATCGCACTGATAAAGCCTCCCATGCTAATCAATATCACCAACGGTGTCGCAATCCCATTCAACAAAATGCTGTAAGTTGGCAAAACCTCAAAATAATACAGCTGAAGCGGAATCGTCCAAAAATAAGCCGCCATTGGCACGGATAGAAGGGTTGCCACATTGGTTGGGAGCCACTCCATTCTCTCCATTAGCCAAGGCACGGTCAGAATCAAACCCAGTGTCGCCATTGCACTCAGCTGAAACCCTACATCCCATATCCATTGCGGATTACATAGCAAAATCAGATTCGCGGCAACCAGCAAACAGCCCAACGGTTTAATCTGTCGTTGCAAGGCAAGGCCAATCAGTGCACCTGCGCCCATTACAGAAGCCCTAACCACGCTCGGTTGTAGGCCGGTTAGTCCGATGTAGATCGTCAGTGCGAGTAGTCCTGCGATCGCCTGCGTCCGAGGTCGGCTGGATTTCACCACGCTCAGGACGAGACCCAGTATCAAAGAAACGTGAAATCCAGAGGCTGCAAGCGTATGGGCTAGGCCAGCTTTAATAAACTCATCCTTTACCCCATAGGGCAAATCAACTGCCCGTCTGCCCAATGTCATTGCACTGAGCAAATTACCGGCGGGTTCACCCAGCCACCGTCCTTGCGCCACCACAATTCGTTGCCGTAGTCGCCAAAGCGCCCAACGTGGCGGTTCCTGTCCTGGCAAAAACTCCACCCAATGCGTTCTAAATCCGGCAAAGCAACCTTGCTTTGCTAAGTAATCGCCAAAGCTCGATTTGTCAGTGTCACGCCCAGACTCAATGGGATAAATCTCACCCTTGAGTTCTACAAGCTGCCCTGGAAACAGCTTTTTACTAGGAGATAGCGCTGCCGTTACATATAGCTTTCCACTGACACTTTTCGGCACCTCTGCAAAGCTGTTATTCCCAACCCCTCTTACCGACTGTGCCTTGAGGAAAAACTTCCCTTTGTTCTGACGAGTCGTTTGCGGCATTTGCATGACCTGCCCCAGCACTCTTTGCTCTTGTTGAGAGACAAACCGACTTACATCGTCAGGTGCCGGTTGTGGTGCGCGTACAAGGCAATAGCTCGCGGCTACCATGCTGATAAACCCTGCAATCCACCATTGTTTTGCCGTTGGACCCGCCCGCCAAACGCGGGTGATGCCCAGACCGAGCACGCCACTTAAACCAAATATGCCGAAACCAGCTACAGATATTACGCCTATGAGCTTATTTTCGGTGATTCCTGTGACCAGAAGCCCCAAAAGATAAGCCCAACTGATAATCAGTACTCCCCAGGGCGTCATGCTGTGATTCCATCTACTCCTTTTGTTTAAATAGCCCACTTATGGCTGTGTGCTACCCCTTTTTTTACTCGGACTTGACCAGGAGCTTCTTACGCTGAGAGTGATGTAGCGCTAAAAAAAGACTGTGGAATCTAATTCCACAGTCTCTCTAAATCAGCTATCTATACTGTTTCCTAGATAGAAAGACCGAGTTGCGTACCAAAGACTGCATGAATAACGAGTATTGCGAGGGCGGCACTGCCGATAGAAGCGTGCGCCGATCTCAGGGCTGTATTGTTTTTCCTGAATTTAGACGCTGCGATGATTGCATTCGTTGAGAGGAGTGCGATCGCCCCCATTCCCGTCCAAAAGTGTGGGCTTTCCAAAATCGGTTCACCCTGCATTACCAATGACAAAATGCCCCCGCTAGCACCTATCACAATAAACAAATACATCAATGGAGCAATCTTGGCATGGGTCTGTTTCTGCTCTACAGCGATCACGACTCTGTTGCCAAACGCCCCTGCCACCCTGCATAGGCCGCAAAACCACCCATTACAAATACGACAATGGCCATCATGACCGGATGCCCCCAATGCACAATCGGCTCGGGCAAATTAAACCTGGCGAACCAATTTGCAAGCAGTTCCAAATAACCTCTCAGCGCTACGCCCACGATCCTTATCCTCAAAACTATCAAGACACTTAATATGTCTTAACACGGGCTATCTACGTCTGCAATGCTTGCTTGGCTTCCGCACCTTCCTTTTCTGACCCGTTCTTAGAATCCTTAAGCAACGGAAAGCCCAACTTTTCCCGTTGCTCCAAATACAACTGCGCTACTTTCCTTGCAAGTCCGCGCACCTGCCGAATATACCGTGTCCGCTCAGTTACTGAAATAACGCCACGCGCATCCAGCAGGTTAAATGCATGAGAGCACTTCAGTACATAGTCATAGCTAGGTAGAACTAATTCCCTTTCCATCAGCTGTTCTGCTTCTTGTTGATACAGCTCAAAAAGCTTAAATAGCAGCTCTGAACTCGATGCTTCAAAGTTATAGGTTGAGTTTTCTACCTCAGCTTGCATGTAAATGTCGCCATAGGTCAGTTCATCATTCCATTGAATTTTGGCCATCGCATCCACCTCTTGTAGATACATCGTCAGCCGCTCTAACCCATAGGTAATCTCAATCGACACTGGCCGACAGTCCAATCCACCGCACTGTTGGAAATAGGTAAACTGCGTTACCTCCATTCCGTCTAGCCAGACTTCCCAACCAACGCCCCATGCGCCAACGGCAGCATCTTCCCAGTTGTCTTCTACAAAACGTACATCGTGATCCTCAGGTTTAATCCCAAGCGCCCTTAATGAATCCAAGTAAAGATCCTGAATATTGCTAGGTGAAGGCTTAATCAGCACCTGGTACTGAAAGTAATGTTGATATCGGTTGGGGTTTTCGCCATATCTACCGTCTGCCGGTCTTCTGCATGGCTCTGCATAGGCCACCGCCCAAGGCTCGGGGCCAATGGCTCTCAAAAAGGTATGAGGACTTTTCGTCCCCGCACCTTTTTCTGTGTCATAGGGCTGCATAATCACACAGCCTTGGTTGGCCCAAAACTTATTCAACGTAGCAATGACAGACTGAAAATTCACCGCGCGTCCTTAAATACACTTTCAATACCTTATACAGTTTATACAGTGTCTACCTCAGCGCTGATAAATAGAAGCCCTAATTTTAATTAATCCATCTAAATTATTTATACAAACGAAGTAGCTAATGACACAGCCTACTCAAACGGCTTCAGAGCCAACGGTTGGTTATTAATCAACGTGCACAGCGTCTTTTCTTAAAAAAAGTGCGCCCAAAACTAAAAAAAGCTCCGGGAATACCGAAGCTCTTGCGTAGAAATAAGGAGGAGATCATTACATCTCTTTAAAGACCTGCGTTCCTTTTGTATTAGAGGATACAGGTTGAAGGGAAAAATCTCTGAACCAAAAAGTTGACACCTGTGACTAGGTGTCGTTATATTGGTTAAGCGCTGAAGGGCGCAGCGGTTCACACCGTTGTTCTGGAAGGCGCGAGTAGCACCTAGAAACTTGAATAATTAGAGATTTAAG
>JBCDAG010000218.1:0-12396 GCA_039186165.1 Cyanobacteria bacterium P01_F01_bin.53
AAGTTGCTCTCTTGTTTTTCTTGGATGCCCAATGCCAAACCCAGTTTTGGCGGAAAGGCTCAGGCCTTTCCAAGGTGGGGGTTCAGCGGGGAGGACACCTCCCCCTGACAAGCGGTGCTGTCGGGCGAAATCTCCTTAGAGATTTTGTCTGACAGCACCGCTTGTCAGGGGGAGGTGTCCTCCCCGCTGAACCCCCACCTTGGAAAGGCCTGAGCCTTTCCGCCAAAACTGGGTTTGGCATTGGGCATCCAAGAAAAACAAGAGAGCAACTTGGAATGGCAGAGGGAACCCAGTCCGAGCATCCACCGTACCGACGTGTGACCTTGCGGTTCAAGTGGGAAGAGTGGGCGCAGATAGAGCGGGATATCGACACGGCAGAAATGTCGATGAATGAGTATTTCCGGCAGCTGGCGGTGGACGCGCCGGTGCCGAGAAAGAAGCACCGTGTTCCAGCAAATGATGATGCCAAAGTGGTGCGTCAGTTTGTAGGTCAGATTGGGAAGATAGGAAGTAATCTGAACCAGCTGGCGTACTTAGCGAATGCGGGTCACTTACGTAGTGATGAGGCGATGAAACCGAGCCATGCGGCTATCGCTGCTTCGTGTAAAGCGTTAGAGGAAATGATGGCTGAGGTGACCCGATCATTAATGGGGTTGAAGGTCGAAGATGATCATTAAGTCATCCCAGCGCAGCGGGAGGAAATCCCTGGCGAATCACCTGACAAAGGTGATTGATTTTGATGGGGTGGAACAAGAGATCATTGTCAGCGATTCACGGAATCTAGCCTTGCATTATGATGTGCATGAGGCACTGCAATGCATGGAGTTCATGTCGCAGCTATCATCCCGTGTTGAGAAGCACATGTATCACATCAGTGTGAGTCCTGCGGAGGAGCTAGACGAGGAACAGTGGGGGAGGGCATGGTGGGCCTATGAGGCAGAGTTTGGCTTGAGCGATCACCCGTTTATTGAGGTGACCCATATCAAGAAAGGGCGTATCCATAAGCACCGCGTGTATGAGCGGGTGGACACTGATACATGTAAGGCAATCGAGTTGTCTTTTACCAGAATTAGAAACGAGAAAGTTTCACGGATATTAGAGCACCAGTTTGGTCATGATTTGACGGTGGGGAAGCATAACCGCACGGTGATAAAACAGCTAGCCGAAGAGGGGCAGCATGCGATCGTGGCCTGGATGAGAGGTGAACATGCCCATGAGGTGGAACGGCCTGTGGCCGAGATGGACTACCAAGACCATCAGCAGACCTGGCGGACGAAGGTGTCTAAGGCGCAGGTGAAAGCAGATTTATGTGAGGCATGGGAGCGGACTGACAATGGTGCAGCTTTTGAAGCGGCGATCGCGGAGAAGGGATTGCTATTAGTGCGTGGCGATCGTCAGACCAAACTCACTGATGATGACGGGACAGTACGACGGGTGCCGTCGTTTGTAGTGATGGACTGGACAGGGGGGACGCATAGTCCGAGGCGTTTGATAGGGGTGAAGGTAGCAGAGCTGCATGCCCGATGGGCTGACGTGAATCCTGCGCATTTATTGACTGTAGAAGGGCAACGATTAGCCTTACAGCAGGAACACATTACTGAGGACGAAGAAGCGTCCACCAAACCAACGGAGACGAACACAGCGGTGTTGGCTGCGATGATGACGGGGATTGACCGTGAGATTGCTCAGTTAGAGAACCAACTGGCTCTGGAAACGCCTTTAATGACGGCGGTGGCAGCGGTGGGCTATACCGCCAACTGGACGGCCATGGATGCATCGCAGCGGACGCCAACTGCCCCACCACCTGCCAATGACCAGGCCCAGGTGTTTGATCATCGTGGGTTGGTGGAAGAGCAACAACACTGGCAACAAACAGCAGACCAGGAACGAAGTAGGCCGCAGGATGATAGGTTCAGCAATAGCGACCCAATATCCTGGGGCCTACACAGCAATACATTGCGGGTGATGATGACCTATGACACCGAATCTGCACGGCAGGAACGTGAGCGACGGATTGATGTTGCCCTAAAGGTGGCAAACACCCAATCGAAGAAGACGGCAACGCCATTGATGCGGTATGTTCGGCTGCTAGGGGAACACGTGAGTCAACGTGGGCGATCGTCGTATCGTTTAGCTGATAGATTCTTAGCGGAACGATTGGCAAGACTAGGATATAGTCGTGGGCAGCTGCGGCGTGTGTTGGCGCAGGCGAGTCCTGGTCTGATGGCTTACCAGCCATCGCAGCGCGTATCGTACATCAATCAGTTGGTGAATCGGGTATATCAGAAAATTGAACAACAGCGGATACAGCGGCAGGAAAGGGATGGTAAAAAGGTGAAAGCCCCTGACCGTCCTATATTGAAGAGACAACCAGCAAGCCAAAAAACTGGTAAACCAGAACACCAGCAATCAAGATTACCAGCGAATGATAACAGACCGCCTGAACCGCCAAGGCCATCGTTGCCAGGGCGGTAGGAGAGGTCTAACAACAGAAAAGCCATCCCGAAGGATGGCTTTCCGTGAAAGTTGTCATTGGCCAAAAAAGTCGATAGACATCTCTGGTCAGCATTGTGCTGGCCCCTGTCATCATAAGGCAGGGAATTGCCTGTATGTGACGGGGTCAAACCCTGAAAAAGGAGAAAGCTTGTGAAAAAGCTCATCCTCAAACAGGTAATTAGAATCCTTGAGTTGGTGATACTGCTCAAGATTCTAAGCATTGTTAGCTTAATGCTAAGTTAACGGTGCATTCCTGGTGCTGTCGGGGATTTTCGTCCCTGGCAGCACACTTATGATATGACAGACAACAGGGTCAGTCAATTGCTGATAATAGGGGCGGTCGTTCGGTTGAATGACCGCCTTTTTACGGTGTGCCAGTTGGTATGTGACGATCACCGGTAGGCGCTATATCAAGGAATGTAGACGTTTTGGTGAGAGAATATCCCTTGAACCCGCAGGTCATAATGTTCTAGCTAATAGATATGGTATTGAATGCTAGAACAAACGAGATCAAGGCTCCAATATTTGCTGTGATACGGTTGTTGCTAGTGCTGCCACTAGCGTTGGGTTGTGCCTCATTTGCTTTGCTGTTTGAAAAGGCTATGGCGTTCCGTCAGCAAGGTTTTAAGGCAATCCAAGAAAATCCCATGGAGTTCTATGTGGTGCTGGCGTTGGGAGCGTTTATGTTGCAGTGGGTATACATATTCTTCAAAGCCATCATGTAAGAGCCGTCATGCTGCTCAAGATTTACCAAAAGGAAAGGGGTGGTGGTGCCCTGTATCCCGTTCAGTGCATCCGTCTTCATGCGATGGATGGCTCCGAAGGGAATGGGAACGCTGAAATTCCCCTGGAATAAGAGAGAAGCGGCATAATAAAGAGGTAGTTCCTGTGTTCTATGATGGCTCACCCTTCAGGGCTGCCGATGCAGTGGCAGCAACCGCCCACAGCCGCGAACGATAATACTGACCCTAGTAAACAATCAAAGCGACCAGGACGATGGGCACGGTTGGTGCATTGGGTGCGATCGAGGGGCAGCGGTGTCCGTCGAGAAGAACAGGTAGCATCGGCATCGTTAAAGGTGCAGAAGGCTGCTGTTAGCCAACAGGAGCAACAGGGGCGGGGTCAGATGATGATGAACTCGCTACATGCGATGAACGGCCATCATGTGGTGAAGCCGCCTGTGGCAGCGCCATCAGTACATCGACAGGAGCTGCAAGAAAAACTCGCTGCGCTTAAGGGCCGTGCTACGGCCATGGATGTATCGCAGCGTAATGCGTTAAGGGCGATGGGTATTACGCCGCACATTCGTCAAGAGGGACAGCCGAGTACACCAACGCCACAACCGACAAGGCCGTCCGTCAAACCAACGGTGACGGCCAAAAACGTCGTCAGTCTTGATACCCATCGACCTACGACGATGGCAGATCATTATCAGAGAAATTTACATGTACAGATCAAACATAAAGGCCATAGTGCCGTGTCCATGGAGACTGATATCGCCATTGCTAAGAAACTGACGTTTTTCCAAGCGAGGGATGTGCGAGATGGGAAGGATACACCGATTGCAAGAGGAGATATAGCGGAGGTGATTGCTAACTACTCGCCCGTGGTGGAGCATCACCAACCCGAAGACCGGAAAGCATATGGGCAACGGGTGGCCTCTGTCGCGCTGCTCAAATGGATTAAAGACAATCCGACGCCTGCGCCCAAAACGCCTAGAGAAAAAGCGCAGGTGCTACAAGTTGAGATGGCCCTCACCGAACTGAAGAAGGCTGATTATGAAGGCTATCGGGGTTCAGCGATTCGGGAATATCGGAAAGAACTGGGGCGTGTCATCCAACGGGACGGTGCTGAGGCAGTGAGAGGACTGAAGGGTGCGAAGCACGATGAAGATATCAGCATTCGGCTGTTTGGTGCTGGGTTTGGTAAAGAGAAAATCATAGATGCGGTACATCGTGCTTCAGTGGCGCTAGTTGGGCAGTCGGAGGAGGTGAAGAGAGGGTATATCAACAAGCATGTTGTTAAGCCCATTGGTGAATTGAAAGTCCAACAGGTGAGGGCGCAAATATGGCAATGGAAGGAAGCTAATCGGATGACCAATGAACGTCGGTTAGATCAGCTGAACCTATCCTCAGCTCAACAGCAGACGCCTAGCCAGCCCACACCGTCCCCATCAACGCCGCCGCCGTCACATACGCCCAGTCGATAATCATCCTTTACCTCTGAAACCCCATGGCCCAGCCCGTACGAAAGCTGCCGGAACCGAATCGTCAACAGCCGCAGCGGACACCGCTGATTAAACCAGCGAATGACAATAAACCGCAGCTACCAGTGCAGGAACAGTCCCAGGGTGGGTCAATGCTTGGTCGCTGGGGGAGTCGGATAGGGGGGAGAGTAGTTCCTATTCTCGGGGCGTTGAGTATGGCGGTGAAGCCAACACCTACAGCGAGGGACCCTCTAGACCGAAAGAAAGACCAAGAATCTCCTATTCGAAAGGGTGTTTTGGCAGTGTTTAAGCCAACGCCGATTGGTAAAGATCCTATAGAGCAACGGTATGAGGCACAGGACAGGGCAAAGGCCGAGCAGCAGCAAGCCCAGGAGCATCTGGAGCAAAAGGCTGCTATTGCGAAGACTCGGCACGATAGAGAGACTTTACAGGCGAAGTTAGAAGCGTTGCAGGCTAAGGGCCAGCAGGAAGCGGCGAGGCTGGAAGCACAAAGTAGTGCACTGGCTAATCGAGAGCGATGGGGGGAGGCTCAAAAAGTTGGACATGAGGCAACTAGAATTCGTCACACCCCGAATCCTAATGTGGTTCGATCGTATTGTGCACCTGGTGTGCCTACAAAGAACGAAGTTGAAACGGATATTAAGAAGCAAGAGCTGTTGGGTCGTGCCAACGATGCAGTTCAGGATAGGTTTATTGATAGGGATAAGAGTCCATTTAATTCACAACAAGCTCAGAAAAATACTGCTGAGGTGTCGAAAGGAACCCACGAAACTTTCACCGAAGGGCAGATTGAAAAAATGAAAAATGACGCGCAGACACTTATCAATAAGCGGCTAGAAGGGATAGAAAATATCTCACCTAATCAGCAGATGTTGCTGCATCACTACTATCAGGCCTGGGCGGCAAAAGTAAATGAAGTGGGTATTGATAAAGCCTACAACAAGGGAACGGATATCTTGGCCACGAAAGAAGTCATCAAAAACCAAATGTCACGTGCGCAAGAAGCCAACCGCCTTGGCGCTAAGATTGCTCCAAGTGAGCAAAGTGTCGTCAGTTTGGTGAGAGATAATTCACCATACTTGCTTGGAGATCGATGCTCATTTAGAGGGCGTGAACTATATGCAAAAGATGTAGCCGCAGAAGCAGCGCAACGATTAAAGCGGGAGGAGCAGGAGCAGCGAGAGAGGCAAGAAAACTCTCGGTTTAACACTAAAGAGGCTGAGCCGATATCTCCTCCAACTCCAACTATAGAGCGATAAAAAATGCTTTAAATACATGTATAAAGCGTGCATAGTATTTGCATGGATAATGAATTTAATTTACAGCCAGAAAGCGAACAGCTTACAATGTTGATTGCAAGGAGGGCTTTGCAGAAGGGGACTGTGTTAAGTCAATCCCTTAAATCCCTTGATCCAGACAAACTAACATGGTTTCAGGCTCATCAGATTGTTGTTGAAAAAAATCTGACGAAAAATTCAAAGAATGAGAGGTCAGAAAAAATAAGAGAAGAGATCGGCAGAAAGCTGGCTTTGATCGAAGAGAAAAGGACTAACCCAAATTACAATAGGTTACTGACATCGCAAGAAGAGAAACAATTTAAGAACGACCTGCATGTTTTGAAAGGTAAGGTGCATGAGATAAGCACCCCATCACCAGCGGTGCAGGGTGCTTATGAAGACGGTGTTTTCTATCATGCGCTTCATACTGGAACAGAGCCTAACGATGCGCCGCAATCTAATGGTTATGATGCTACGTTACGCACGCGGTTAGAAGAGCATCGGGATCAACCACGGCCTGTTACATCTGCTATGGAACAGCAATATGCTGACGATATAACGCGTCTCAAAACAAAAATGAGCAGCGCTACAACCTAACGGGATTATGGCGGTTGTAGCCATCCCTCAGTCACCTGAGAAGGTGACTGAGGATTAAGTCGATTGGGTGCACCTGCTTCATCCAGACGATTATGGGCATTGGCAAGGCCGATGCTGGTAATGATGTTCATGAAGAGCATCGCTCCGATTCCCCATGGAAGCCACCAGCTAGTGCGGTGGGGTTTGTGGAGGGAGGCTTTGATGGCGGTCATATCCTTGGACATGGCGCTCATTTGTGTGAGCAATTGTGTGTTTGTGTCTTGGAGATTGTCTAGGCGATTGCCGTCTTGTATCGATGCTGCGTTGAGTTGCAATAACCCATCGCTCAATTCCTTGAAGTAAGTCGTCAGCTGCGTCAAGTTTTCCTGATAAGCGATCAGTAATGAACGAGTATCCTCGTCCAGTTTCGCTATGTTGATGCTCTGCTGTTTCAGCAGGCTCAGGAGTTTGATGTTCTTGTTGCTCCATGATTCTAAGTACTCTCTAAAATCATCAAATATATCTTGCCATTGGACTGGTGTGTCTTCGACTAAGACTTGTAGCTGCCCGATTGCGATAAATATCAACCAAAAGTCGTCCTCTTCTGAGACGCCCATCTTGCGCACCAGGTCGAGGACGCGTGCCCGTTCTTTGATGGAACGGTGGGCTAGGGCGGTATCAATGAGGTCTTTATGCTGCGTCATCGGCCTGCTCCTGTGCGAGAGGTGTCTGATCAAAGGTTCGGTACGCTTCGCGGAGGAATTTCCGCACCCGCTGGCGGCTGATGGAATTGAACCCTTCAAGGGTGAGGGCATCGCCGAAGGGGATGGATTCGGCATCAAGGCGGTTGCGCTCGACTGAGCCGATCAACTTGGGAAAGTCGAGGACAGGAGCCTTGTACTTTTTAATGAGGCGTTGGACACTGGTGTCCTGGTCGAAAGCCTCAAAATCGTCATTGGTGCCATAGTTTTTGAGGATGATGTGCTCGGCACGGCCATCGAAATAGGTCAGGGACTTTTTCAGGAGGGATAGGGAGTCATAGCCCCCATCGGTGACGAAAAAGAAGATAAACCGTACCTCATCACTCTTAGCGATAGAAAATAGTTCATTATGCTCGAACCACTGTCGAACAGCAGGTAAAACCTGTGCTGGCATATTGACAATGACGTGGCTGCGGTAATCGGCAGCAGAGATATAAATCCCGTTAGCAGTGTCTTGAAAGCGTTCGCCTTCAGAGAAGATGGCAAATTGGCAATCAACAAGGTTGCCGTAGATGCGTTGGACATCGGGATTGGAGCGGTCGGTGTCGAAGACGGCGAGGGGGGCGAATCCTTTATCAATGGCGTACTGAATAGCAGTTCTGGCTGCGAAACTTTTGCCAACGCCGCCTTTTTCACCAGCAAACAACATAATATCGGGCATGGATATAGGGAGGAATGAACAACAACAATTGGCACCCTGTTGGGGTGGCTCCTATGCCACCCCGTTATCGTGATTAGTCGTCTGACTGTCGCAAGTAGGGTAAGGCTTCAAAGACCAGGCGTGTAGTGCCACAGCCGAGCATGTAAACAATGCCAGTGGGGTCGTAAGATTGAAGAACATGGATGAAGCCAGGAAGGTTGGCAACATCAAATAAGGCTATGGTGACCAGCGATGTTGCAATAGTGGGCACCCAAAGCCAGAGGCCAAAGAAGAAGCCCATGGTGGCCGCTGCTTTAATCCAGGGGTAGAGTCGGAAGCGATTGAACATGGAGAGGCCTTGGCCAAGGGCCTTATTGCCGAAATATACGCCAAAAATAATGGCGACGGTGGGGATGAGCCAAGGGAGGTTGAAGATGTACCGTAGCGTGCCAAAGAGAAGGACGCCAAAGAAGAGCACCCCTGCGATTTTGGTGATGAGCCACAAGGTGTCAACAATCCACTCATTGGATTCAGGCTTATTGTTATTGCTTAGAGTCATGGTGATGAAGGAAATGAAGAACAGAAAGGATTAGGAAAAGGAAGACTTAGACCCAAGGGTCAAGGTCGGGAAACTCATCGCTAGCCTCCGTGGCGAAGCCATCGTCAAAACCGCTGTCAGTGGTGACGGTTTCATCAACGGTGCTGCTGCGTGCTGAGGAGGTGTTACTGGTTGTCGCCGTGTGAGTTCCAGGAGGATTTTCGGTTTCCTGCTTTAAGGCGTTTTCCAACAAGCTGCGGGTATTGACATTTGCATCGCGCATGATGCGTGTGGCTTCAAATCCAAATGCTTTCATTTGCTCCGTAGAAAAGGGGAGATTTAAGCGTTTGAAGTCTTCTTCTGACCAAGGTTGAAGGATTTGGACGCTGGCAGTGTCAAAGGGTTCAAAGTCTTTCATTGTTTTATCAGTGCCCTTCATGTGCTCACTAATGTAGTAGGAAGGGATGGTGTGCCAGTAGTTCTTGCTATCGATGTAATAGCCCTTAACGCCTTGTTTCCCAGGCTCAGGCATAGGGATAGAACTGAGCTTTCCAGGCTGAAGGACGCGGGTAGTTTCCATGGGGTAGATGGTTGTGCCATCCTCATATTTGTCTTCACGGAGGACGTTATTGCGCCACTCAAATTCGGGTTTGACTGTCATATTGTTTTCACGTCTGATAGCCTGTCGTCTAGCGGTACCAGCTTGATCAGAGGCCCACTTGTCACTAGTAGGGTCGTTGAGGCGAAAGAATGCCTTATAGGTAAACTGGCTTAATAAGGTTTTGGCTTCTTGTGGGCCGTAGATATTTTCTAAGTCGCTAATGGTGTGAAAGACGATAGCCGTCATTACGCCTTTATCGCGGGCGGTATTGACGAACCCTTCAAAGTCCTCAAGGCGGTTCAGACGGGCCATCTCGTCTAGGATAATTGCTGTCTCTGCAACAGGATTAAGGGTCGCAGGCATGTCCGAGATGATTGGCTTCAAAAGCCTGAAGAGCAGACGATTGACTGCTGAGAGAATAGTTTGGTGCTGATGACTGTTGCCAAGAAGGAGGATAGAACTTTCCTTAACCCACTGTTTGAGGCTGACCTTGTAAGCAGCTTGCTCCCACAAACTTGCAATAATGTAATATTCTGCTAGGTATGTTTGCAGGGTGACCATGACGTTATGGGTCAAATTACCATCCTCACCGAGCATGTTGGCGTAATGGTTGGTTTCAGGGCAACTGCGGAAGAGTTTCACCAAGAAGGTGGGGGATTGAGATGCCAGTAAGAAATCTCTAAACCCCCACTGCCCAGCGGGAACGTTTAGGTAAAAGTATGTGAGAATACCCGTGAACATATGGCGGGAAATATTTTTCCAAAAAGGGTTGTGGTCTCCTGCTTGTTCAGGGGTTAAGGCAGCAGCTAACATGACGCAGTCGGCCATAGTATTGATGTCGTGGGAGATATCCCATTTTGCGTGACGCGCATCGAACGGATGCAAAATGTGAATAGGGGTTTTGGGATTCATCCCTTTGAGAATGGAATAGAAGTTGCGCTTAGGATCGAAGATGATGGCTCGCTTGCTACCCCCCTTATGGATATGAGGGAGGAGACTTTGCAGGAAGAGCCGCAACATGATGGTCTTACCCGATCCAATGGAACCGATGATCATGAAGTTATAGACAGCCTTTTGGAACGGGACATGGATGCCACCCCAGTTCAAGACCTCTTCCCCGAGAGGGATTTCACCGAGGCGCTCGCGGCGTACTCGACCGTAAGGGAGGTGGCGTAAGGGGTGGTCAACACCATCTTGTTGCCAGGGACGGTCTTCAACCTGAAGATAATGAACGCGCCGAGGGAACCACCAAGCAGCTGCGATCGCAGGGCCAACCATGAAGGGGATGGGGACAATGATGCTGAGTGCTGCGACGACAGAGGCGGCAGCGAAGCAGACCCAGGGCTGAATTTTACGGCGGAGCCAAACATCCTCTTTGTAGAGGTCAATACCCCAGACAGCGATGCCAAAGGTGATACCAATATTCATCAGTGGCCAGATAAGCTCAGCACCGATGACAGCGCCAATGGGGTCTAGGGCGGCGATCCAGACTGCCAAACTCATAACCACCAGGCTAGCCCCAAGAACCAATGCATGCTCCAACCAGTCGGGGAGGAAGCGTGCAATCCAGTGTTCCAGCTTGGGCTGGTGGGACAGAGCTGCGATCTTAACCTGGAGGCCAGGGAAAGGACCGTACCGAATGAGGTCTTGCCAGGACTTTGATGCTGCTTTCAACGCAGACCAGATGCTGTGGTACGTCCACTTAACGGCACCCTTTACGGTACGAAAACTAAGTACGTGCGAGAGATTAAACATCGTTACCTCGTGAAAAAATAGACGAACGATTCTGTCAGCCATCGACCCCTTTGTTTAGAGGGCGTTGGATGGCTGTTTGGATGTGATAGGCGGTGGGGAAATAAAAGTAAGAGGAGGGGATAGCGGGCCGCCAAACCGATTAAATTGCTATCCCCTTGCTGGCATCAAATGGGTTTGATGCCGTCTATCCATAGCGTAGAGAACTGAATAACGAGTGTGTGTACTAAATTTGTACTAGGATTTTTGGGCGCAGGTCTGGCTGGTATAAACCGTTTATAGAAAATTTGTAGTGGCCGTGACGAGGTTTCAAAGGTTTCAGCGATAGTGCTTTGGTTTTTGTAGCGTGTAATACCGTTTATTCGTTATATTCTCCTTGAAATTAACAAACCGTTTATAGAAAGGCTGCTGACCACCCAGTAAACCATTTATCAAAAATCTGAATTGTCTAAAAATTCAATCGTACGATACAATTTTGGTAAGTCACTCCTACAGTTAGTGAGCTTAGAAGCACATCATGGCTCCTTCAACTCGCCTTCAACCCATCGATAGAAAAACCCCCACTGGTCAGAACTATCAGGCATTTAACACTGCTTATGAGCATTTCAACACGTCTTTGTTCGGTGGCCAGTTGCCTCCATGCCTGATCACGTTCCAGCGTACGAATCGCGCCTATGGCTATTTTGCACCGCAACGCTTTGGTAGCCGCGAGGGGGAGAATGTGATCGATGAGATCGCCCTCAACCCAAACCACTTTAAAAGCCGCACGGTTGTAGATGTTCTCTCGACATTGGTGCATGAAATGGTGCACCTATGGCATGAGCATTTTGGTCTGAAACCACCGCGTCGTTGTTATCACAACAAAGAATGGGCGGCCAAGATGAAAAGTGTTGGACTGATTCCCAGCCGAACTGGAAAGCCAGGTGGGAAAGAGACAGGGCAGCGTGTCACGCATTATATAGAGGAAGGTGGCGTCTTTGATGTAGCCGTCAATGTCCTGTTGAAGGAAGGCTTCACACTGCCCTATGTGGACTTGTGGACAGAAAAGACGAAAGCCATTCGCAAGAAAAAAGCTGCCAGTAAGACTAAATACTGCTGTCCCCGATGTGGCTTGAATGCCTGGGCAAAGCCAGAGGTCAAGCTGGCCTGTGGGGAATGCATGGAGCTGATGTTGCCGCAGGAATAGAGCTAAAACCATAAACCATTTATAGAAAATTTATAGTGGCCGTGACGAAGTTTCAAGGGTTTCAGCGATAACGCTTTAGTTCTTGTTGCGTGTAATACTGTTTACTAAGCATAAAGATATAAACCTTTTATAAAGGATCGCTCAGCACGCCCATAAATCGTTTATCAACATGCTTTAATCAGTCGTAATCGTTACGTAGGCGTGATTTCGATGGCTGAGCAGCAGCATACTAAAGATGCTAAAGCGATTAAGGTTAGAAAAAAGCGAAAGTCACCTAAAACGGGACAAGATAGGGCGAAGTCTAATCGAAGCCCTAACCTTTTACTGAACAGCAACCAACGG
>JBCDAG010000219.1:0-12285 GCA_039186165.1 Cyanobacteria bacterium P01_F01_bin.53
CACCGGCCAGTTCAGTATGGCTGAGATTAGCATGGCTCAGATTGGCACCGGCCAGTTCAGTATGGCTGAGATTAGCATAGCTCAGGTCTAAAGCTACTCCTCCATTTTTAATAAGTGTCTGAGCAAGCTCTGTCTTACTTAGAACATGAATATCTTGAACAGTAATGTCCAAGATGTCTGTCAGTTCTCCCAACCTATACAAAGACTCAATTTTCTCAAAATCCTCTGGAGAACCTCCAAAAATTAATTTAAGACTACCTTCATCCACGTCCAGCAGATTTATCGTTGCATTTCCACCTAATCGAGATATCGCAGCAATGATGCCACCTAACTCTCTTTGATCGATTGATTCGATATCAGTGTCAAAAGAAATAACCAAACGCTTTGTATGCTTTCTGCTGACAGTCTTATCATTCTTCGAATGAGTAACCGGTTCGCGGTTTGAGATCAATTCCCAGTCTTCAATCCCAGCCGCTATACATATTCCCTTAAACGTCTCTGATTGGATTGGCACACCAGCCCAAAACCGTCTCAAGGTGGCTTTAGAAGTTGGAATCAGGTCAGCCCATGTTTGACTTGTTTTTGCCCATCCCTTTTTACAACGTGCTTTATCAACGAGGTCTAATCCTTTCGTCGATGCTTGAAGTGTTGCTGCCATTGTGATGCTTAAAATCTAATTCATGGGGTCAGTTCCAGCTCAGTATTAGCTCACCTAAGATGAACCGTGAAATGGAGTAAATCTGAGCTTTGCGCCCTAAGCTCCGGATCAATACTTAGATCATCAAGTTCAAGTTGATTATGAAAAGCCACCTACTCGAAGGATTCTTTTCATAATCATGCACGGAGTACTGTCATGCTGAAAACTACTCGGATTCTAGTCCCATCTGTCATACTAAGTCTAACTATCCTTGGGTGGGGCATTATCGACAAAGGGGGCCTGATTGACATTCAATGGGGAGCATATAATCGATTTCGCCTTGAAGGCACACCTTCCTCAATAGACAGTGAAAGCTGACGTCTTACAGAATGAACAACGGCGTTTCTGATTCAGAGTATGAACTGACTTCTACAGCCCTTGATGCATCTGAAGGGCATCGTCAAGTTAAGCTCTATTGGCCAATTTTAGGACAGATTCATTGAGTGAGTGTTATCAGACGGCCTATGCGAGTCTCTGCGCACGAGGCTGCGCCCTAACCTTAGTGATGCCCCTTGGGCTATACGAACTCAACCCCGTCAGCGATCACTAACTTTCCATTCGCCAGCACATCTTTGCTCGATATTCTGAAGCGGTCTGTTTGTAATGGTTAGGATTTAAATGACCGCCAATCGGTTCAAAAGCTGATTACAAAATGCTGCGCCTGGCCCACCGATTTAAACCGGCCTATTTGACACTCTCTGATTCGAGGTTGACAATACCTCTCCAGCTAAGCGAAATCAACTCTCATCAATTACAGCATCACGGTCTAACAACAGCAAATTGCGTAGCTGGTCAGTGTCTAGTTCAGTCAGCCATTGCTCACCCGCACCGACAACTTGCTCCGCTAGCGCTTTTTTACTGTTGATCATGTCGTTAATGCGCTCTTCCAAGGTGCCAGTGGTAACAAACTTGTGGACCTGCACATTCTTTTTCTGACCAATACGGAAGGCTCGGTCTGTAGCCTGATTTTCCACAGCGGGGTTCCACCAACGATCGAAGTGGAAGACGTGATTGGCACGGGTGAGGTTTAGGCCTACACCACCGGCCTTGAGAGAGAGAATGAAAATTTTAGGGCCGTTGGGGTCGAGCTGGAAACGATCGACCATTTCTTCTCTTTTGGCTTGAGACGTACTGCCATAAAGGAACTGGGTTTTCGTGCCAAGGCGATGCTCTAGGTGGTTGCTCAGGAGCTTACCCCACTCGGCAAACTGAGTGAAAATCAAAGCGCGATCGCCCTCTGCCACCGCTTCTTCTAACATTTCATCGAGTCGCTGCAATTTACCCGAACGCCGATATTTACCCAAGCTCTCTTGCTTGAGGTACTGAGCAGGGTGATTACAAATCTGCTTCAGCTTCACCAGCAGACCTAAAATCATGCCACGCCGTTTTACCCCGGTGGCATCATCAATTTCACCGAGCGTGTCATCCACCAGCTTTTGATACAGCCGGGCTTGCTCGGCAGTGAGGCCGCAAAAAACGGTCATTTCCTGCTTATCGGGCAGGTCCTGAATGATGGTGCGATCTGTTTTGAGACGGCGGAGAATGAACGGTTGCACAAGAGATCGCAACGTTTTCAACGAATCCGTATCGCCGTACTTCTCAATCGGCGTGGCAAAGCGGCGCTTAAAGAAATTCAGCGGCCCCAAGTAGCCAGGATTGAGAAAATCCATAATCGCCCACAGCTCAGAAAGCCGGTTCTCAACTGGCGTACCGGTCAGCGCAATGCGAAATTCACTGTCCACTTCGCGCACGGCTAGCGACTGCTTCGCAGAAGGGTTCTTAATATTTTGGGCTTCGTCGAGCACCATGCCCCGCCACTCAACTTTCTTCAGATCTTTTAGATCGCGCTGAACGAGCGTGTAGCTCGTGATAATCAGGTCCAGCTTGTCAGCCGCTTTTACCAGCGCGGCCCCCTTCGGACGCTTATCCCCGTGATAAATCAACGAGGCCAGCTTAGGGCCAAACTTTTTCACCTCACGCTGCCAGTTGGTCAACACCGACGTTGGGCAGACCAACAAAACCGGCCCGCCTAAGGCCTTTTCTTCTTTGAGATGCAGCAAAAAGGCAATCAGCTGAATGGTTTTACCCAAGCCCATATCATCAGCCAAGCAAGCCCCCAGCCCCCACTGCTCTAGGAAAGAAAGCCAAGAAACGCCTTTGGCCTGATAAGGCCGTAGCTGCCCCGCAAAACCATCCGGCTCGGACATGGCCTTCAGGCTTTGGTTGCCCGTAGTCATGGTCTTAATCAGATCATCCAAATGACCAGAGGCATCAAACTTCACCACCGGCAGCTTATCGATTAGCTGGTTATCGCCGGTACTGATGCGCAGCGCCTCCTCAACCGACAGCTTGGTTTGGCCCTTGCGCTTCTCAAAAAAGTCCTTGGCAGCTCGCACATCCTGAGGACGCAGCTCAATCCACTGGCCGTTAATTTCCACCAGCGGCGTGCCCTGGGTAATCAACTCGTCAAATTCTGCTTTGGTGAGTACCGAGCCCCCCACCGACAGGTCCCACTTAAAATTCAGCAGGCTTTGGAGACCAAGTCTTTGCTTTTTGGGCGGGGCGGTTGCACTGATTTGCAAGCCCAAACGGCTCGCCCCCACCTTACTGGGGTCCACCAAGTTATCGGGCAAAATCACACCGAAACCGCTATCTTGCAGCCGCCAGGCAGTGGCCTTAATAAACTGGTATGCCTCAATCGGGTCAAGTACACATTCTGCTGGCGTAGGGTCACTGAGCGTTTTTTTAATCGGCTCGTACAAACGGGTCGAGCGGCCTAGGCCACCCAGCAACGTTTCTTGGGGCGCTTCCACCACGCGTTCTTTATAGGTCAATTCATCGGTGGGATTCTGCCAAATGGTTTCAGCATCAATTTTAAAGTCGCCGTCGTCGATGGCCTGCAACCCATAGCGAAGGGTCCAATTCAACTCGCCATCGGGCGGCGGCAGCAAAGAAAAGCAGGTCCGAAAGCCTTCAACGCTATCGGCTAAGTTTTGCAGGGGGGAGGTCCAGGTATTAATGGCATCGTTCAGACGCACAACCCCGGTGGGCGTTGATTCAAAATGAGGGTCTGAGGTCCCTAGAGCATCCATCCATCCACGCAGGGGTAGATCTTTACCCAGGGGTGCGGCAGCGGGCAGGTCATTCGCAGCAGTAGCACTGCGCACTTGGGCATCCACTAAGCTCTCTAGGAAATTGCGAACCAGCGGCTCGGTAGAAGTTGGCAGCTCTAGGCGAAGCGAGGAGGCTTTCTTGGGCAAAGGTGCCGGGTAACTACGACAAATGGAAGGAGCGCGATCGCAAAACTCCTTGAGCCGAGCCTGATCCAACGCGCTATCGAGCAATAACTGCCAAGACGCTAATGCGCCCTGCTTATCGGCACTCACCACCGGCACAAACTTTCCCCGTGCCAGCAGATCTAAGCACCAACGGGTCAGGTGCGACCAATAGCGAAGGTCAGCGCCGACGAATGCACTCGCCTCGGACGCACCCAAGGGCACAGCCGTGAGAAATTTGACCGTCGTCAACGGGTCCAACACGCCCCCTGAGACCTGCCAAGGATGAAGCCCTTCAGCAACTTGCTCATCCGCAGAGAGGGCGGGCAAAAAGCCTTCGCCTTCAAACTTAGTTGGTAGTACAACGATTCGCGACTGCCAATTTTTAGGAGCCTTTTTGGTCTTACTCGCTGTGGCTTTAGTGGTTTTGCCAGCGGTCTTTCCAGCGGCTTTAGTCGATGTTTTGCTAGCTGTCTTGCTGGTCGATTTACTGGCGGCTTTAGCCCTTGTTTTTTTCGCGGCTGCGACGTGCGATCGCATCCACGAGAGATCAAAGTCTTCGCCTTTTTCAAAGCAATCAGCCAATGCCGCTTGCGTGAGCTGATAGGGCTGCTTTGCCGGTGTCGGCAGTGCCTCTTCAGCCGACAACTCAGGCAACTCTACAGCCTCTACTTTCCGCCAGGTTTCACCCCATAGGAAAAACCGCTGAAGGTCCGGCAGCCAGTTGCCATGTAAAGTCGCCATGGGGCAAAAATGCTCGTACTAAACGGGTAAATAGTAGCTCAACATTCAGTTCGCTCCAAGGGATTGAATGTTAAGGTCGGACGCGAAATCAGGTGTTCGATAATACCAGGACGAAAACCAAGCAACGATAAGGAACACAGTCCTCAGGCACTAGCTAATTTTAGGGGGTGCTGGCTTGATAGACGTTGAACGCGCGGTAGCCTTTTGAGTCGTTGGCTGAGAAACTGTCTCAAAATTTTCGTAGGCAGCAACAATCCGCTGCACCAACTGATGACGGACCACATCCGCCTTAGTCAGCTCACAAAAGGCAATCCCTTCTACTTTTGCAAGCACTTTGGTCGCGATCGCCAAACCCGACTTTTGATACTGGGGCAGGTCAGACTGAGTCACATCACCCGTGACCACCATACGCGAATTAAAGCCCAATCGGGTCAGCACCATTTTCATTTGGGCAGGCGTCGTGTTTTGTGCCTCATCCAAAATCACAAACGCATTGCTGAGGGTACGCCCTCGCATATAGGCCAACGGCGCAACTTCAATGATGCCACGCTCCATCATGCTAGGAATACGTTCTGGGTCAATCAGCTCATGCAGGGCATCATACAGCGGTCGCAGGTAAGGATTCACCTTTTCCTGCAAGTCTCCGGGCAAAAATCCGAGACGCTCACCCGCTTCGACCGCCGGACGGGTCAAAATCAGGCGCTCGTATTCCTCATTCATCAGCGCCTTCACAGCCACCATTGCAGCCAGGAAAGTTTTCCCCGTCCCCGCTGGCCCCGTACAAAACGTCAGATCTTTTTTGCGCAGCGACTTGATGTACTGCTGCTGGCGAAAGGTTTTGGCACGGATAACCTGACCTCGGCGGGTCTTAGCAATCACATCGCTTTGAATATCCTTTAGCTCGCCTTCTCGATGGGTGTCGAGGGCATGGATCGCGGTCATCACATCAGTGATAGCTATGGCCTGGCCTTGGCTCCACGTAGGCTCTAGGGTTTCGACAATTTTTCGGGTGCGTTCTATCTGCTTGTCAGTTCCGGCAATACTGAGTTCGCTACCACGCAAAACCACTGTCGCGCCGGTTTGCTTGGCAATCCGCTTGATGTTTTCTTCGTGGGGACCGACCAGAGCGATCGCATTTTCCGAACTCATCAAGCCCAATGTGTAATTATTTCCCATGCACTCTTACAGGCAACCCGCTGACTTAAACACCGATCCCCTCAAGGGATCAGAAGGAATATCGAAACAACAGCACGTTGCACCGACCTCTCCAATCTAACGCCTTTACTCGGCATTGATGACGTAATCCCTTGGACCCTTTACCTATCGAGCCCCCTTAACACCAAAAATCGATTAAACCAAAAAAATTTGGCAGACAACTCAATGCCTACCAAATCTCTTAAATGCCTTTCATATGAGTGAACTCAACCTAAAACCTGAGCGAGCCAAAACCTAGAACCGCTAAGCCTTTATAGAGCTAAGCCTGGGCGATACACTCTACACTTTGGCTTTTTCTCAGTTTTTAGGCTTTTTCTTAGGAGGGGCAGGATTGGTGCTGGCCCGAGGCGGTCTATTATCGCGCCCACGACCTCTACTACCCCCTGATGGCCGACCACCCGAACGCCCACCTCTATCGGAGCGCTCAGCTTCCGGCTCACCAAACACACTGAGATTCACACGCATATCGGCCGGTTTTGCGGCTGCCGTGATCACGGTGCGCATCGCATTGATATTGCGACCTCCCCGACCAAAAATACGACCCTTATCTTCCGCTTCATCAAAAGCGGCTCTCAGCCATAGTTTCTTTCCACCCGCAAGGGTTTCAACGTGAAACTTTAGCGCCTCTGGCTTATCTAAAAACGGCTCCATCAAAAAGCGAGCCAGCGCCTCAAAGTCTGTTTTTGGGGCAGTTTCTTGGTCAGGAGAACTCACACTAGCCACCTAGCTGTTCGTACACATTTGCTTTCTTCAAAATATGCTCAACGGTCTTTGTGGGCTGAGCACCTTGTTTAAGCCACTTAACAATAGCAGGAACTTCCAAACGGGTCTCATCCGTTCTGGGGTTGTAAAAGCCTAGCTCTTCCAAAGGACGCCCGTCGCGTCGGGTTTGGGAACGCATAGCAACGATACGGTAGCTAACCTCGCGCTTTTTACCGAAGCGCTTGAGTCGAATTTTGATCATTTGGCAACTTTGTTACGGCTAAGCCGAACATATCTAAGGACGTAATATATGGAAAACTTCTAGTGGCGGCAAAGGCAGACTCAATGTGGAAGGTCGATTATAACCAAACCACAATCAGCTGGAGCCCAACTTAGCTAAACAGTTAATTAGCCACATCAGAGCACTCGATTTTAACACTCACCGCGAATTTGAAGCAAAGTATCTTGCAAAATCACTTACTAACCGCCAGTGGAAAGGGCCAGTGTAAAAGTGAGAAACAGACACATTGCTACAAATTCAGCAGCGGCGAGTGTTTATTTTCGGCCCGTTTATGGCGCTTTTTTTAAGCCAAACCGAAAAATGAGAGCGATTAATCTTCGTGATCTTCAAACGGATCGCTGAGCTGTTTTGCTGGGGGGCCAAACGCTGTATACACCGCGTACAGTGTGAATGCGCCGACAATGGCGGCCACCGAGACAATAAGAACTGTTGCAGAATCGAGATTTTCCATGTGGCTTTGCCTTGGTTTTCCTCTATGATATTACAGAATATAAAGTAAATTTAATCCCCGATCACTCCATGGCACAGCGCACGAAATTGGGCAACCTCCTCAAGCCCCTTAATTCTGAGTACGGAAAGGTCACTCCCGGTTGGGGAACGACTCCGGTAATGGGCGTCTTCATGCTGCTTTTCTTCATATTCCTGCTCATCATCCTCCAGCTTTATAACTCTTCCTTAATCATCGACGCAGTTGACGTTGATTGGAGAGCCCTCGGTAAGTAATAGACGGTTTACTTACGCTGAGTAGTCCTTTGAACTGGTCAACGGCTGTTGGGCATCGCCCGTTGAGCCATGGTTGCATAGCTTAGCCTTGTATGGGGTGGGTGTGTTTTACACCTGCCCCTTATACTTTTAAAAAGAATGATGCAAAATAGCGTTACGGACACACCACAGAAATGAACGTCTTTGGAATTGGCCTGCCCGAGATGGGCTTGATTATGATTGTGGCCTTACTCGTATTTGGGCCAAAGAAGCTCCCTGAAATTGGCCGTAGCATGGGAAAAGCGCTCAAGGGCTTTCAAGATGCTTCTAAAGAATTTGAGACCGAGTTCAAAAAAGAAGCTGAGCGCATTGAGAAAACTGTGGCTGAGCCGATGAAGGCAACGCTGGAAAAGCCCAGAGCTTTAGCCCCTGACGCTGACCCAGAAGCTGACAAGACTGACATTGCTGAAGCTGAGATTGTAGAGGAAACGCCTGAAGCAGAGGGCGACTCCCAAGCTGCGTAAATTCAGCCTGTACGTGTACCTGCACAGGCTCAAGCGCCTGCTTCAAGGCTGTATATATGCAGACACGACGCTAAGCAAGGGTCATTAGCCACATCACCGTTTCAGCATCCTTAAACTTCAAGAATCCATCGAAAAAATAATGGTAGGGACGACGCCTGCACAAACGCCAGCGCCAGCCTTGGTAATACCGCGCCTGATCGTAGGGCTCGGGAATCCAGGCGCAAAGTATGACCGCACACGCCATAATATTGGCTTTGAGATTATTGATGCGATCGCCAAAACTTTCCCCGACGTTTCGATGGCTGCGAACAAGCGATTCCAGGGCAACACGGGTGAATTTCGCAGCGGGGGAGAACGCACCGTTCTGCTAAAGCCCACCACCTACATGAATAAGTCAGGGCAGTCCGTACGCGCTGTTTTGGACTGGTACAAGCTAGACCCAACATCGGTACTCGTGGTGTACGACGATATGGATCTGCCGACTGGCAAGCTACGTATGCGCCTATCGGGCGGAGCAGGCGGGCACAACGGCATGAAGTCGATTATTTCGCACCTGGGCACCAAAGAATTTCCCCGATTGCGGGTGGGTATTGGCAGCACCGATAAATCAGAGGGGGGTGAGGCCGTGGTCTCACATGTGTTAGGTCGCTTCGCGCCAGCCGATAGAAAAATCGTCGATGCCGTAATTCCCATGGCCGTCGATGCTATTGACCTCAGCTTACGCAAAGGCGTCGAGCGCTCAATGAACCTTTACAACGGGCGCGAAGTCGAACTTTAAGCAAGCTGGTTAAGATGGCTGAAAGAAAGTGAGGAGCGATCGCACTGTTTCATCCGGCGCTTCTTCCGGCACAAAATGCCCGCAAGGCAAAGCCTGCCCCTGAACGCTCACGGCATGATTACGCCACACATTCAGAACATCGTAATTTTTATCCATCGCACCTTTTGCGCCCCACAGCACGAGTAGTGGGCACTGAATCTTTTGGTACAGATCGGCCTCATCATGGGTGAGGTCAATACTGGCGGCGGCACGATAGTCTTCGCAGCTGCCATGAATCACCTCTGGTTTACGGAAGCACCGCAGATACTCCGCCATCGCTTCAGGCGTGAAGGCATCAGAATTGGCACTCCAGCGGTTGAGCTTGGTGGTGAGGTAGTAGTCAGAGTCCTGGCCGATCAGCTTTTCAGGAAAGCCGTCAGGTTGAATGAGGAAAAACCAGTGCTCGTAGATGGTGGCCATCTGCTGATCGATGGTTTTAAAAATGTGGCGGGTTGGGACGATATCTAACACGGCGGCGCGACTAACGCATTGGGGATGATCTAGCAGAAGACGGTGTAGGACACGTCCACCGCGATCATGACCAGCGGCCATAAAGGCCTCAAACCCAAGTTTGGCCATTAGCTCAATCAGGTCTTGAGCGACGGTGCGTTTGGAATAGATTACGTGCGACAAATCTGACGGCGGAGCGCTGCTATCGCCGTAGCCACGAAGATCTGGACAAATAATGGTGAAGTGTTGAGCCAGGGTGGGAGCCACTTTATGCCACATCACATGGGTTTGCGGGTAGCCGTGGAGCAGCAAAAGAGGGGGACCGCTCCCACCAATGCGCGTGTGGAGATGTATATCCCCCAGCGTTATTTTCTGGGTGGTGAAGTTTGCAAACACAGCATTACATCAAGAAGCATCAAACCACGAATGGTGTTAAATCAAGTAAAACAGAAGAGAGTGGTCTGTAGATCATGATTCAGCAGAGGGCAGCAAGGGGATGAGTGACGTGGACGCAACCATTATTCGCCAGGGTGAGCTAATAGGTCGCAGCATTATGGCCTATGAAACCACGGAAGAAATGGGTGTGGTAGACCATTTGCTGGTAGACGTGAAGCAGTCGCATACCGTAGGCCTCAGCTACAAAGCCCCTGGACTAATCGCCCAAAAGCAATCTCTTAGCTGGTCGCAGCTCGTCAAGATTGGTCGAGATAGCCTCGTTATAAAAACACAAGAGATAGAGACAGACACTGCACTTGCCGCCGCGCAAAATATGACTGGGCTAGAAGTGTGGACCGATGGCGGCGACCATATCGGCAAAATTGTAGACCTCTGCCTAAATGCGGAAACTGGCAAGGTCGAGCAGTATTTATTCGCACTCCACTACAGCCCATCTGACAACTTATCCTCTTCGGACGCAGAGACTGACACATCTGTTTCGGATAACTCAGCTAAAGACGCGGATCAAACAGACGGTGCCTCTAACACACCCACACCAGAAGCACCTACCACGGTGTATGTCATTGAACCCAGCGCTATCATCAGCGCTGGACGCAAGCGCATGATGATAGCGGAAGAAGATGCTCAGCGATCGCAAGCTTATGCACAGCCGCTAATCATTAACCCGGTTCAAAGTGTGAGTAAGCCACGGACTGATTGGAAGCCGGAAAGGCTTCCCGAAATCCCCACGGACTTTGGTGAGCTGTTGCAGCAAGGCCAATCATTAGCGGGGAAGGTGACTCAGCAGGTAAGGCAACGGGCAAAGCAATTTACCGATGAACAGCTTTCTCACCAAGACTGGGTTGAGGCAGATTCACTGCCTGATATTACTGAGCAACTGCAAGAGAAGACAGAGCAAGTCAAACATCAAATGCAGGCGCAGTTGAGAAAAGCGCAAGAAAAAGCACGAGAGCAGGCGCAGCATCAGCTTGATAGCCCACTAGGCAAAAAGGTGAGCGAACGCATCGAGAACAACCCGTTAGGTCGCTCACTAGGCAAAGCCTTTGATAAATTTAAGCGCCCCACCGATCAAGATAGGTTGGATTCTATTGACGTGGATGCTTTTGAGGTTTGGGAAGATGACTAAAGGAGGACACGAGGAAAGCGTCAAACTGCGGAACTAGAGTCAGCACTGGCAAGAGCTAAATCCATCAGCTTATTAAAGTCTTCCATCGCTTTTTGAGGCTGCCCCAACGCAAACTGGGTCAAACAGCGATTCGTAAAGATTTCTTTGCGGTGAGGTGCCTTGAGTACTAAGGCTTGATTCGCATCAGCGAGTGCACCTTCTAAGTCGTTGAGTTTGAAGCGGAGTTGGGCGCGATCGCAATAGGGCAATGCATAGTCTGGTGACAGCGCGATCGCACCATCAAAATCCGCCAACGCCTCATCCCAATCTCCCAAGCTGGCCAGCGCTCGCCCGCGATGGTAATGGGCAAAGGCATTGGGCGAAATTTCAATAGCCGCCGTATAGTCCGAAATTGCCGCCGAGAGATGTCCTTGCTCGGCACGGATTTTTGCGCGATGCCGATAGAAGGCAGCAGTATTTCCGGAGAGGCCCACGGTATGGTCATAGTCAGCGGCAATATCGGCGACTTCTTGGGTTGCGCAAAGGGCGGCGGCACGATTGAAGTGCAGTTCGGCGGATGCACTTTGGCCTAGGGAAGTGGCTAGAGAAATAGCCGTATCAAAATCGACCGCAGCAGCAGCGCGATCGCCCACCAGATAGCGCAAGTTGCCGCGATTGTTATAGGCCTCGATAAACTGCCAATCGAGCCGAATAGCTCGGTCAAAGTCAGCCAGGGCCGCTTGAAACTCATTCAGGTAAAAGTAGGCCACACCTCGGTGGTTGTAAGCTTCTGCGCAGGAAGGAATCGCTTCGATGGCACGGGTGAGATCGGTCATTGCCAGGCTTGGCTGCTCGCTGCGTAACCAAGCAAAGCCTCGCCACAGGTAGCCTTGGGCAAAGGTTGGGTGCATCGCAAGGGTACGGTCAAAATCAGCGATCGCGCCCGCAAAGTCTTCCATATCCAGCCGCAGCAGACCCCGGCAACCATAGCTTTGGGCAGAGCCACCGGAGCGCTCTACACCCTGGGTAAGATCGGCAAGGGCTTCGGCATGGTTGCCCAAGTGACGGTGGGCATTCCCTCGGTGGATATAGGTTTCTATGCGCTTAAACGAGTCGAGCACCTGCCCATCTGTCCGACTATCTGTCTGCTCATCTGATAGGGATGCATCGCCCTCTTGAGCGGTCTGACCAGCTTTGGCATTGTGGCGGATGACCTGGGTAAAGTCTGCGATTGCCTGGGCGTATTGTTTGAGGCTACAGCGCGCGCAGCCTCGGTGATAGTAGCTCTTGGCGACGG
>JBCDAG010000220.1:0-12259 GCA_039186165.1 Cyanobacteria bacterium P01_F01_bin.53
GCTTAGATGTAGAGAGTCTATCGGTTACTGAGTTGATTGTTCTGAACTAACCAGCTCAGAACAGCTTCCAGCTGCTTTTCGCAGCTACAAAACAGTCTGGGGAGTGCCTTTGGGCGCTAAAATTTGCCAGACTCCAGTATTTATAGTCTCTTTAGATTTTATCCTTTGGCTAATTCTTAAGGGCTAAGGTCGCTTCGGCTAAAATCTCTTCGGCTAAAGTCTCTTCTTTGAAGAAGCATTGAGAGAGAACGGCGTGAGCTTCGTCTTGGCCTGGGTCGTCGCAGTGGTAGATAACGCGGCAGCGGGAAGAGCGATCACACTCGGCACCCAAGGCACCCAAACACCCGCCTCCACTAGCCACAGCCAGCACGCCAATAGCAACAGTCCTTCACCCACGAGCAGCCATAGCCACAGCTTTACAGAGCCACGAGCATAAACACTGATCAGCCCACCCAGTAGTGCCCAGCCCACAATCCACATCATTTCTACCCAGTCAGGCCAGATGGTAAGCAATAAGCGATTCTCTAAGGCTGCGCTTAGTAGCTGACTGATCATTTGCGCCTGAAGAAAGACACCAGGCGTCTTACCTTCTGCATTAGGGGTTTCGGTATAGGGGGTTAACCAACGATCCTTAGTAAATTCGAGAGCTGTTGTACCAATAAGAACAATCCGATCCTCAATCAGGCTTTGTAGTTGGGATGGGTCTGTTTCTAAAAATGCAGAGACTGTCATACAGTCGGCTGGTGTCTCTTTGACATCACCACAGTTGGTTTGTGCAGGATCTTTGAGGATGCGGTAGTTGAGTAAGATTTGATAGCCCTGAGTGTCCACATCGTGATATCCCCCCCAGGAAGATGTCGTAATCCAAGGCAACCGTGCCTGACCGAAGTAGTTATTGCTTTCTTCAGGAGGGATTCTCTCATTAATGGGCCAATCTTCAATAGTTTTCGCATACCTGAGCGCAATCGCGGAACTAAAAGTGGCCTGTACCTGACAAGGAGAACCTACGGACGGTTCTATTACCATTAGATGGCGGCGCAACTTACCACCCGGTTCACCGTTGTAAACAAAATCGCTAGCCCCTAACCGCGCAGAAGGATCGCCAAGTTCTGGCGGGGGCGGCTCTGCAGGGGTATCGGTAGTGTAATCAGCAGATTTACAAATAAACAATAAATTATCGGTGGATGTAATCTGTTGTTCTAATGCCGAGCTTTCTGCAGCGTGAGAGCGATAAATGTCAAGCCCAATAACCTTGGGGGCTAACGGTTTGAGCTTGTTAAGTAAAGCCAACAAAGTATCATCCGACATCGATCTCCCTGTTGCTTCGGGGTACTTTGCCACATCCGCATCAGTATTAGTGATAATCAATAACCGGCTGTCTACAGGCTCTGTTGGACGAATTTTGAGGAGATGATCGTAGGCTGTGACTTCTGTTTTTTCGAGGAAACCCAACTGACGAATAGCAAGCACAGCGGTAGCAACAACGATGCCACAGGCTAAGCCAAGTTTAAGACGGTGCTTGAGCGTCGGCAGCCACTGCGCAGAAGCCTCGTGAGGGACTACAGCCAGGTCGCGGGGCAAAGCTGAGTCAGCAGAGGGTTTTCCCTGAAGAGTCTGCCAAGTAGGCGGCACCTCAGCCAAGTTTTGAACAATGACTGGCAGCCAGGTTGCACAGGGGAATTGCGCTTCTAGGCCCTGGAGCTGTTCACGGGCCTCGCGAACAGCCAGGTAAAAAGGGGTTCCTGAGGAAAAGGAGTCTAGGAAGCCCTGAAGGAACGCATGGGCAATTTGATCGGGCACGGGCTCCCGCATGACCAGCACTTGGGGAATGTGTAGGTCGGCCAAGTCAGCGGCGAGGCCAAGGCCATCACAGGAGTTGAAAATGGCGGTATTGAGCCCTCGGTCAATGGCTTTTTTGAGGGCGTGTTTTAGCTGGGGAATGGTGAGCTTATCGGTGGCATTGAGCAGGATTTCGCCGCTGCCCTCTTGTTGTTCAGGGCTTTCAGGGCCTTCACGGCTACAGCTGGGCTGGCTGCTGCTATGGCCAGCAAAGAACAAAATATCCCAGCCTTTGGCATCCCACAAAGAGCGATTGAACGTTTCTCGACTGGGTTCTTTGAGGAAGTGAATATCTGCTTCAAGATTATTGAGCAGTGACTGATCGACTTGGGTATTTAGGTTGGTAGCATTGCCCAGCACGGCCAGAATACGGACTTTGTCCGAGCGGGTGCCTGGGTAGCTTACCTGTTGGTAATTGGGCGCACACACGCCTACTTCGGCTTGACGGTAGCGCTGAAAAAACTCTAGTTCATACCAGGGAAGACGCTGAAGTAAGGGATCCTTGGTTTGAAGCAGGATGCGGGCATGGTCTTGGGGGCTGAGCTGCTCAAGCAGCTTTTCACGAATGGGACGGAAAACTTCTCCATTAAGCCACTGGTGAGTGCGATCGCGCAACTGACGACTCAGAGAGCGGCAAGATTCAATATCAGCAACCGTTGAAACATTAGAAACACCGTCATGGGCCTTAATGCGATAGTTAGCGCCCAACTGCAAGTAAGCTTCTCTCCAACGCTGATATAGCTGAGGTAAATCAGGGGCGGGTGACAACGTGGCCTGGGTTTCCACTTGCGGCGGCGTACCTTCATCACCAATTTGGACGGCAGCAGCGTAGCCTGTATCGATGCTTCCAGGTCCAATTTTAATGACAATGCGCTTGTTCACAAGAGGTTCAACCTAACAACCAAACACGGATAACCCATGATAGCGATTGTCTTCTAGATAACAAACTTTTCTGCGAAAGTAGCATCGTTTATCGTCACTTGAACCCCAAAGGTTTCTCCAGACTCGCCGCTGAGCCGAATCTGAATATAGTTATCAATCGAGCGAGAGGTTGCACTCTTAAGCAGGGTATTGTCTTCATCTAGCAAGGTCAAAGAAAGCCCTTCAGGCAAATAGGCAGACTCTCCAAAGGGACGGATTTGGAGCACGATATCAGAAGAATCAGGCATGGTGTCATCGTCACTGACATGTTGAGTCACATGAACCACCAGGGCAACTTGAACAGACTGTCCGAGCTGAAGACCCAAGTCGATGAGCTTGGCACGGCTGATATCAACGGCGTTATCCTGACGGCTGAGTTCGGCAGTGGTCCGAAAGGCAAAGCTCATATCAGCTGGATTAATCAGCGCATCAGCGGATTCCCAGGTTGCCGTAATGCCCCCTTCTATCCACTCAGAGATTTGTGTCGTCATCGTGCTCGTCATAGTGCGAGCCGTCTGGGCCAAGGAAGCTAGGCTGGCTGGCTGGCTGGCAGCTTGATTCGCGGCTTGTAGTGCATGCACTTGATCGATCAAAGCTTCTATGGGCGCGAATTCAGATAGGGCAATCTGTTCTTGTTCGCCTACGGTTTCTAGAAAACCAATCAGGGTCGCTTGGCTCATCTCTTCATCAAGGGCGATCGCAATATAACCGGCCCGGTCACTCCAGTCTTCGGGGGGCACCGTGCAGGCTTCATCCGTCACACTCACGGGCCGACAAGAAAGCGTACCGACACCGGGCACTTTCAGATCAGCCACATCGCCCATCATTTGCATCATGGGGCTCCAGCTATCACTTTCGGCAACGCTAGTCGGAATCTCCATCAGCTTTAAATAGTCGTTAACGGCAGAGACCGCCAAAGTATTGCGCTTGATTTGCCCTACCTTTTCTTGAAAGGGACACTGATCGGCAAATTGTTGGGCAATACGCTTGGCCGCTGTCGTAATGGGCAAAGTGATACCAATATGGTGAGAACGTTGCATGAGCATACTTCTAACTCCGTGTGTGTAACTAAATGATTGAATGAACTTAAGAACGAGATGACGGTTGCAGTCCTAGTGAATGTGGGTCTATGAACTGGAACTAGATACCTGTTATGCAATAGAAAGGAGAAGATGTTGGGAAGTGAGTTTTTCGCATCAGCTTCCACTAACCGCTTCTACTAAAGAGAGTCTTCTACAAATACCCTTCGGTTTTGCCAAAAGCCCGTAGCCTTTTGAGGCACTGACGCTGGTAAAAGCTACTGAGGGTACCGACAGAAATGCCATAGTCTGCTGAAAGAACTTTCCAAGGCGTTTCGGGAGGGAGTCGCCGCAAGATTAACTGCTGGGCCGTGACGGTTGGGTGTTTGCTGACATGGGTGGCCGCTAACGTGCCATCGGGGTCAGCTTCGGCCCAAGCTCGCACCTGCTCAAGCCAAGGGGGAATATCGGGCTGGGCCGCAAGTCTATCAATGGGATCTAGGGGACCGTCTTCACCACCACTGTAACTAGTTTGGGATATGGTCGTGGCTCGCTTACGGTTTTCAGCGATTTGAAAATCTTGCAGACGACGCTTGAGATAAGCGTTAAGCCAGGTGACGGGGCTGGCTACTTCCGGATCGTAGGCTCTGCCGGTCGTCGCCTCGCACAGGTTCCGGCAAAAGTATATCCAGGTTTGCTGAAGGGCATCGCCATAGTAGGCATCTTGGGTGCGCCAAAGCTTTGGGCCAACGGCGCGAATGATTTTGGTGAGGCCCCTTTGGCGAGGTGGGCTACCCGTGGGGTGCCCGCAGGTCTCTTGAATGAGCCGCCTGATGGGGTCATCAGATTGCTCGTTACTGCCCTGATCTTTTGGACCATTCATACAATCAAGCGAGGTGCTTTGACTAACTGATACACCCATTTGCCCTCCTTATGGAACTGTACGCTTAATGACCTATCAGACACAAACACTAAAGTTCTGCAAAAGGTGCAAAAAATATTGGGACAAACCTAGCTAGCAGCGTGACAGTAAGTGTTCTGGCCCAGCACGCCCTATTAAAAATAATCAGGAATACAGCCGACTTTTGCATGATGAAACGGTGACAGATGGAGTTCTGGTCTAGTTATCCATTGCATCACCACCTGATATTGAAAACTGATTACCAAGTTCACGGCAGAAAGGACCTCGCTGAAACGGCAGGGAAGGAGTACCCCCACAGGTACTAGTCAGCATAGAGCTTCCTTTTCACAATCACTCCATAGGTTATATGCCAGGTTATACGCCTAGCTCTTTTAAAAAGTCCTGGCGCGCATTACGCCTTTAGCCTTAGACCTTTAACCGTCCCATCAGGATGCAGCATCATGAGAACTGAAATACTTACTTTTGAAGGCCCCCTCGTTGTTATCGATCCACGCACGGATAAAGCAGCGGTAAGCATTGCCAATAACTGTCTGAGAAACTACGGCGAGCGATTAATTCAAGCCTCACAGCAGAAGGCACTTAACTATGGTGAGCTAGGGTCCTTAAACTATGAAATCGGTAAGCTTCACGATGGGTTAACCCGCCACGCAGATGCGAAAACTCACTATGCAGCAGCGACCCAGGCTTTTAAACAGGCAAATGAAGTTTCCCAGCAGGTTGCGCAGGCCCATTTACTGCTGGGTGAGGTCCGAGCACATGTGTCTCCGGTGACTTCTTTTGTCCCAGGAGGCCCTAAATCCAGTGCAAAATCCGATTTTAACCACGCACTGACCTTAGGTGAGCAGCTAGGGGATTTGTGGCTACAGGCTCGCGCCACCTATAACTTGGCCCAACTCAAGGCCTTTCAAGGTGACTATGAAAATGCCCTGACAGGCTATCAGCAGGCAGAAAAGTTAATTAGTGGGGCAAAGTGCCAGGGTGATTGCCGTGCAAATGCGCTACTGCTAGCAGAGATTAAGCGGAGTATCGATCTTGTTCAGGCAGAAGAGGTCATAAGCCAGGCCAATCACTGGGCAACAGAGCTGTTCCCAGATGAAAGCGATGTCTCCACTCGTTCTGGTGGGGCATCCAGGCCTTGGTGGGCTCGGTGGCGAAAGTAGTCATAATTGCCAATGTCTAATGCTTTCGGACCTTTTGTTTTCGGATCTTTTGTTTTCGGATCTTTTGCTTTCGAACGTTTACAAAAATGTTGTTTCGCAGGATTAGATAAATGACCATTCGTAATTCCGCTAATGCCTTACTCACTCGATTACTGAATAAGACATTAACGGCAACTGTGCATGAGGCAGCCCCGTCTACTTCAGAGCATACCGAGCAGAAAGTCTTGCCGAAGTCTGCGTCTATTCTAGGCTTTGCACAGTTGCCGTCTAACTCGCCATCTAACAAGGCTAGCGGTGGCTCTCCTCCACTTTGGTTTCCTTTCCGCAAAAAAAAGTAGGCGAATAACACCTCGTCGCTACACTGACAGAATAGAACGCACCTGCCAAATGGTTGAGTTGACTAATGTTTCGTGTACTAACTGCTGCCGCCTTTGCTCTGCCGACCTTTGCCTTACCTTTAGTAGCTTTGGGAACACCAGTATCAGCGGCCTCTATTTCAGCGGCCTCTATTTCCAAGAGGGCCATTGGCGCGCCTTCCAGAGACTTAACAGGACATCTGTCAGTCGAGTCTACGGCAATACACTTGAACCAGTCCGAGGGTAGTAGTGAAGATGAAATCTCCCAACTACTAGATGTTGCTTATGATCAAGAAGCCGCTGACGATTTTGAAACAGCCGCTGCAACCTATCGACAGGTGCTAACGCAGATTGAGGCTCAGGCATTGATATCACCCGAAACCCAGGGAGAGGCGTTGCGAGGGTTAGGGAGTTCCTATGTTGGGTTACAAGCTTTTGACAAAGCCTTACCCGAACTAGAAGCCGCACTCAGCATATTTGAAGCGCTTTCTGTAGAGAACGATCCCTCGTATGATCCCGATCGACCTGCTGAGTCTGACTATGCCAATATACTGCTCTATTTGAATGGCACTTTAGGCTTAGTACACGATAGCCTAGGAAATTTTGCAACTGCATTAGGCTACTATCAACGAGCTGTTATTGACAGTGACTTGTCAGCATCTTCAGAAGAGCAGCTATACCAGCTCACACGTCAGGTATATCAGCTGCACAACATTGGCGGAATAGAGACCCGTCTTGGTCAATACACTGAGGCTGAGGAAACGCTCAAGCAGGCTTTGGCCCTAAGCACTCAGATAGAAGATTTGGACTTAAAGGGCAGTGTTGTTTTTAGTCTTGGTTGGCTCTTAGATCTTCAGAAAGAGTACGATCAGGCCATCTCAAATTATCAAGTGGCTGTAGAGCTTTTTCATCGTGACAACAACAATCTCCGAGAAATTCGTGCCTTAAATAATCTAGGAGTCGCCTATTTAAAGCAGCAAAATCCAACGGCTGCCAAAGAAGCCTTTGATAAAGGATTTGATTTATTAGCAATGCAAGATGATCCGATTGAAAGGGCCTATTTGTTGGATAGTTTAGGCTCGTTGTTTCAAGACTCTGAAGACTTTGAGCAGGCATGGGCTCAATATTTTCAAGCACTAAGGTTAAGTCAAACAACAGATGACAAACCCATTCAAATTGATGTCCTGCTGAATTTAGGTGGGTTGATGGAATCGCAGGATCAGCCTGACTTGGCCATTTTCTTTTATAAGCAGGCGATCGCAAAAATCGAAACCATTCGGCAGGATTTGCAAAAGCTCTCTGATGAAATGCAGCAGCGCTATGCGCTTACCATTGAAGACTATTATCGAAGAACCGCTGATTTGCTATTGCAGCAAGGCCGTGAAGCGGAGGCTGTGCAGATACTAGAGTTGCTTAAACTACAAGAAATCAAAGCTTATTTACGCGATGGCCAAAGTGAAGAATCCACAGGTGCAGAGCGGTTTAATACTCCTTCAGAAGACGATCTGTTAAGGGTTTTAAACGAGCTTCCAGCAGAAACTTCCTTAGCAGAATTTATGGCACATTCGGCCGCTAGAGCTTTGAGTGACCCTTCAGAGACTGGAGAGAATATCCCCTTCGACTTAGAAGCTGTCAATGGCCTCCAGAGTGTGTTGAACGATCAGCCTGTGAAAACAGCGGTTCTCTATCCACTGATTTTAGATGATCGATTAGAGATTTTGTTAATCACGCCAGATGGTGTGGTGGAGAGCTTTTCGACAGATGTCTCAAAAACAGACATCAGCAATACCGTAGGGGAGCTTCAGAAAAAGCTCAAAAGTAAACCGATCGATTCAAAGCCACCTGCGCAGACACTGTACGACTGGCTGATTCGCCCGATAGATGAGACATTAGCACTCCATGAAGTAGAGAACATCATTTATTTACCCGATGGAGTACTGCGCTATGTGCCCCTAGCAGCCTTGCATAATGGCGAGCAGTGGCTAGCCGCAAAGTATCAGTCCCACAACATCACAGCCACCACCGTAGATGACCTAGCAGAACGAAATTCATCGGGTTTGAGCGTAGTGGCTGGCGCGTTTACCGATAACAAGATCACCCATGAAGTACAAATCGGCTCCCAGTCATTCCCCTTTAGCGGCCTGAACGGGGCACAGCAAGAGGTTGATAATTTACAGGAAGCCGTGCCTGATTCTATGGCACTGTTCAACAATGAGTTTACCTCTGAAGCGATTTTAGAGGCCGTCGGTGATCATCGAATTGTTCATTTGGCGACTCATGCCAAGTTTGTCTCTGGGCAACCCGAAGAGTCTTTTGTTCTGTTTGGTGATGGGGGTACGGTGAATATGCGAGATATTCAATCGTGGACGTTACCAACCGTGGACTTAGTGGTACTCAGCGCCTGTGAGACAGGGAGCAGCTTTGAGGGAGAAGGAAAAGAGATTTTGGGTTTGGGGTATCAGATACATCAGACGGGAGCAGCTAGTGCGATCGCCTCCTTGTGGGCCGTAGATGACACCTCAACTGCCGCACTGATGACCCAGTTTTACAGGGCACTCAGCAATGGCCAGAGCAAAGCACAAGCACTCCAAACAGCGCAAACCGCCATGATAAACAGCGATTCTTACAACAATCCCCACGCTTGGGCGGCGTTTATCTTGATTGGCAATGGACGCTAATAGACCCGTGGATGCTGATAGGCCAGTTCAGAGAATGACCGAGCAACCTACTATGCCCTCAACATCATGAGACTAGTTTCATTCCATAAGCCCGCCATTAGGCTTGTTGTTCTATCGCATCTAAGGCCTTTAAAAAGGCAAGTTCAGCATGCCATTTTGCTTGCGCAGCAGCCAGATCTTTTGCATTGAGATTATAGAGAAACAGCTCTTTTCCTCCGTAATAGCGGGTGGTCGTACCGCCATAGCGCATTCCCAATCGCTGCATAACCCCTGCAGAACGTCTATTCTGAGGGTCGGTAACCGCGAGCAGTATGGGTAAGTGCAGCGTTTCAAACGCGTACTGAGCAATGCTAAGGGCAGCTTCCGTGGCATAGCCATAACCCCAGCTTGCCGGGCGAAAGTGCCAGCCAATTTCCACAAATTCCGTGGACATGCCCTCTGGATCAACCGTTTTAGGCATAGCGTCAGCTTGGTCGCTACGTACGTCCTTAATGTCAGGTAAGTCGGCCAGAATAACGTTTCCAATAACCCGGCCAATATCCTTTTGTTCTACAGCCCAACTGCGGGTGCCATTACTACCCCTATCAGCAATATCTAGAAAACGCTGTAGGCGTCCTTGGAGCTGCCGAATGGAGGTGTCTTTAGCACCCTCATCTATCCAAGCCATAACCCGAGCATCACCATAAATATCCAGAGCGTGCCGAGCATCCTGGCTGGGATGCCAGTCGCGGAGGATAAGGCGATGGGTTTCAAGCTCCATGGCAACGGGTGGACAAAAGAAGAGATAACGGGAAGGGGATGTGCTTATCGGTTTAGTGTTTCTTGCCCTTTCATAATTCCTTTTTAGAGGGTGAGAATCTAACTAAAGGAATAGAATGTGACACTTGTGGACTTGGGCTTGGTAGAATCACTTACACCCATAACACTTACAGGAGAGCCCCGATGACGATTGCAGAAGGCACCAGCGCCCCTAATTTTACGTCTAAAGATGACCAAGGCAATGACGTCTCCCTGACAGATTTTTCTAGCAAAACCGTTGTTCTTTATTTTTATCCTAAGGATGATACGCCAGGCTGCACCAAAGAAGCTTGCAGCTTCCGTGATTCCTATGAGGCCTATGGCGGCAAAGATATTGTTGTTTTAGGCGTAAGCCGTGATGATGAGACTTCTCACAAGGCGTTTAAGGATAAGTTTTCCCTACCTTTTCCATTGGTGGTAGATACCGATGGCACTATTTCTAACGCCTATGATGTCGATGGCGGTGGCTATTCTAAGCGTGTAACATTTGTCATCGATGGTGCTGGCAAAATCATTAAGGTGTACGACGGCAACATCAAAACCGATACCCACGCAACTGACATTCTGGCAGATCTAGGACTATAAGCTGCTCCTTATTACTAACAGCATAGGGATTTTCAATGACTCAAACGGTGCTAGTAATTGGCGGTAGCGGACGGATTGGCCGTGCGGTGGCTGCTGATGTTTTACAGCACACCGCTGCCCAGGTCACCCTGACGGGTCGGCGGGCAGCGGCACCCACTAAACTGGCTAACGAGTTAACTACTCGCCAGCGGTATCAGGCATTGGATCTGGCTGATGAACAGGCTGTAATTGATGAGATCGCCCAACATGATCTCATCATTCATTGTGCTGGTCCCTTCCGCAGCCGCAATCACCAAGTCCTCCTAGCCTGCATCAACCAGGGCAAACCTTACCTAGATGTCGCTGATAGTCCTGACTATGTGAACCATGCCCTGACCTACCGGCAACAGGCCCAGGAGGCCGAGGTTACCGCAGTGCTTAGCACGGGCATTTTCCCAGGAATTTCAGGGAGCATGGTGCGACAGGGCATCGAGCAGTTAGACACCGCTGAATCAGTTCATCTGAGCTACTTAGTGGCAGGCTCCGGTGGCGCTGGGGTCACGGTCATGCGCACCACATTTATAGAATTGCAAACGCCCTTTATGTCAAAGCTCAAAGGGCGCTGGCGAGCGATTGAGCCTTACTCACAGCGCGAGGTGATTGAGTTTCCGCGCTATGGCAAGGGCGGCGTGTATTGGTTCAACACCGTTGAGGCCTTGACGGTGGCCGATACCTTCCCACAAGTGAAAACCATCGTGACTAAGTTTGGCTCTGTGCCGGACTACTACAATCGCCTCACGTGGCTGATGGCCCGCCTACCAAAGGCTTGGCTAAAAAATTCGCAGCTCATTGAATCGCTATCGCACATTAGCTATCGCATGACGCAGGTGACAGACCCTCGCACAGGTGTGGGGATCGCTATGCGGATATGCATCGAGGGTGAAAAAGAGGGTAAGCCTGCGACGTATTTGGCCACCTTTGACCATAAAGACACGGCGTTTTGCGCAGGGTGTGGCACAGGGGCGATCGCGCAACTCATTCTCTCAGGGCAGCTGACCAAACCCGGTGTATGGCCCGTGGAACAGGCACTACAGACAGACCTATTTGAAGAGACCTTGACGCAGCGAAACTTGGCAGTAGTCTCCCAGATTGATTCAATTTGAACAGGGAACTCAAGCAGCAACAGGCGTAACGATGCCAGCAATTTCTAGGATTTTGAACAGTATGCCATAAATAACGGCAGTACCCAGGCCACCAATAACCGCACTCATAATCCCCCAGCGCAACCTAAAGCCTCTAACCAAGAAGGCCGTCAGTGCGAAGAGGATAGTATTACCAATAAGGAATACAAAGCCGAGGCTGATGACATTGATAAAAGTGCTGTGGATAAACCAGCCCGTAAGACCATTAAGCAGGCCAAAAACGAGCGCAGCAAAGCCAGCTCTGCCCAAGTCATCGGCTTGAATGCCAGTAGGTAACTGGGTCAGAATGATGAAGGTGACGGTCATCACCAGCCAGGAGATGATAAATCCAAGCATCGTGCTGCTCTCTTTCTAATGCATCAGGTTCTCCGCGTTATTACGGAGAAAGTATTGGCTTGAGTATATCAAAAAACATACGGTCAGATAAAAATCAGATTACTAAATATCCTTTACGACGGATAAGCTGACTTCAATGAGTTGGCCTAATGAGCTGCTGTCGAGGATGTGTTTGAAAAGAAATCACCAGAATATGCGTGTCACTATACAGGATTTGTTCAGAGCCTTCTAACCATGCTAAGCCTGTCTGTGCTAACGCTGTTTCTGACACCCGTTCTTCAGCGCCTTTTTCACCAGCTCCTTTTCCAATAGGTCTCTGGGGCTAGGTCAGTTGGCCGAGTCGTTGATATTTTGCTAATCGCTGTGATCGATAGAACTGCGTACAAAGCCTGGTGTGGGAGGAAGAATCATTATTCTTAGCAGCATTCTTAGCAGCGCCATTAGGGGCTGTATCAAGTCTGACA
>JBCDAG010000221.1:0-12230 GCA_039186165.1 Cyanobacteria bacterium P01_F01_bin.53
GGCGGTATCGGGGAAACGGTTAAGGATCTCGAGGAAGCTTTGGGCAATATCCTTGAGAGGAGCACCCCAATTCTCCCGCCGATGCACCGTCGATAAGATCACTCGGTGCTTATCCCAATCCAACCCTGGCACATCACAAGCGGGCGATTTGTCAGCCACGGTAAGCAACGCGTCAATCACCGTATTGCCCGTTTGATGAATACCGGCAGTGACCCCAGATGCCTTGAGATTGCCAACTGAGGTCGCAGTCGGCGCAAAGTGTAGCGTAGCGATTTGTGACACCAACCTGCGATTGGCTTCCTCTGGGAAGGGGTTCAAAATATTATCGGTGCGCAGCCCCGCTTCAACGTGACCAACTGGAATTTGCTGATAAAACGCGGCCAAAGCTGCGGCAAATGCCGTGGTGGTATCGCCTTGGGAAATCACGATATCGGGCTGATTTTGCACAAACAGCGTTTCTAAACCCTTAAGGCTACGACAGGTAATATCACTCAGGGTTTGCTTGGGCTGCATGATATCTAAGTTGTGATCAGCCGTCAGGTTAAATAAATCCATCACCTGGGCGACCATCTCCCGATGTTGTCCCGTGAGCACCACTTGGGTTTCAAACTGGGGGAGTTTCTGAAAGGTTTGAATAACAGGCGCTAGCTTGATCGCTTCGGGGCGAGTGCCGAGGGTAATGCACACCTTAATCGGAGCGCGGTCAGAAGAATTAGCCATGGGCGATCGCCTATCAAAAGACTGAGAGCAAAAAAACTGAGAGCAAAAATAACTTGGGAAACGAAAATAACTTGAAGAACGAAAATAAACGAAAAAGCTAGCCTAGCGCAAACCTATTCCCCACAAACAGCCGATTGAGAAATGGCTTCCCCGTGCTAGCAGGCTGGCAAAATTAAGGATACAGTCTGTTTCAGCAATATTGAAGCGTCCCCAGCAGAATAGTTAATCGAAATGACCCACGCGATCGCACTTCAGAGAGCCCACTTCCAATCCCTAGATCTCAGCCCCGCCCAACAGATCATCGACCCCATCAGTAACAATCAGGCCGAGCTGGCCAACCCCGAGCTGAAGTTCAGTTTTGACATCGACTTTCCACGCGAAGCCAGCGATCCAAGGGAGCTATCTGAAATTCCAGAAATTCGCCTGTGGTTCATCCGCCTCAATACCCAATATCCCTGGCTCCCCCTCTATCTAGACTGGGAATCCGGTGAACTCAGCCGTTACACAGCCATGCTAGTACCCCACCAGTTCAGCCCCATTGATGGCATTCGCTACAACCCCGAGGCCTTAGAAATCTTTGTGATGAGCAAGGTCTTCGCCCTCGATGCTTGGCTAAAACAGCAGGGGATTGATGGGCGATCCTCCGGGGGAGGCGTAGGACGAACACGCCTCAAATTTATGACCCAAATGCTGGGCTATGAGCTAGACGATGCCCTCTTCAATTTGCTGTGAAATTTGAGCGGAGTCTGCTTGGGCATGGCCTTGAGCTGGCCTGTTGGGTTTACTCCGGCCTGTTAGGTTTACTCCAAGGACACACAATCCCCTACAATCCGGTTCTAAGTATCCGGATGTATCACCAAAGAAGCTTCCGGAATAATCACTTTAAAAAATAAGGAGCGCGAGTTAGGCATGTCGTTTTTAGGATCATTACTGGGGTTGCTGGTGCTCATCGGCATCGCCGCCTACTTATTCATTGAGTGGCAATATCGCCAGCGCCCAGGTAACGACCTAGAACTTACGGCCAGTGATTGGAAACTCGACACCTACGAAAATAATCACTACGCCCTCTCCTTAGACACGGTCTTTACGAACCGCACCCGCACCCTCGAAATTTTCATCCCTGAAGTCAGCATTGACTATGAGCTACTGGGCAGTGCGAACTTAGAGGGCATTCATGTCAAAACTGAGTTTGTCCCCCAGCACGACGACTTTCCCGCTCGCCCCGACAACTACTGGTTTGCCTACATCGTCAAAGTTGGCAAAACGACCAAAGCCCAACTCAAAGTAGATATTACGGGCGACAACCTCAGTCGGATCAAATCCCTCTGGGTCAAGGTGAGCTACTTTACCTACGGCCCCGAAGGTCGCATTCCCAAAACAGGGCACTTTATCGTCCCCCTGAGATTTCCTAAGCCCGAAGATGCCAACAGCTGGCGTGAAAATAGCGTGGCCCACGTCCTGCCCATCCCCACTCACTTGCTCACCAACCTCGATAGCACCGTCGAGATTGTGAAGCACTACGTGGCCCCCTGCTCCCAACCCGGTGATATTGTCACAATTGGCGAAACCCCCGTCGCCATTATGCAAAGTCGCCTACGTCACCCCAACACCGTCAAACCCGGGTGGATTGCGAAAAGGCTGTGCTACTACTTCATGCCCACCTCCAGCCTCGCCACCGCCTGCGGCATGCAAACCCTGATCGACATTTCTGGGCCTTGGCAAGTCGCATCTGCCTTTGTCATCGGCGCAGTGGCCAAAATCTTCGGCAAACCCGGCATGTTTTACCAGCTCGCTGGAGAACAAGCCCGCCTGATTGACGATGTTACCGGCACCCTGCCACCATTTGATCAATTCATCGTGCTCGGCCCAGAGCACTCCCAACGCCTTGTCGATCAAATCTTTCAGGAAACCGGTTTAAAAGCAGCCATTGTAGACGTCAACGATTTAAAAGCAGTTAAAATATTGGCATCAACCGTTGGCAGTGATGAAGCCCTAATTACCCAGGCACTCATTGATAACCCAGCAGGTAACGCGGACGAGCAAACGCCCGTCGTCCTGATTCGGCCCAAGCAATAAGCCACAACGTTTGGATACAATTTAGATACAGTAGATGTCCAAGCGGTATATTGCATCCGCACGTTAATTCGTCCTCCGGAGCTTCTATGACTCGCTCTCCTTCACCCGATGAGTCCCTCTTTATCCGGTCCATTCACCTCCGTGACTTGGACCACTTAAAGACGGCGGGTGCTACGGAAATTGCATCCCACGCCACAGAAGCGCCGGAGATGGACGATTACATTCAGCAAATGCGCCGCTGGTACGGCCCGCTGAAAGCCCTTACCCTCTTCCCAAATCCCCTACAGCATCTTTTCTCAGCCTTTGTCGCCGAGGCCAATGGCAGTCTTCACGGCATGATTCAGGTGTCGCCCTTTAATCGCACCTTGAGCACCTGGAAAATTGACCGAATGCTGGTGAATCTGGCCAAAAACGCAAGCCAGCAGAGCATGAGCCAGACGTCAGGATCCGTCTCCAACGAAGCCTCAGACAATACCAGCAGTAGCAACAGCAACAGCGACCATACGGAAAATCCTGCTAAGCTTCATTTGGGTATGGATGTAGGGTCACAGCTGCTACGCCATTGCTTTGAAAATATCCGTGAAGCCCAGTATTGGATCAGCGAAACCGACGTTAGTGACAACTTTGGCCTAGCGTTATATCGGCAAAATGGCTTTCAGCCCCTAGCCCGTGCCACCTACTGGTCTATCGAGCCAGAGCAACTCGCCATCCTCTCGGAGCACGATCCGGCCCTGCCGAACCTACTCCCTGTCAGCAATGCTGATGCGCAGCTGCTCTACCAACTAGAGACGGTGGCCATCCCTCCCCTGGTACGTCAGGTTCTCGACTACCAAATTCAAGACTTTAAAACCACGGTTACGGATAATTTCAAGCGGCGCATGACCCGCTGGACTAACCGGAAAGAGACGGTATCGGCCTATGTGTTTGAGCCTCAACGCAAAACGGCCATTGGATTTTTCGACATTAAGCTCTGCCGCGACGGCAGTGCTCCCCATACTGCCCGTTTGACGGTCCACCCAGCCTATACCTGGCTATACCCAGAGCTGATGGCACAAATGGCAGGGGTGGTTCAAAAATTTCCTAACCAACCACTGCAAATTATCTCCTTGGACTATCAAACCGAGAGAGAGGCGTATCTCCGGCAAATTGGCGCGTTGGAAATTGAACACACACTTATGATGTCTCGCTCGGTGTGGCACAAAGTTCGTGAGTCCAAAGCTGGCGCCTTGGAAGGGCTCAAACTCCCCAGCGGGTTACCGGGTGGATTGCCTGGGTTACAGCCAACAGGAAGTCCCTTGCCGGGTCGGTTTTCTTGGGATGGCCCCGCCTTAGATAGCCCCTCTAGGGACGGCATGGCTTGGGATGGCATGGCCTGGGACCGGTTCTCGTTGGAAAATATGACCAAGCTGCCCTTTGAGAAAAAATTTGAGAGCAAGCCAGGGAAACACACCCATCAAACAAATAGAAAGGGCAAAACCGACAAAAAACGCAACACAGAAGCCGATGAGTCGTCTTTCAGTTAGTCGGCAAGCTAGTTAATTGGTAAATCCGTTAATTGGCACATCTAGAGAAGTTAGAGCAAATTAGGTCAAAGCGTTAGCAAGGACGATGGTTTCTGCACTGGGACTAGATTTAGGGGCCAAGCGAATTGGCGTGGCAGGATGCGATCGCACTGGACTTATCGCCACCGGCATCACCACCATTCACCGCACCAATTTTGAAAGCGTGTTGGTCCCTTTACGCGAACTCATCACAACCAGAGCCGTAGAGGTCTTAGTTGTCGGGCTGCCTTACACCCTGGATGGAGAAATTGGCTCCCAGGCCAAAAAAATTCAAAAAATGGCCCGTCGCCTTTCGAAGGCACTAGAGCTACCCGTTGAATTTGTCGATGAACGCCTCACCTCATTTGCCGCAAAGGAGCTGATCCAAGAGGCTCGCAGTACAGGGGCCTCGAAAGAAAGGACACAGACCAAGGGCCTCATTGATCGCAAAGCCGCCGCCATCATTTTGCAGCAGTGGTTAGACGAGCAACGCTCGTAGCGCAAGGTTACAAACACCGCCCAAAACACCGCCAAGTTGACACCATCCTGTGGCAATGTCGATATAGCACTGTCAATACAGACATGTCGATGCAGCACAGTGTGGGTTAACAGTGTGGGTTAATAGGCCAATGGCATACACCAAGAGCCAATGGCCTATGCCAAGGATAGACACGCCCCTCGCCACTTAATAACCCTGATGCTCTACGCTATAAACGCCTCTGCACTTTCTGCACTTATACCCTCTAGACTTCCATCTTCCAGACTTCCCACCCCCTAGACTTCCAACCCCCTAGACTTCCAACCCCCTAGACTTCCAACTCCCTAGATATTCAATGTCCTTGCACTAATAGGCAGTAGCACTTACTCATTAGGGCACTGCCCTCAAATCGCTCACCTCAGGAGATGCCGCTATGGAGATCGATCCCACGTTGATTGGCGAACCCGCCGACTACCCAATCGTGACCCTCACCGATGAAGACGGACGTAAGCTTCCCTGCTACGTCGAAAAAAGCTTAGATGTCGAAGGCACAGAGTTTTTGCTGTTGCTCACCGTTAACTTGCCCATTGAGATTTTTGTTTGGCAAAGCACCGAGGAGGAGGGGGATGACGACGAGGAAGTACTCGTGGATATTGAAGATGACGATATCGAGGCCATCTTTCCCTCGGCACGGGCTGTGCTTGCCGAGTTGGATTTAATCTTGGAACACTCTGCCCATACCCTTACCGCAGACGGCGATCTACCGGAAGCGGACGAGGAAGATTGCTTCTCGCTCGAAATCAGCGAGGATGAAGAGCATGCCATCACCGAAGAGTTTCAAATGCTGGCGAACTTTTTCCACGAAGAGACCCAGTACACCATTTGCACCCCCCTGGAACCCCTGCTATTCTTTGCCCGTCGCGACGCTGACGGCAGCATTGAGCTGGTGGATCCTGAGGATTTTCAGAAAATGCGATCGCAGCTAGAAGACAAGCTATTTGACGTGCTGGACTAAAGTTTGTAAGAGTAGCTCTGTCATACCAAGCACTATCACAGCTGAGCTTGGTCGCAAACTCGGTCACACGGTTGCCCCTCCTACCTGTTTCATAACTCGATATGCGTGGTACAAAACGTCTCTTTTCCATTGTCCTCATTGCCCTAGCTGCCGGTGCTGCCACCCAAAGCTGGTCCTGGTGGAGCTGGGCAAAGGCACCGGTGTTATCGCCAGAAGAGGCCGGTGCGGAAGATAGCTTCATGCAGGTTCAAATCCCTGAAGGCACCCCTTCCAACCAAATCGGCCAAGACCTAGAGGCCGCTGGTCTGATTCGCTCAACCACAGCCTGGAAACTGCACAGCCGGTGGAAAGCCCGCAAGTCAGACGGTGGCTTTCAGGCCGGGAGCTACCTCTTATCCCCCACCCAAAGCCTCGAAGAAATTGCCAGCACCATTTGGGATGGCGATGTCGTGCAGCTGAGCTTCACCATTCCCGAGGGCTGGAACCGTGAGCAAATGGCCGCTCGCTTCGAAACCCAAGGTTTTATCAACGATGCCGACGAGTTCTTAGCGGCCACCGAGAACATTCCTTACGACCAATTTCCCTGGCTACCTGACGACCTTCCCCATGTAGAAGGTTTTCTGTATCCCGATACCTACCAAATCGATAGCGGGGCCATTTCTGCCGAAGACTTGGTCGGCATCATGCTCAACCGCTTCGAGCAAATTGCACTGCCCGTCTACGATGAGCAACCCAGTGACTACAGCCTTTTAGACTGGGTTACCCTGGCGAGCATCGTGGAAAAAGAAGCCGTGGTCGCCAACGAGCGCGATCAAATTGCCAGCGTCTTTGCCCGTCGACTAGAAGAGGGCATTACCCTCGGCTCTGACCCAACGGTGGAGTACGGTCTTGGCATTGTGCAAACCCCCGAAAACCCGCTCACCTACGCCCAGGTAGAAACGCCCAATCCCTACAACACTTATATCAATGCAGGGCTGACACCAACCCCGATTGCAAGCCCAGGGGTCGCCAGTTTGGAAGCTTCCATAGACCCTGCCCCCACAGAATTCCTATACTTTGTAGCGAACTACGACGGCACCCATGAGTTCAGCCGCAGCCTGAGTGAGCACGAATCAGCCCAAGGGAAAATTCGCGATCGCGTCGACGCTGAATCTGCCAGAAAGAATGCAGACGAAACGCCTTCACGCCCGGAGTCGTCCAGAGACGACAGTGAAGACAATGACTCAGCCGATAACTAAGCTAAACACCTAGCCAAACACTCTAGCCAAAAACTATGCGCGGCTACTCACCTTAACAATCGCTTACCTGAAAGGGCTTTTACCTGACTGGCCCCTTACCTGACTGGCCCCTTACATGTCAGGTCATCGCTTTAACCCACACACCCATCCAAACGAATCCCAAATACCTTAAAAATAACCCCAAATACTGTTTATGAGCTGGGTCAACTTATTACAGCCCGACGTCATCCTCGGCCAATCGGTCCTCGGCCTTACCCCCGAGGTCATTAGCAAATGCAACCTCAAAGGCCTCATTCTCGATGTGGATGAAACCATCGTGCCCGTCGGCAAAAAGCAGCTTGATCCAGAGGTCGCCGCTTGGGCCAAGGACATCCAAACCCTTGTCCCCCTCTCACTGGTCAGTAACAACGTTGGCTACGAGCGCATTCGCATCATCGCCGAAGGCATGGGCGTGCCATTTATTGCCAGTGCAGGCAAGCCCTCGCGCCGCAAACTCCGAACGGCTGCGGTAGAAATGGGCCTGCCCTTTGAACACATTGCCATGGTGGGCGATCGCCTCTTTACTGATGTCTTAGCGGGAAATCGCCTAGGCCTCTTCAGCATTTTGGTGCAGCCCATGCTGACGCCCAATTCCAAAGACCCTAAAAACCTACTTCGCAACGCCGAATTTTGGGTTTCAAAGCAGCTAGGGGTTTCCCTCAAGTCCACGCACTAAGTCCACGCACTCAACATGCCTGCACGCATCCAGCACGCATACCTGGACAACAAGACCTTGAAAAAACTGAGCCCTAAAAGAGAAGGGTTGTTGACAGACAGACGTCGAATGTAACAAAAGGCTAAGCAATACACTAAGAGAATCTAAAGGATATTTAGAAACGTTAATTTGCTGATCATAATGTGAGTAAGGTCACATTTATAGATGGCCGAACTTAATAAAGTTCGCTTTAAATTCAACTTAACTAAGTTTCATTTAATAGGGGGGCAGGGATTTATCTCTGCCCCTTTTTAATGGAAGCCAATAGTCCTTTTAATCAGCCCCGTCTTTGCAGCTTTATGACCCAGCACGCCCCTTCAAAAAAGACTGCAAAAACCACCGGTAAAACCACCGGTAAAACCACCGGAAAGACCTTGGTCATCAAAATTGGCACCTCTAGCCTGACCCGCCCCGACACCGGCTATCTGGCACTGGCCACCATCGCTCGCCTCGTCGAAACCCTCTGCCAACTGCAGCAGATGGGTCACAGCATCATTTTGGTCTCCTCGGGGGCGGTGGGCGTAGGGTGCGCTCGGCTCGGCATTACCCAACGGCCCAAAACTATCGCCCTAAAGCAGGCTGTAGCCGCCGTCGGGCAAGGGCGACTCATGCGCGTATACGATGATTTTTTTAGCGAGCTGACCCAGCCCATTGCGCAGGTATTGCTGACCCGTAGCGATTTGGCTCAGCGATCGCGTTATGTAAATAGCTACCGCACCTTTCGCCAGCTCCTACAGCTCGGCGTTATTCCCGTCGTCAATGAAAATGACACAGTCGCTGTTGATGAGCTCAAGTTTGGCGATAACGATACCCTGTCCGCCATGGTCGCCAGCCTAGTGGCCGCCGACTACCTGTTTTTACTCACCGATGTCGACCAGCTCTATTCCGCCGATCCCCGGCAAGACCCCGCTGCGCAACCCATCAACCGGGTGGCCCACATCGATCAGCTGACTGCCAAAGTCGGCGCAGCGGGATCAAGTTGGGGGACCGGCGGCATGAGTACCAAAATAGAAGCCGCCCGCATCGCCACCGCCGCAGGCATTCACACCGTGATCACCCAGGGCCAAACCCCTGAAAATATTCTCAAAATCGTGCAAGGTGCGACCATTGGCACACTCTTTGAAGCGCAGCCCAAACACTCCACAGCCCGCAAGCGGTGGATTGCCGGAAACCTCATACCCGCAGGGCGGATTTACTTGGATGCAGGCGCAACAGCCGCTATCCGAACAGCGGGGAAATCGTTACTACCAGCGGGCATTACGGAAGTAGAGGGTGAATTTTCAGAGCAAGATGCGGTGGTACTGTGCGATCGCAACGGTCGGGAAATTGCCCGCGGTCTTGTGAACTACAGCGATGATGACCTAAGGAAGATCTGCGGACGCCGCACCGCTGACATTGCCCAGATACTAGGACACAAGGGGGCAGAAACCGTCATTCACCGTGACAACCTCGTACTCAGCGCCCAAGCAAACGACAGCGAATTATTCTGAGCCAGTATATCTGTAACGTATCTAAGTCCTTGATGTTATCAAGACCTAACGTATCAAAAACTATAAAGATAAGGTTTAGGCAGGGTTTAGCTGATATTTAGTTCTCCAAGTCTGATAGAAATCACACTGAGATTCGCCCCATCGCCCCTTAATCTATGAAATGTGCAAAATAAAACGTGTGCACCTTAGTTTTGGGCACATCACAGCACCGTCTACAGCCATTGCCTCCTCCCTACCCTCATGAATGCAACTTCTGACAAACCAGCAGTACTCGTCACAGGAGGCGCTGGTTACATCGGCTCTCACGCAGTTTTAGCCCTAGAAGCCGCAGGCTATCAAACCATCATTCTAGACAACCTAGAATATGGCCATAAAGAAGTGGCCGAAGCACACCTAAAAGCAGACATCATCGTTGGGGACACCACCGATCGCCCCCTCCTCGATAAGCTCTTTAGCACCTACAACATCGAAGCGGTCCTCCACTTTGCCGCCTACATCGCCGTGGGTGAATCGGTTAGCGAACCAGCCAAGTATTACCGCAACAACGTCTATGGCACCTTGAATTTGCTAGAAGCCATGGTGGCTCATGGCGTCAAGCGTCTCGTCTTTTCCTCTACCTGCGCCATTTACGGCCCCCCAAAAACCGTCCCCATTCCCGAAGATCATCCCCAAAACCCCATTAGCCCCTACGCCACCAGCAAGCTAATGGTCGAAAAAATGCTCCTCGACTTCCAGTCTGCCTACGGATTACAGTCTGTGTGCTTCCGCTATTTCAATGCCGCTGGCGCAGACCCTGAAGGTCGATTGGGTGAAGACCACAATCCAGAAACGCACCTGATTCCGTTGGTGCTATTCACCGCATTAGGCAAGCGCGAATCGATCTCCATCTTTGGTAGCGATTACGAAACCCGCGACGGCACCTGCATCCGCGACTACATCCATGTCTCTGACCTAGCCGATGCCCATGTCAAAGGCCTAGAGTACCTGCTCAAAGGCGGCGAAACGTCGTTCTTTAACCTGGGCAATGGCAGCGGTTTTACGGTCAAGGAAGTGATCGAAACGGCTCGGCAAATTACGGGCAAAGAAATTGTGGCCGTGCAGTGCGATCGCCGTCCCGGAGATCCTCCAACCCTCGTCGGCACTAGTGAACGCGCCCAACAAATTCTCGGCTGGGCTCCCAAATACCCAGATATCGAAAACATCATCACCCATGCTTGGCAGTGGCACCAAAAGCGCCATGGATAAGCCACCCGTCGCCTGAATCCATCTAGGCCATCTAGGCCAGATCATTCCAAAAGAAAGGGCGCAGCCATGTAGTGTGGCTGCGCCCTTTCTTTTGCACGAACTCTAGCAGGCAAACGTCACTAGGACGCTGCCGCGACGCCAATGGGGCAAGACACATTCGTACCACCTAGACCGCAATAGCCACCTGGATTTTTCGCAAGGTACTGCTGGTGGTACTCTTCGGCGTAGTAAAACGCAGGTGCGGGCAAAATCTCAGTGGTAATGTCCCCATACCCAGCCTCTTTGAGCTTGCCTTGATACATGTCCTTAGAAGACGTCGCCGCTGTCAGCTGTGCATCAGAATAGGTGTAAATCCCAGAGCGATACTGAGTGCCCTTGTCATTCCCCTGTTGCATGCCCTGAGTCGGGTTATGGCTCTCCCAAAATACTTTGAGCAAGGCTTCGTAGCTCACCACGCTCGGATCAAAGACCACCAAAACCACTTCATTGTGGCCCGTCATCCCAGAACACACTTCGCGGTAGGTGGGATTCGGCGTAGTACCGGCAGCATAGCCAACAGCAGTGCTATACACACCTTCAACCTGCCAAAACTTTCGCTCAGCGCCCCAAAAGCAACCCAAGCCAAACAGGGCCGTTTCCATATCGGCAGGAAAGTCACCCTTGATCACATTGCCATTCACATAGTGCTTATCGGGCACGGGCATTTCCTTATCGCGGCCTGGCAATGCGTCCTTAGCACTCGGAATCACATCCTTTTTACCGATTCCCATTCCAAAAAATGCCATGGTTAATCCTTATTTTTCGTCTACGAATAGTTATTAGTTTAGCGCGGGGGCTTTTGCCGTGAAGTGGAGCAAACCGTAATTCTTAAATCCTCCGGGATGAACTCAGTAAACAGTGCCACTATCAGCGAGAATGTGGACTCATTAATTGCCCATTCTTTCAGCGTTGCTATGGATCGATTCAGAGTCGAAGTCATTTCAAAAACCCCTAATCCGCAGCAGACTATCTATGCCGGCATGCACCAAGACTACGCCGAAGAATTTGTGTGGGATCAGCGCAATGAATGGCCAGAGGAAGAAAAAGCGGGCGAAATGGTGATTCGCAACTTGCTAAAAGGCGGACGCGGCCACTTTGGCCCCCTAGAGCACCCTCAAATTGTTCTGAACTGTGGATTTTTCCCCCATTCCACCATGCAGCAAATTCGAACACATCGAGTGGGCCTCAGCTTCGATGTGCAATCCTTTCGCTACACTGGCTCTCGCATTCTCGACGTTGCCACAGGGAAAACCGACGTTGAAGATGTGTTTTATCTGCGGCCCGTAGGACGCTATACCGATCGCCAAGGCAAAAGGTACGAATACACTGAAACCCTGCGTCAGCAGGATCTTGACTGGTGTCGGCAGGGATGCGATCGCTACAAAACTCGCATTGACCAAGGATTCTCAGAAGAACACGCCCGAGGCTTGATCCCCTTTGATGTTCGCCAACACTGGGTGCTCTCAGCCAATGCGCGCTCCCTCATGCATCTACTGGACCTACGCTGGAAAGCCGACGCTCAGCTAGAGGCCCAAAAACTTTGTGAAGCGATCTGGCCCCATTTTCAAGAATGGGTGCCTGCGATCGCCCAATGGTACGAAGACAAACGGCTTAAGAAGGCACGCCTGTCACCC
>JBCDAG010000222.1:0-12200 GCA_039186165.1 Cyanobacteria bacterium P01_F01_bin.53
GGCATTAAGGACGTTGACCCGCATACGCTCGTTGAGTGGTTGCAGAAGATTCACTACCAGGCGCAGATATCTGCGATCTCAAACTTTCGCCCAGCTGGACTACTAGACGTGCTGAGTAAAGAAATTGAATCGTTTACCAAAGAACCACAAGAGAAATCAGCTGAAGACTGGGAGACGTTTCTAGAGTATTTAAACTCGCAGTTCAGCGCCATCAATAGGGGCGACATTAACCCACGGCCTAAAGTTTACTCGGTGGATAACGTGACGGATCCGAGTGTAGTTGTGCCGGATGTGTCGGGATAATAGTCTAATGGTTAGGCTTGGCGATTATAAAACACCTGAAAGTATTGCTGTATAAAGCTTTTAGGTGAATCCGTAAGGATGTGGATACCCTACACGTTTCACCGAGGCCCCTCATCTGCTTTCGGGCAACCGATGTTATAGTCCAAACCACTGGCATGATGCGCAGGTGTGAGGTGATATTTCGGTATGGGGATGAAGGTGTTCGGTCTATGGCTATCTACTCAGGTGGCCAGAACTCAAGTGGCCACCCACTCGCGAGCGCTTCTTGTTGCTGGGCAATTAGCCACTGTGGCGATGTTGTGTGCCTGTAGTTCATTGCCCAAAGCCTATGAGGGGCGATTGGCCGATCACCTTACTGAAACCGGCGCTAAAATGTATGGCGCTTATTGGTGCCCTCACTGTGCCAGGCAAAAGCAGGCCTTTGGTGGCAGTGTGAACCGAATACCCTACGTTGAGTGCGATCCAGAGGGCTTTAACTCACAGGCCCAGCTGTGCTGGACGGAAGGCATAGAGGCCTACCCGACCTGGATAATAGACGGTGAGCGATATTTGGGTGTGCAGCCGTTGGGGAAGCTCGCTGATCTATCAGGATTTGAGGCGGATGGTGAGGAAGTCCCTGCGGATAGCGACCTCGACGCGGCTGGCGGATATAGCACTGCTGAATAAGTTCGTTTGAAGAATACCGTCCGTTTGAATCAGACTCATTGGATAAAGCCGTTGCATACCATTAGAGTCCGGCGAGTCCGGCTATTGATTTAGGCCGTAACGGCATACTCTACGAGTCGAAGAATTTTTTGTCTGAGCGTATCCATGCCAAGGTTATTCGCTGCGGAGATAAATACGGCTTGGGGATACTCTTCTTTGGCAAGTTCGAGGGTCTCAGTATCTGCTTCATCGAGCTTGTTGAACACGAGCAAAATGGGGCCAGGGGCGATGGGCATTTGGCCCAGGAGGCCCATGACAGAATGGATGTGCTCTTTCCAGGCATGGTGCGAAGCATCGACAACGTGGATCAGGGCATCGGCTTCGGTGACTTCTTCTAAGGTGGCGCGGAAGGCATCCATGAGCGCAGGGGGCAAATCTTGAATGAATCCGACCGTATCGGTGAGGACCAACGAGCGGACCTGATGACTTGCTTGCTCCTGAATAGAAATGCGACGTGTCGTGGGATCTAGGGTTGCAAATAGCTGGTCGGCGGCGTAGACCTTTGAATCGGTGAGTCGATTGAGCAGGGTTGATTTGCCTGCGTTGGTATAGCCGATGATGGCAAGGGATGGGACGGCCTGATTTTGTCGGCGCAAGCGCATCCTAGAGCGGTGGGCCTGAAGCTCGGTGACGTTTTTTTGAAGGCGGGTAATGCGTTTTTGAATGGCCCGGCGCTCGGTTTCCAGCTTGGTTTCACCGGGCCCTCGGGTGCCAATACCACCCCCGAGCCGAGACATGGCTTTACCGCGTCCGGTGAGGCGGGGGAGCTGATACTCTAGCTGGGCAAGTTCGACTTGGAGCTTACCTTCCCCGGATTTGGCTCGCTGGGCGAAGATATCGAGGATGAGTTCGGTGCGATCAACCACGCGCACACCGACGTAGGCTTCTAGGTTGCGGACTTGGGCGGGTGAAAGATCGCGATCGCACACAATCAAGTTCGCCCCTAAGGTTTGCACCGCAAGAGCCACATCATCGACCTTACCTGCGCCGATGACCGTCCGGGGGTGGGGGCGCGATCGCTTCTGCGTCATCGTCTGTAAAACATCTCCGCCCGCCGTTTCTACCAAGCGAGCCACTTCCTCTAGCCCATTTTGAAACGCCGCTGACGACATTTTGTCCGTCATCAGCCCGATGATGATCACCCGTTCATGATCGCTATCTACCTGCTGGGCCACAAAGACCCGGCGAAATTCTTCCTCTAAGCCCTCGGCGAGGTCTAAAAAGTCCTGTTCATCGAGTTCTTCTAAGGTGAGAGGGGCTGAGACTTCCCACTGCACCTCAGGATGGGGTACCAAGTGGGCCAAATGTGTTTCGCGAATGTAGCCCGTTGCCCCACCGCCTTTGCTCTTAAAGCCTGCGCCCGTGAGGGTGAGCATGGCCATCGCATCGAGGCGCTGGACGGCCATGGCGGTGAGTACGCTGTGGCTAGGGGGCTCGATTTTGAGCTGGGTGGCGATACAGCGAATGCCGCACAGCCTTTCGGCACCGTAGCGAGGGAGTTCTAAGACGGGGATTTGGGTTTGCCGAGGGCTGCCAACGCCCACTCGAATAACATGGCCTCGACGGTCGATATAGGCGCACACGGGCTGGTTTATCTCGGTGCTGATGGCCGCGAGGCGCTGGGCGAACTCAGGCGTGGTGACCCTATCTACCGGTAGCCGCTGATGGTAAATATTTTTAAGCTGCTTGAGTTGATTACTCTTGAGCCCTTTGAGTTCGCCGAAAATCTTTTCTATGGGATGACTCCTTCCAAGGTTGTTAGGTGGCCAGTGAGATATAGCGGTGAGATATGACCTGTGAGGTATGGCCTGTGCATATTGCTTCTAATTCTAAGTAGTAGAGCAGTGTCTACCGAAATCCTGCCTCAAAGCGTCACAATTTTTCGCGTCAGTGTTCTATTGGTCCTGATGATTTCGCTTTATCACTGCGATAGGTAACAATCATCGCAAAGCCTTTGCCAATGTCACAAAGACTTACTAGACTTGATAAGAACCACTCAATTAGTACAAAAAGTAGTACGATTTGACTGGGCAAATAGTTTGGGTTCTTGTATCGTTCTCACTGTGAGTTGCTGGGCGTTGCGGTAAAAGTTTACTTTTAGAAATTTTTACCTTGTAACCCCTGTCACTTATCGCTTTGGGGGCGTTGGGTTTCTCAAGGACTCTGACTGAACGGGATATGAATTTATATTTGTCAACATATCTTGTCTATTTGCGCTGGTTACCTTGTAGATGGAGGCGTTATAGTGCCTTCATTACGCTCTACTCTTTTGCCAGTGATGTGTTCGCTGGCGATGACGGGTTCACTGGCAGATAGCTTGATAGGTAACGCGCCTATTGGGTTTGACGCTGAGGGCTTGTCCAGCTTCTAGAGTTTGCCGTTACTTTTGCCAATGGCTGTTAACTTCTTTTGGGCTTGGGAGTGGAGTTGCTGCTCAATGTTGTTAACCCCCTTATAAAACGTTATGGCTACAGACTTAGAAACAGATAAAAGCATCTATGCCGAGAGCAGTAAAGCTTCTGGCATCAGTGGTGATACTTCAACGGCAGACACTGTCGAGCAAGTGAAGCGGGTAACGGCTCAAGTTGTGGATAACCTGGGTGAGTTCCCTAAGTACTTTGGTGAATTTTTCAGTGAGTACAAGCGTCCTTTGCTCGCACTAGGCCTCATCTTCGGGGCATTCATTTCTGTGAAGCTAACCCTGGCGATTTTGGATGCCATCAATGATGTACCTGTTCTAGCGCCATTGTTTGAGCTTATTGGTCTTATCTACAGTGGTTGGTTTATCTACCGATACCTGCTTAAAGCTTCCAACCGTAGTGAGTTGGCCAGTGAAATGAATGGCCTTAAGGATCAGATCCTGGGCCGTGCTTCTCAAATGTAGGGTTGGCTGGAAGGCGTGCCTTCAGGAAGTCTTCGTCTAGGACTCTTCGTTTACTAGAGCCCTTTAGGCTCCTAATCTAAAAAGCGCCGCTTATTGCTTCGGTAATGAGCGGCGCTTTTTAGTTGATGCTGTGGCGTGAGGGCTTCATTGGCAGAAATCCGAACCTGTGCCCGGCCTGTCGTTGGAAAATCTGACTTCTATACTTAAGAAAACTAAAGACACTCCTGCCTGTGAGGCCTGACGTTCGAGAGGCTTTTGCAGGTATACAAGGCAAAGGCTGTGGATTCCAAAGTAGACCCAAGAATAGATCTCAATCCAGATGTAATGAAGGCGGTGGAGTCCCTGAAGTACCGGGTAACGGTAGGGGATGTGGCGGCTAAGGCCGGTCTTAATGTAGAGCTGGCTCAGCAGGGGCTATTAGCCCTTGCTTCTGAGACTCAGGCCCACTTACAGGTGTCAGAGGCGGGCGAGATTGCCTACGAATTTCCTAAAAACTTTCGGGGTGTGCTGCGCAATAAGTACTGGCAGCTGCGATTGGAGGAGCTGCTGAATAAAATTTGGCAGGTGGTGTTTTATCTGGTTCGCCTGTCGTTCGGCATTATGCTGCTGGTGTCGATCGCGGTGATTTTTATTGCGATTTTTGCGTTGATGATTGCGGCCAGCTCCCAAGGCGGTGGCCGCGATGACAGGCGAGGTGGCGGCTTTGGCGGAGGTGGCTTTGGCTTTTCCCCATTCAATATTTTTTATCTGTTTGATTTTAATTATCGGCGCGGTCGGCGGCGCTATCCCAATCGATATTCACCGCAGCGGAGCGGTTCTCGTCGGAGCTCTGCGCGCACAGACAGCGGCAAGCTTAACTTTTTAGAGGCGATTTTTTCGTTCCTGTTTGGCGATGGTGATCCCAATGCTGATTTGGAAGATCGGCGGTGGCAGACCATTGGTACGGTGATTAATAACAATGGCGGTGCGATCGCAGCTGAGCAAGTCGCCCCTTACTTGGATGACTTAGGTCAGGGCTGGGAGAAAGAATTTGAGGACTACATGCTACCTGTGCTCACCCGATTTAACGGGCAGCCAGAGGTGAGTCCTGCTGGCGATATTGTGTACTACTTCCCTGAGCTTCAGGTCTCGGCAATGGAGCGCTCCTCAGCAGCAGTGAGTGCCTACCTCAAGGAAACCAAGCGCAAATTTACAGAGGCGACCTCTGATCAGGTCATGATTGCCATTGGCCTGGGCTCTTTGAATTTGATCGGCGCAGCGGTGCTGTGGAATATGTTGCAAAATGCGGCCATGGTGGCTGGTTATGTGGCGTTTGTGCAGTCTATTTTTTGGTTGTTGTTGGGGTATGGTGTTGCTTTTTTAGGGATCCCTCTGATTCGCTATTACTGGATGCAGGGGCGCAATGCAAAAATTGAACAGCGCAATGATGAGCGATCTGAGCGGGCGACTGTGCTTAATCGGTTAGGTCCTGCGTTTCAAGAGAAACTTGCGTTTGCTCAACAGTTTGCTTCACAAAAAGTATTACGCGCTGAGGAATCTGTTTACAACACCGGGACCGATCTGTTGGAACAAGAGATCGATCGTGATGCTCAGATAGAGGCCGACTTTCGGCGAAGATTAGAAGAGATTTAATCCCTACTTACGTACATAGCGTATAAATTTTTTTCTGTTACGTGAGTGGTTGCACCATTGGATTTTCTACTTAGAAAGTTTAGATTTATTTAACAACTTACCTTGATGAGTTCCTCGTTGCGTTCTGTCTACAGGCGCAAACATCAACAGTTTCCGCTTGTCTTTATAACAAACTGCGTAAGGGTCCCGTTTTCAGCAACTTGCTGTCGTGTTTTGCATCGTTGTAGCGCTGGCAAAACCATCGTTGTAACCTGACTGCTGCTTGCTGCATTTTTCGTGTTGACAGATTTTGTCCCCTTTCTAAGATCAATTTTCTGTTGTTGGAAAAGGTGCTACTTTTTAGTGCTATTTCCTGGCTATTGCTGGAGCAAGAGTAATGAACATTAATGAGACGTCATTCCCTGAAATCCTCCTTTAAAAATTTAAATATTATGAATGCTGCCCTAAGCGTGCTGCTTGTTAGGAGTAGTCCAAAAGATATCGAGTTGATTGAGTCTGTTGTGTCGTCTGATGCATATGGCTCGGTGAACATTAGCGATGCACCTACGTTAGAAGATGCGTTGTTAAAAATATCTCAGCGTTCTTTTGATATTGTTCTCTTGAGTCAAGGGTTGCCGGATACGAAAGAGACGCAATTTGCAATGCGGATTTTAGAGGCGGCAACCGGTGCCCCGGTGATTTCATTGGCGAGTGATTCTTCGGTTGCTCTGGCCGAAGGCATTGGCTGCGGTACTCAGGCACTGGCTTCTACCTTCAACCACGCCCTCGAAACACGACATTCTGTTATGCGTTTAGCTGATACGTTTCAACAGTTAAAAAGCAGCGAAGAGCGATATGCTTTGGCCGCTGAAGGCTGTAAAGATGGTATTTGGGATTGGGACTTACAGCGCAATAGCGTGTACTACTCACCCCATTGGAAAAAGATGCTGGCCCTGGATGGGCAGATTTTATCGGATGCGCCCGATGAGTGGTTTAGCCGGGTTCACCCGGAAGATGTGGCTGGGCTGAAGCGATCGCTCGAAGAGCATCTGTCTGGTCGGAGTGAAGATTTTCGCTGTGAGTACCGAATTCGCCGTGCCTACGGTGATTATGTTTGGGTGTTAAGCCGTGGAGTCGCGCTCTGGAATAGCGAGGGTGAGCCTTACCGTATGGCCGGTGGGCAAATAGACATTCATGAGCATAAGCAGCTGGCCTGGGAGGCTAGCCACGATGGCCTGACAAGTCTGGCGAATCGAGATCAGTTCATGAAAGCACTCTCGAAGCTGAGTCATAATCAACAGCCAGCGTCCCATGTTCTTTGCTATTTGGATTTGGACCACTTTAAGGTCGTAAACGACACCTGTGGCCACGCTGCTGGCGATGAGCTGCTGCGTCAGGTTGCCGCCATGCTGATGTCGAATATTCGGCGCAGTGATTTGTTGGCGCGGCTAGGCGGTGATGAATTTGGCCTGATTATTTGTGATTGTCCCTTGGAGCAGGCGATGAGCTTAGCTCAGGACCTGTGTGATTTGATTAAGCGCTTCCGATTTTGTTGGAAAGGGATGGGCTTTTCGATTGGGCTGAGTATTGGTTTGGTGTCGATTCCGGCAGCGCCTGTACCCGTTGATGAGCTGCTGAGCTATGCCGATGCGGCCTGTTATGCGGCGAAAAATAAGGGTAGAAATCAGGTGCAGGTGTATTCCAATGACAATGCTGGGGCACTTCAGCTATCTGCGGATCATCAGTGGGTGAGTCAGATTACATCGGCGATGGAGGATGATTTATTTTGCCTGTATTACCAGGAAATGAAGCCGCTGAAGCCGGGTGGCGATGTGATTTGGGAGGTGTTGTTGCGACTCTCTACTGGCCCCTCCAACAGTTCTGCCGATGACCAGGATAATGACCCATCTCAGGTTTCATCTCAGGGCCAGTCCCAGGTTTCATCTCAGGGCCGAAAGCCGTCTCTGATGTTGCCGATGGCTTTTATTCCACCGGCTGAACGCTATGATCTGATGCCTAAGCTGGATCGGTGGATGATTCAAAGCTGTTTTCAACAGATTCAATCGATTGCGAACCCGGAGATTGTGTATAGCTTAAATCTGTCAGGTTATACCCTAGATGACGATAGCTTTATTCTATTTTTGGAAGATGCGATCGCTGCTTTTAACATCGATCCACATCAAGTGTGTTTCGAGATCTCTGAATCTACCGTCATGGCAAACTTTGCACAAGTCGCTGCGATGATTGATAGCCTGAAGTCCTTGGGCTTCCGCTTTGCCTTAGACAACTTTGGTAGCGGCATCTCATCGCTGGTCTATTTGCAGCATTTGCCCATGGACTATTTGAAATTAGATGGCAGCCTAATTTCAGAAATTAATCGCGACAAAGTGGCCTGGGCAACCTTGCAGTCAATTAACAACATCGGTCATATGATGTGTCTCGACACCATTGCAGGCTGTGTGTCTGATGCAGAGATTTTAGCGACGGTAAAGAGCTTAAATATAGACTACGCCCAAGGGTTTGAAATTGCTAAACCTTGTTTGTTCCCACCGTTAGGTGCACCGAACAAAGAGAAATCTCTAGCACTGCTAGCTCAGTAGCTGTCAACTGAGTAGCAATAATCTGCAAGTAGCTAATTGCTTGTGTTCTGCTAGCCATATTGATAGGTAGAACAGATTTTTATGTGACTAGAAAATAAGCCAGTCAGAACAATCTGGCGTAGAACAACCTGTGGAAAAGAGAGGATTGTTCCCTAGAGAGCATGAATCCAAAAGATGACTTCATGCTCTTTGATTCTGTTCGTTATCTGTTCTTGGAACTATCCGTTTGTCTATTCGTTGATGTTGCTTAGCCTTCTAGTTGTGCAACAACTGTACTTTGATAGTAATGCTGCAAAATTTGGTCAAAGCTCCAGCCCTGCTCAGCCAAACTGCGAGCGCCCCACTGGCTCATGCCTACGCCGTGGCCAAATCCATAGCCTGCAATCGTCACCTGCTCTGTGTCCTCGTCTATTTCAATGCTGAATCGGGTGCTGCGTAACCGCAGCGCAGAGCGGATATCACGGCCTCTTAAGGTTTTAGTACCCTCATCTCCTTCGATGATAATGGAGGCTACGCGCCCCCGAGTCGTGAGCTGGGGATCGCCAATGGTGTGGATGGTGCCAATATCGCCGATTTTGTCACTGAATTCTTCTAGGCTAAACATCTCTTCCCAGCGATAGACCGGTGCGCTTTGATCAAAATCTTCTACACCTTGCAAGTAGGGAACATCATTGCTCCACACTTCACCGGCATTTTCGGTGTAGCCACCAGACGAAGAGTGGAAAATTGCTTCAATCACCTGGCCATTGTGGGTGACTACCTGGCTCTCGGTAGAATCGACTGCGGCGATGGTGTTGGGATGTTCTTGCTGGAGACCTTTATAGGCTTGGTAGGTCGTCGTGGCATCCACATCGAACAGTGGATTGCGGGTGCGGGCGCGTTTGTAGAGAGCGTATGAGCGGGCCGCTACTGCTTGGGATTGAAGCGCTGCTTGGGGCCAGCTGGTGGGCATTTCGCTGCCCACTACGCTGTAGAGATAATCTTCTAAGTCCACATAGTTAACGGCTGTGAGTTCGCCGTCGGAGAGGGTGACCATTACCCGACCGCGATACCATTTATCCCCGATCCAAACGAAGCCATTATCAGAGGGCTCTAACCAAAACGCGCTGGACTCTGCCAGGGTTTCGCTACCATTGGTGAGGTCTACTTCGGTGGCGTCTTCTTCAACGGTAATGCCCTGTAGTTCGGGCAGTTGGTAAAGGGCTTGGCCACTGCCATCGCGGATGATGCCAGTGGTCGAGCTACCGATGCTAATGGCGTCGTTTCCCTGGGAGATGGCGACGCGGAGTTCTACAGCGGCTTGGGCAGGTAGGACCAACACCAGCCATAGCAAACAGCCCCCTAGACACCGTAGGCCCCATTTGAGGCCTGTCGCTTGTCCTGTTGTTTTTTCAGACGCTGGCGATGGCTGGGCTGAGGCAAGCCGAAGGAGCCAGTTTTTTGCGAAGGCGGATGTTTGTGCAGCCGAAGTTTGTGCAGCCATGATGAGGTGAGGTGCGTGGTAGCTAAGGGGGAGTCGCTGAGGACGATCTCGAAATACATCAAATTACATTGAGATATTTTTCAGCGTTCCCCAACCATCGCCAAAATAAGACCCTATCCAAATAAGCTCAGTGGCAGTTTGTGGGTTGGCCACTAGGCGCTGCTGTATAAGCGGCGTTTGTCGCTTGTCAGCAATGCTGTGATCCCAGCCAAGTTAATGACTGGCATAGTCATGATTGGGCCAGATGATTGGGCCAGTGGGCGAGTCAATATCTCGGCTCACCATACAGCGCTTTATTTATCTTTCACGGATGAATAGAGTGAAGGATTTTTCGTGCCTGAACCTGGACCTGACTTAGCCTGAACGTAGGTGGCTGAATGTAGGGTGCGGTCGGTCTTAGAGCAGGCCTGCCACACGATAGAGCTCGGCAAGCTGGGCCAGGATCTTTTCGCCATATTGGGGATCTGCGGCCCATAGGTTGCTGAGCTGGCCAACGAGTGGTGCTACACCACGCCTGACAAAATCAAAGCGGGGATCGACCTTTTCTCGAGCTAAGGGTTCGGTGCTGGCATAGGCCTTGAGGTGCTGAATTTGTGCCCGCACGCCAATGCGCGCGCTGGGAAATGTGGCCAAATTGCCCGCCCCGTCCGCGAGGTTGGCAAAGTTATTTTGTGAGGGCCGCACCGTACCAGGAAAGCGTAAGAAGTTCGTTTCTAGGCACATCTGGCAAAAGGCGATATCGTAATCGACGCCTTCAATGGTGGCTTCTTCCCGATAAATTTTAGGTAGGTCAGGAAAGGTTTCAAGGGCTGCTTCGTTTTCACCCCTGAGGAAAATGGTGAGGTGTAGCTCGGTGGTGTTGCCGTGGCTCATGATCAAATCAATGGAGCCGGGGCAAATGCTGAGTGCAGAGGCTGTTTTGAGCTGAAGGGTGCGGGTGGGTGCATCCCAGCCGATGGAGATGCTGAAGGGTTTGAGGTCGATGGCTTTGATGTACACCACGCCGCGATAGCGGACCCGGCGAATTTCACCGTCTTGGGTCAGATCGACGCCGAGGAGATCGGCTAAGTCAATGGGAATATAGGCGTTGCCGCTGATGATGATGCCTTTTTCGGCATAGGGGCCACCGTTGACTTCAATGTTAATGGGCGGGAATTCAGTGGGCTCAGGTGGGGTCGGGGCTGTGGGGCTAGTGCCCGTAATGGCACGGCTCCAAGCGGCTAACCCATCGGCTAGGCCCAGCGCAAAGCTCCGCCTGCGTTGGGTGAGGAGGGCAAAGTCGCTTGGATTGGTTAAGTAGGCGATTTCGGTGAGCAGGGCCGGGGGCACGGTTTCGCGGCAAAAGGCGAGTCGGCCTGTGCCTGCGGCGGTGTCGGGACGGACGCCTCGGCTGGGCAATTCGGGAACTTGCTTCAGGAGATTTAGCAAGATCAGCTCTGCTTGGTCACGGCGATCGCGGTTATTGAAAATGTAATAGACCGTGGCCCCTCGGGTGGCTTGGTTGCCAAATTCCGCTGCATGAATCTCCAGGGCAACGGCACCCGGTTGGGAGCGAGCATTAATCCAGTCGATGCTCTGGGTCATGCTGAGGTCATCGGGGACCGAGAGTACGTCATAGCCGCGCGATCGCAACTCAGGTACGACCGCATCTCGCAGGGCGATCATCTCCTGGGCTTCGGTGGTGCCTGAGACCCGTGCACCTGTGTCACGAACGCCGTTTTCTATACCACCGTGACCCGCTGAGATAAAAATCTGTACCATGGAAAAATTTGCTCGCTACTGCCTGATGTGTCTGCTGAATGGGGCTTTTTCATCGCCAGGCCAATAAGACCTGTACTATTGGCCCTATCTACAGTTCAAAAGGGCTTAACCCAGAAAATATTCATGATTAGTCCCTCTGTTTGTGGCTAGCACTGTTGTTGTCTTGCCAGCAGTTGTTGGTGCCAGCACAGGATGGCGAAGGACTGATGTCCTATGGCCCTATGACTAAGACGTGTGGATGGACATAGCCAAGAACCGTTTCTCCAAATGTTGCTGCGGTTCAGCGTTTATTTGGAAGGGGCTTAATCACCGCAAGCGTACCTTACTTTGTGGTTTTCAGTGCGGTTTTCAGCGTTGTGAGAGCATTGAAGTCCTTTATGGAGACCGTTGATGTGAGTGTGAGTGTCTATGAGCTTTTGTCAGGGGTTGCCTCAGGGGCAGGGGTTGTTTGCTTTTTAAAGAGTAGCTGTATGCCTAAGGCTGCCAGACCTAAGGCGGCAATGCCGAAAACACAGGCACCCAAGGCAACCATGCCGATCACTAAGGTTCTGACGGCGGCAGAAATATTGACGACTGCTGGGTTCAAGGAGATGACGGGTTTATTGGCAAAGCTCGTTGCAATGGAGAGGGTGAGCCGATACGCCAGTAAGGAGAATGTGCCAGCGGTGAGTGCCCCAGTAAAGCAGCGTAGGGGCGTGGCTGGCGCTTTTTCTGCCTTGGTGTTGGAATCCGTTTCTTTGATGGATGAGGTGACTGAGGAGGTGTTTGGGGATGTAGAGGCAGGAGATTGCTTCTGTGGCTGGTTCTCCTTTTGTGTACTCATGGCGCGATCGCTCCACCTGACAAAATATAC
>JBCDAG010000223.1:0-12178 GCA_039186165.1 Cyanobacteria bacterium P01_F01_bin.53
ACGGAACGGTCTCCCACATCACAGGCGGTAACTTTGCTGCCAGTGCGTTGACCATTAATGGTTGGCTGCGCGACTTCCTTTGGGCTCAAGCCACTCAAGTGATTAATTCCTACGGCTCGGCGCTGTCGGCCTACGGTTTGATGTTCTTGGCGGCTCACTTTATCTGGGCATTCAGCCTAATGTTCTTGTTTAGTGGCCGCGGCTACTGGCAGGAGTTTATTGAGTCCATCGTTTGGGCGCACAATAAGCTGAAGGTAGCACCAGCTATTCAGCCTCGTGCCTTGAGCATTACTCAAGGTCGGGCAGTGGGCGTTGCTCACTACCTGTTGGGAGGTATCGCCACAACGTGGGCGTTCTTCCATGCTCGAATATTGTCACTAGGTTAAGGAGCAGGGAGGAATAATAAAAGAATAATGGCAACTAAATTCCCGAAATTTAGCCAAGACTTGGCTCAGGATCCGACGACTCGTCGGATCTGGTACGGGATTGCCACGGCTCATGACTTTGAAACCCATGACGGGATGACGGAAGAGAATCTTTATCAAAAGATTTTTGCTTCCCACTTCGGTCACTTGGCGATCATTTTCCTCTGGACCTCTGGCAACCTGTTCCACGTAGCCTGGCAAGGCAACTTTCCACAGTGGATTAATGATCCACTCAATGTGAAGCCCATCGCCCATGCGATTTGGGACCCTCACTTTGGTCAGCCCGCAGTCGATGCTTTTTCTCAGGCTGGTGCTAGCAACCCTGTGAACATTGCTTACTCAGGTGTGTATCACTGGTGGTACACCATCGGTATGCGCACTAATAACGACCTATACGCTGGCTCTGTTGGCCTTCTAGCATTTGCAGCATTGATGCTGTTTGCAGGTTGGCTTCACCTTCAGCCCAAGTTCCGTCCTAGCTTGTCCTGGTTCAAGAATGCTGAATCTCGTCTAAACCACCACTTGGCTGGTTTGTTCGGTGTTAGTTCCTTGGCTTGGACGGGTCACCTTGTTCACGTAGCGATTCCTGAGTCTCGCGGTGTGCACGTCGGCTGGGGTAACTTCATGTCGATCAAGCCTCACCCCGCAGGCTTGCAGCCCTTCTTCACGGGTAACTGGGGCGTTTATGCTCAAAACCCTGATACGGCTGAGCATGTGTTCGGTACCTCTCAAGGTGCGGGTGACGCAATCTTGACATTCCTCGGTGGTTTCCATCCTCAGACAGAGTCTCTCTGGCTGACGGATATGGCTCATCACCATTTGGCGATCGCGGTTTTGTTTATTGTTGCTGGCCACATGTACCGGACTAACTTCGGTATCGGTCACAGCATTAAAGAGATCCTTAATGGCCATACGCCTCCTCAAGGTGGTTTGGGCGCGGGTCACAAGGGTTTGTTCGATACTTTGAACAACTCTCTGCACTTCCAGCTTGGTTTGGCGTTAGCGTCCTTGGGTGTGGTCACTTCTGTGGTTGCTCAGCACATGTATGCGATGCCTCCTTATGCCTTCATGGCTAAGGACTACACGACCATGGCTGCGCTCTATACCCATCACCAGTACATTGCTGGCTTCATCATGATGGGTGCGTTTGCCCACGGTGCGATCTTCTTGATCCGGGATTACGATCCTGTGGCCAATGAGAACAACGTTTTGGCTCGTATTCTCGACCACAAAGAAGCGATTATCTCCCACCTCAGCTGGGTATCTCTGTTCCTCGGTTTCCACACGCTCGGTCTCTACGTCCACAACGATGTAGTGGTTGCGTTTGGTACGCCTGAGAAGCAGATTCTGGTTGAGCCTGTGTTCGCACAGTGGGTTCAAGCGGCTTCTGGTAAGGCGCTTTACGGCTTCGATACGCTGCTTTCCAACTCTGATAGCTTGGCGTTGGGTGCTGGCAGTGCTTATCTGCCTGGTTGGTTGGATGCAATCAACAGTGGTACCAACTCTCTGTTCTTGACGATTGGGCCTGGTGACTTCTTGGTTCACCATGCGATCGCGCTTGGTCTCCACACCACTACTTTGATCTTGGTCAAGGGTGCGTTGGATGCCCGTGGTTCTAAGCTCATGCCGGACAAGAAAGACTTTGGCTACAGCTTCCCTTGCGACGGCCCTGGCCGTGGCGGTACTTGCGACATTTCTGCATGGGATGCGTTCTACCTCGCTATGTTCTGGATGCTCAACACCATTGCGTGGTTGACGTTCTACTGGCACTGGAAGCACTTGGCTATCTGGAGTGGAAACGTGGCTCAGTTCAATGAGAGCTCTACGCATCTTATGGGCTGGTTCCGTGACTATCTCTGGTTGAATTCTTCTCAGCTAATTAACGGTTACAACGCTTACGGGATGAATAACCTGTCGGTTTGGTCCTGGATGTTCCTGTTTGCTCACTTGGTTTGGGCGACTGGATTCATGTTCTTGATCTCCTGGCGTGGTTATTGGCAAGAACTCATTGAGACCATTGTTTGGGCTCATGAGCGTACGCCTTTGGCTAACCTGGTTCGCTGGAAGGATAAGCCTGTTGCGCTTTCCATCGTTCAGGCTCGTTTGGTAGGTTTGGCACATTTCACTATTGGCTTTGTGCTGACCTATGCGGCCTTCCTGATTGCGTCTACGTCTAGTCGATTCGGCTAGCCGTATTTCGCAACTTGAATGAATGAAATGAAGCCTCTCAGCCTTGCTGGGAGGCTTTGTTTTATGCAGGGTGTAGGCTGGATAGCCTTGGATGGGGGATGAGCTTGTTGTATGTCCCTGGTTGAGTGATTAAAAGAAGATTCCTTCGTTGTTGAGTTGTTCTAGTTGCGTTTTTAGTTGTTCTTGTTCTGTGCGTAGTTGGTCTAGTCCGGCCAGCATTTTGAGTTTCTCGCGTCGCGATATTTCATGCCTCAAGTAGCCTATTTTTATGCGTAGGTAATGGGGATCGAAAATATCTTTGAAGCCCAGCTTGTGGTAGAACTGACGGCTGTGATCGTTGCAGATATGGTATCGACTGTTGAGCTGTTGGTAGTTGGCTTGCCTAAGGTGGTGGATGCCGTGGTGAAGCATGGCGGTAGCGAGGCCTTGTCTGCGGAAGGGCCATCGCACATAGAGCAAACTGAGATGAGCTTCCCGTTCGCCCTTAATCCTAAACATTGCAAGGCCTGCTAATTTCTGAGTGTTTGGTTCTAATGCGATGACGGAAGCCGGGGAGGGAGCCCCTGTTTTGCCTGTAAAGTAGCCAGCGATGTCCCGCTGTGCAGAGTCTTGAATGGCTTTGACGGGCCAGTCGCAGAATTCGACAGAGTTAATGAATGCTGCGAAGTATCCGTCTATCATTTGCTCTGTATAGGACTCATCTAACGGGATTAGGGTATGAGGATGCGGATTTTGTGAGGGTGGTGGGGAAAGGCTCGCAAGGTCCAGGCAAATTTTGACGCCCATTTCTCTGGGTGTGAGGTGAGCTTTGCCATCCCAGTATTCTGTCTTCCAGCCGAGCGGATGTTCGCTAAGCTCGTATTGACTGATAGACATTGGAATGACGGGATGTTCCATTTCAGCTTGGTAGAATGAGCGAGGATTTGGAAGTTATTTTAAGTTTATTGTTTTCGTAGCAGGATTTGAGTGGATGCCAGAGCAACGGGCAGTGCAGCGATTTGACGTGTTTCTGTGTCATAACAGCGAGGATAAGCCTGCTGTGATTGCGCTGGCTGAACGATTGGAGGCTGACGGATTGAGGCCTTGGCTGGATGAGTGGGAGTTGCGGCCTGGGCTGAGTTGGAAGAAGGAAATATATAAGCAGATAGAAGAGATTGCAACGGCTGCGGTGTTTGTAGGGGCTAGTGGCGTAGGCCCCTGGCAGGAGCAAGAAATAGAAGCATTTTTGGAGGAATTTGTAGAGCGGGGGTGTCCGGTGATTCCGGTATTGTTGCAGACGGCTCCGGAACGACCTAAGTTACCATTGTTTTTGAAGGGAAAAACGTGGGTGGATTTTCGGCGGGAGCGGCCAGAACCCTTTGCTCGATTGCTGTGGGGCATTACGGGAGAGAATCCGAGACGCAAGAGCAAGGTGGCTAATGAAACGGCGGATATGAATGCTCCGCTGGTTACAAGCCGTGCCATTTCAACAGCAGCTAGTTTTGAAGATCAGTATTTATATTGTCAGGCTTCGGATGTGCAGGCGTTGCGCTCGGAGGGGGCGATGCAGCATGACGGGATTTTTGTGCCGTTGCTGCGGGATGTGTTTGTGCCGTTGACGCTGGACTTGGGGGCGAGTTCGCCTGGGTTTAAAGCGTTGCCTGTGGAGAGTCTGTCAGAGTTTGTCTATAGCTACAGCGTTTGGGATTTTTTGGCGAAGGCGAAGGCGGAGAAAACGTTTCGGCAGTTAGCGATTCTGGCGTGGGGTGGCTATGGCAAAACGACGCTGCTAAAGCATATTGCCTTTCGGCTAGGGACGACGCAGCCGGAGAAAGGGGTGCCGCTGCTGGTGCCTTTTTTGTTGGTGTTGCGGAAGTATCGGGTGTTGTTGGCACAGGAGAATCCGCCGAGTTTGCCACAGCTCATTGCTGAGCATCATGTGCCTGCACTTGCCGGGGCAGCGGAGTTGGAAGTACCTGCTGAGTGGGCGAGGGATGTGCTCACCAGTGGCCGAGCGTTGGTGATGTTTGATGGGTTTGATGAGGTTGCAAAGGCGCAGCGGCCTGCGGTGGGGGCTTGGCTTACTGAACAGATGCGGCAGTATGGTGAGTCAGTGTTTATCGTTACCTCACGACCCAAAGCCTATAAAGAACAAGATGCGGTGAGTCGGCTGGTGTTGGCATCTTCCCTGTGGGTGAAAGATTTTGATAGTGTGCAGCGGCGAGACTTTGTGACGCGGTGGTATGGGTGCCAAGAGAAGTATGCAAATGCAGGGCGGGAGACGCCGGATGTGAAGAAACGGGCGGCGGAATTTTCTCAAGATTTGTTGGAACAGATTGAGGCGCAGCAGGAGCTGAAGGCGCTGGCGAAAAATCCGCTGTTATTGAATATGATTGTAACGTTTCATCGGCGTTATCCGGGGGCTAATTTGCCGAAGCGCCGGGTGGAGCTGTATCGGGAGATTTGTCAGCTTCAGCTGAGGGACCGGCCTCGGGCGCGGAGATTGGAGACGCTGCTGACGGCGTGCGAGGCGCAGACGATTTTACAGCGGGTGGCCTTTGAAATGATGGTGAAAAAGCTAGAGCGGGTAGAGAGAACGCAACTCCTTGAGCTGGTGAGTGAGGCTTTGACGGAGCAGGAAGAAACCTTGACCGCGCACGACTTTTTAGAGCCGGTGGTGGAGGTGAGTGAGCTGATTGTGCAACAGGAGGATGAGTATGAGTTTGCGCATTTGAGCTTTCAGGAATACTTGGCGGCGGCGCATGTTGCGTGTCAGTCGGTACGGGAGGAATTTCTGTATGAACATGTAACAGAGGATTGGTGGAAGCCTATGCTGTTGCTATATTCGGGGTTAGTGAATCCGACGGAGCTGATTCGTGAGGCGATGGCCCAGGGCGTAAATGATTTAGCCTATGATTGTTTGCAAGAGACTCGAAAGCGGATCGATAAGGGATTGAAGGCGTCGTTGCAAGCAGCTAGAGTGCAGGCAACAGAAGCTGAACTTAGTGAACTGGACAGTGTGGCGGAGCAGGTGCAGGATGCGCGCTATGCAGACTTGGCGCGCTACTTGAAAAATGGGGAGTGGAAAAAGGCGGATGATGAAACCTACCGACTGATGATTGCAGAGGTAGGTAAGGAAGAGGGGCAGTGGTTTGACCCAGAAGAGTTGCTGAACTTTCCTTGTGAGCCGCTGAAGGTTATAGATGGGCTGTGGGTCAATCATAGTGGTGGTAAGTTTGGATTTAGCGTGCAAAAAAGCATGTATTTGGCCTGTGGTGGTGTGTCAGATGGTCAGTATCATAGAGAGGCGTATAATAGTTTTTGTGAGGCGAATGGATGGAAGAAAAGGAAGAAGTGGGGTGAGATTAGATATTTAAGGCGCTCCCCGGTAGGGCACTTGCCGGTTCTTGGCTTAGATGAGAACGGTGGAATCTTTCCTCCCAACAGAAAATTTCTGTTGTCGCATGTTTGTTATTTTCTCTCCCATGCAGACCTGTAAACTTCACCTTGCAGGAGGCTCAGCTTCTTTGGTGATAGTTGGTTTGACGAATTAGCAAGGCCTTTTCTTTATTCGGTTTCCACTATTGTTCTAGTGCCATTGTTAGACTGTATTCGCGAGTTATTCTGTGTCTATTTTGGGGCTAAAGCAGTTTGTTATTACTAATTTTTGGGGCAACATGCACCTCTTCTATCTAGAGGAGTTAGTTTTCCACAGATTGATTGTTCTAGTGCTCACTTCCTTCCTTTTTGTGGGGCTATTCCTGTGTTTGGCTGAATTAGACTTCTCATTCAATGTAGTCCAGCGAGATAAGGTGTGGCTATGTCCTGAGAATGTATTTTGCGGACGACTCTGTTCAGCTAGCGAGATGACTGATTTTTGAATGGGATGGCTGATGCTGCGCTTATTGATGAGCTATAGACTATGGCAAAGTACTGGGCGTAGTCGAAGCCCGGCACTTAAACCTCTTTCGCTTACTCTTGACTCCCATTAAAATTATCTCTTACCCACAGTCGGAAATCTCTAATCACCACATTTCTCCCCAACTTACGACTTTGTTCTAAGCAATAGGGAATGAGATCTTTAATCGGTAAATTTGGAAACTGAGGACTCTCCTCACTGTCTACATATTTGCCCGCTTGCAGCTGATACATCGAGAGCCCCGCCTTGCCAAACTTCCAGACTTCAGGCACTTTTAAAGTCTTGTAGATATCAAGATGACGATGGTGTCCCTTGTCCATCTCTAAAATCAAATCAGGCGGCGGATCCAACGTGAGATCGATCCGGCGTTTTCCGCGAATCACCTTTTCATGTTGAATGTAAAAACACTGATCCGGCTCTATCGCTACCAGCTCCGGCTGCCGCTCAAACGTTGTTGAACCCATGGCGCGAAACTCGATATTGCACTCCTCCATCAGTACCTTCATCAAGTCGCTGATAATCTCCTTGTCATCTTCGTTGCGGATGGAGGGCATCATAATCTCTAATTTCCCATTGTTGTAGGCCACCCTCGCCGCGCGATGTTGCCCGAGGTTCTCTAAAATCTTTTTGTACTGTTGCCAGGTGACGTTGCGTAGCCGCACAGATTGCCCTGGCTCAATATCAAGTTGGGAAATTTGCAGCATATGCCTGAAATCGCACGACTTGCCATCCCGATTGAGAGACTGCTTAATTACAAAGGCCTAACCACTTGCCATGGGTGGATGCCGGAGGGTTAGGTTAGCCCCAGCCATCAGATGCTACCTGGCCCAATTCTAGCTTAGTGACGGTACTGCTTCAGTATGCGATCGCATTCCCCATCCATAATGTATTCAAGACTGCATTCAATCTAAATCAGCTACTGTCCGTTAACTGAGATTGCTGCAATCGCTCAGTACGCCCTATTCCCCGCTACTGAGCGCTGTGCCTAATCGAAGCCCTGAAATTGTCTCTTACCCACTGCCGAAAATCTCTCACAACAACGTTTCGACCCAATGTGCGACTTTGCTCTAAGCAATAGGGTAGCAAATCTTTAATCGGTAGACTGGGAAACAAAGGACTCTCATCAACCTCTACATACTTACCCAGGCACAGTTGATACATCGAGAGACCTGCCTGCCCAAATCGCCAAAACTCTGCTACTTTCAGAGTTTCATAAATCTCTTTAGAGATGTCAGGAGAGATATCAGAAGAGATCTCAAAGTGACTGTGTGTCTCTTTGTTGATCTCTACTACCAAATCAGGAGGTGGATCCACCTTCAAGTCAATGCGATGTTTTCCCCGAATCATCTGCTCATGTTGAATATAAAAACACTGATCCGGCTCAATTGCCGTCAGGTCCGAGCGCCGTTCAAAAGTTGTTGAACCCAGCGCACGAAAATCGATATGACGCTCCTCCATCAACACCTTCATCAAGTCGCTGATAATCTCTTTGTCATCTTCGTTTCTGGTAGAAGGCACCATGATCTCTAACCTCCCATCGTAATAGGCGATCCTTGCTGTGCGACGAGTTCCCAGGTCTTTTAAAATCTTTTTGTACTGTTGCCAGGTGACGGTGCGCAGCCGTGCTGCTTGCCCCGGTGCAATATCAAGTTGGGAAATTTGCAGCATATGCCTTTGAATCGCATTGTTAGCCCTCCCGATGGCAACGGGGCCAAAATTATGACACCATCCAGTTGGAGTCAGTTATTAAGCCAGGTAGACCGAGCTATCAGAGGCTAGCCGTCTAAAATTCTATCGCAATGCAGCAGTGCCCCAAAGCTCATAAATTTCCTGATTGTCAGGCTGCAGGTAAATTCGCCTAGATGCTTTAATCCCAGCCATCGTCCTCTTCTTCCTGATTTTTCTCTAGCTGAGCGATGCTCTATACGAGAGGCTGCGCCATCGCAAGTTTAAATACTGGCTGAATCGCCTCATCCGTTTCCTTACTCAGTGCGGTTTGGATAGGTGCGATCGCCCCAGCATCCCCAATTTTCATCAGTGCCATGGCCGCCGTCTTGCGCACGTCACTATCGTCATCGCTCAGCACCCTAGTCATATCCCACGAAAAAATAAGCGGTTGCTTGCTTAAGTTCTTTCAGATCGTGTCCGTATTTGTTTCCATGCCCGGCTTCATTCGGTTGGCATTCGGCTGGGGATGAAACGGTGTTTTTTTGATTTTCGACCCGCTCTAATGCGATCCTAGTAAGTGGCAAAGAACTTTCTTCTCTCAACCCTTCTTTTCTCAACATACTTTTCAGCGCAGATTATGGATAATCGCTTTTCACGCCTGTTTAACCTCACCGAAGAGCAGGCCATTGAAATATTAGACTCGCCTGCGGATGATTCGGATGAGGCCTCTAGCCGGTACATCGCGGCCTCACATTTGGTGAATTTTAATACGGAAGCAGCGATCGCTTCATTGATGCGCGCGGTGAACAACGCTGATCCGGATTTGGATAATCGGATTGTGCGGCGCAAGGCAATGGAGAGCTTAGGACGGCTCAAGGTAGAGACCGCTTTGCCCGCGATTAAGGATTGCCTCAATGATGAAGATGCTTATCTGGTTGAAAATGCGGCCTGGGCACTGAGTGAAATTGGCACTGAGGATGCCACTACCCTCGAAAAACTGGCCGAACAGCTAGATCGCCCTGAGCAAAGCTATCGCACCATTATTCATGCCCTGGCCAGCTTGGACTACAAACCAGCGGCTGAGCGCATTAAACCCTTCACCACCCACGAAAAAGCACCGATTGCCTCTGCGGCTTTGGCGGCCCTATATCGACTTACCGGTGACGATTCGGCCATTCCCCAGGTGATGAAATATTTGCAGAGCGATAATGTGAATGCCCGTCGAGGCAGCATTCAAGATTTAATCGATGCGAACTATTACCGGGCGATTCCCCACATTGCCCGTTGTCCGGTGTCGAGTGTGTTTCGGGTGCGGGCGATTAAATCCCTGGCCAAAGCTGGAATGGCTGACGGTAAGCTGACGTTTGAGCAGGTGCGGCCGATTTTAGAGTCGGTGCTGCGCGATCATCCTGATGATGTGGCCATGGTTCATATGTACGATCAGGTGCTAGAGATGAAGCTCTTGGTGCAAGAGTTGTATGGCACTGACTTTGGTCGTTGCTACTTGGCCACCCAGGCCCTGATAGAGCACTACGCGGAGGCCGCGCCCGTTGCCCTCTTTGAAAGCTATGAAGCCACTGGTTATAACGACTATGGCGCGCATTATCACATCATGCGCTTGTTCGGCTGGTTGAAGGTGGCTGACGGCTATGACCTGTTGGTGGAAGCGCTGCATAATAAAGCGCCCCAGTTTCAAAAATCTCGAACGGCGGCGGCGATCGCGCTGGGCGAATTGGGAGATGCCCGCGCCATTCCTGAACTCAAAACAGCCCTCAGCGTGCCTATTTGGGATTTGCAATACGCCGCGATTATGGCGCTAGACAAGCTCGGGTTTTCGCTGGGCTCAGCATCGGAGCATGACTTTGCTGCCATCAGTGGGATCAACGTCGCCGATGCGGACTGGCTGGTGCAAGAAAAGCTCGCGTCTATGTAAGCTAGAGACTTCGCTATACAGGCGATTTCATTCGAGGCGATGACGGCGCGGTATAATGCACGCCCTAAAGATAGTCTGTGACGCTTGAAACAGTTCGTTGCCGCGATCAGATCTAAATTTTCTTTTTTAGCCTTTTGTAGGCAAATCCAGACAATTCGACCAGGACAAGTTTGCTTTTATGTCAGCCCTTTCTATTTTTCATCAGTTTTTTGATAGCTGCGTTGGTAGCTGGGATTCTGAGCGCACCTACCATTACCTCAGCCGCGCTTCTGTTGAGCGATCGCACACCAACTTTGGCGTTTCGCCCCTGACCCCTGAGCAAAAGGCAAAGGTCCTGGCTGACAATAGCTACTCCGCCGAAGCTGGCCGTCTGGAAAACTGCCCCGGTTTCCACCTCGTGTTTCATACCGTCTCAGAAAAAGGCGTCGTCGTCGATCAGTCTGTAAATCTCGCCTTTGTGCCCAGTCATGAGCCTGCCGAACACGATTACCTGCTAGAAGGCGACTATCTGCGTGATCGGGCCTACGAAGAAGACCGGCCCATCATTTCTCATTTTCGGTTTGATAGCCGCACCCGTGAACTGCTGATGACCACCCATTACACCCACATTGTATCGGTCGATTCGATTACGTTGATCAACCCGACAATGCGCATTCGCCGCATTTTTAACTACATGCGTCCGCCCGAAGGTCAGCCCCTGACAGAGCTAGCGTTAGTAGGCTTTGGCGTTGAGCAAAAACTAGTGGCCTAATGCCCCAATACTGCCTCAACCGATGTACTTCAACCGCTGCAATAGAGGCCTTCCCAGAGGCCGCAGGCAATGCCTTGCTAGAGGCCTCTGGTGCTGCTATCAAGCAAGGCCGATTTGTGGCATCTTGTGGCATAATTAGAGACTGCATTGAAACAAACTTAGAAGATCATGGCAAAAGGCGTCCGTCTTGTAATTACACTTGAGTGCACCGAGTGCCGCAGTAACCCCGATAAGCGCTCTAACGGCGTTTCTCGCTACACCTCTCAAAAGAACCGTCGTAACACCACGGGTCGCCTTGAGCTGAAAAAATTCTGCACTCACTGCAACAAGCACACCATTCACAAAGAAATCAAATAAAAGCGCTATTCGAGTGTTCTCTGGCAATGGGGTGGGGAAAGTCCATAGGCGGCGTCAAGCCAGCTTGTCTGTTAGTAACTGAGTTTTGCTAATACACTTCTTACCCAGTATTTGCCTAGTATTTGACTTTTGCTCGCGCTTTGAATATTCGCAACTCATCCTAGAAGAAATAGAACTATGGCTTACTTTCGTCGTCGGGTATCCCCGATTTCACCCAAAGAAAAGATTGACTACAAAGATGTGGACTTGCTGCGCAAGTTTGTAACTGAGCGTGGCAAAATCTTGCCTCGCCGCATCAGTGGTCTGACTGCTAAGCAGCAGCGTGATTTGACGAAGGCGATCAAGCGCGCACGCATCGTCGCTTTGTTGCCTTACGTTAATGAAGACGGTTAAGTACTGCTTGTTAGCTATTGTTTAAGTTAGCTATTTACAAGTCCTATTGCGGCAACAGCTTCATAGCCCTATAGCCATCAATAGATACGCATCAGCTATCGGCGCTCGACAAAAGACTTCTTTCTTTTGTCTGTTACTTTTACAAGTGAGCGCAGGTAGCTTTTTTGTGGCCTCGTGTTTTGTGGCCTAAAAACATAACAAATACGTCACATCATCCATGGGGGCGCGGTGGAAAAGGGAAGGCTGGTTGAATTTAAGCTGAAAGGGGGCGACCCACATTTGGCGGTGGCCGACCGCCCTGAAGGCAAAAAGAACTGGGTGCTGGTGGACCAGCGCGGTCAGTCATACACCATTCACCCCAGGCAAGTGATTTACGAAGTGCCCGGTGCTGACTATGAGTCGGCGGGCATTGCCGACTTTGTAGCCGAGGCCGAGGGCTACATCGATCCCGATAATTTGGAGGTGGCTTGGGAGCTGCTGACTGAACTAGAAGAGGCGGCAACCCCTGCCTCGCTGGCTCAGCTACTATTTTCGGACGAGAGTCCACCGCTGTGTTATGCGGC
>JBCDAG010000224.1:0-12176 GCA_039186165.1 Cyanobacteria bacterium P01_F01_bin.53
AATGGCCCAGATGTACTACGACAGCGATGCAAATTTAGATTTACTCAATGGGAAAACCGTTGCCATTATTGGTTACGGTTCCCAGGGGCATGCCCATGCCCTCAACCTCAAGGACAGCGGCGTCAACGTCGTTGTGGGTCTTTACGAAGGCAGCCGCTCTAAGCCAAAAGCAGAAGCTGAAGGTCTAACCGTTAAGTCGGTGTCAGACGCAGCGGCAGCAGCAGACATGATTATGATTTTGCTGCCTGACGAAGTACAAAAGATTGTTTACAAAGAAAGCATTGCACCCAACCTTTCGGCAGGTAATGTGCTGGCCTTTGCCCATGGGTTTAACATCAACTTTGCCCAGATTGTTCCTCCTGAGAATGTGGACGTAGTCATGATTGCGCCAAAGGGGCCCGGTCACCTAGTACGCCGTACCTATGAACAAGGCCAAGGTGTCCCTGCTCTGTTTGCTGTTTTCCAAGATGCATCTGGCAAGGGACGAGATATGGCCATGGCCTATGCCAAAGGCATTGGTGGTACCCGGGCTGGCATTCTAGAAACCACATTTCGAGAAGAGACAGAAACCGATTTGTTTGGTGAGCAAGTAGTTCTCTGTGGTGGTCTAAGTGAGCTGATTAAGGCTGGTTTTGAAACCTTGATCGAAGCTGGTTATCAGCCAGAATTGGCGTACTTTGAGTGTCTCCATGAAGTCAAGCTAATTGTTGACCTGGTTGTTGAAGGTGGCCTGGCCAATATGCGCTATAGCATTTCCAACACAGCTGAGTACGGTGACTACACTCGCGGGCCACGCATTATTACAGAAGAGACTAAGAAAGAAATGAAGCAAATCCTCAAGGAGATTCAGACTGGTCAGTTTGCCCGTGAATTTGTGCTTGAAAGTCAAGCTGGGAATCCAGGCTTTAATGCCATTCGTCGCCGTGAAGCCGAGCACCCTATTGAAGAGGTCGGTAAGGATCTACGGGCAATGTTTAGCTGGCTGAAAAAAGTTTAGGTCTCAGCTGGCTGAAAAAAGGTTTAGAACTCAGCTGGCTGAAAAAAGTCTAGGCCTCAGATGATTGAACCAGCAGAAATCTTCTTTGAACCCATCGACTTTAAGCAAATAACTTAAGGTTTTTATTGCAATTGCCCGCCAAAGGCTAAATCTCTTGGCGGGCTTGCTTTTGGACACTATTTTTTAGGGAAAGAAGACTGGGAACAATGGTGAGGGCATTGCTAAATCGAACCACTCTTAGGTGAATACTGGTATCGCTCACTACCATTTTTCGAGAGGTTCTTACGACTTTATATAGCTTCAACCATTGGGATGGAATCTGGGTATACCCTTGAGTGGCTATGTGAGAGAACTGCGCTTTTGAAATGTGTTTTGAAAACGTATTTTTCACCATTCGTTTTTAAGCCGCTCTTCCAAGGTGAGCTTTTATATATACCCATTTCATCCTAGTCACCATTTCTATTCGGCCAGCATTTGACTCGGCCATTCTTTACTTCAAAGGTGACGCGCCTTTTCGACCATCATTCTCCTTTTGTGAGCTATGCAATCAAACGAAATCAATACGCCTCAAGTGCATCCCACCGTTCGTGTGGAAGATGATCGCACTGGGCTCACGCCTGAAACGTTAAAGCGAGCGTTTTTGGATAACCTTTTCTATGTCCAGGGGAAATCGCCTGAAATCGCTTCACTGCACGATTACTACATGGCTTTGGCCTACACGGTGCGCGATCGCATGCTGCACCACTGGCTCAGCTCCGGCCAAGCCTACCGCGACAGCCACGCCCGCACAGCGGTATACCTCTCTGCTGAATTTTTGATGGGGCCTTACCTGGGCAACAACCTGATTAACCTCGAGCTATACGACGTCATGGATGAAGCCATGGCGAGCCTCGGCCTGAGCCTGGAAGAAATTATGGCCCAAGAGCAAGAGCCTGGCTTGGGTAACGGTGGTTTGGGTCGCCTGGCCGCTTGCTATCTCGACTCTATGGCGACGTTGCAGATCCCGTCTTTGGGCTATGGCATCCGCTATGAGTTCGGCATTTTTAAGCAGGAAATCCACGATGGCTGGCAGGTCGAGAAAACTGACAAATGGCTAATGAACGGCAACCCTTGGGAAGTCGCTCGGCCTGAGTGGTCGGCTGAGGTAAAACTCGGTGGGCATACGAAAGCCTATACCGATATTAAAGGCAGCTATCGGGTTGAGTGGGTGAGCGATCGCGTGGTCAAAGGCGTTCCCTACGACACGCCGATTCTTGGCTACAAAGTGAACACCGCCAATACCCTCCGCCTGTGGAAAGCAGAGTCTCCCGATGCCTTTGATTTTGAGGCGTTTAACCAGGGCGACTACTACGGCGCGGTGAACTCCAAAATTGTCTCCGAGAACATCTCCAAAGTTCTCTACCCCAATGACGAGCACCTCGAAGGTAAGCAGCTCCGCCTAGAGCAGCAATATTTCTTTGTGTCCTGCTCCCTGCAAGACATGATGCGCATGATGACACTCGAAGGCCTTCCCCTGGAGAATTTTCCAGAGAAATACACCTTGCAGCTCAACGACACGCACCCTGCGATCGCCGTTGCCGAACTCATGCGCCTGCTCATTGACGAGCACGAATTTGCCTGGAATGACGCTTGGGAAATCACCCAAAAGTCCCTTGCCTACACCAACCATACGCTCTTGCCTGAAGCCCTAGAGCGTTGGCCCATCGATCTCTTTGGCTCACTACTCCCTCGCCACCTAGAGATCATCTTTGAAATCAACCATCTCTTCCTTGATGACGTCCGACTCAAATTCGGCCAAGACAACGAGCGCCTAGAGCGCATGTCTTTGATCGATGAGAGCGGTGGTCGCTACGTTCGCATGGCCAATTTGGCCTGTGTGGGTAGCCATCACATCAACGGTGTAGCAGCCCTGCATACCGAGCTATTGCAGCAAACGGTTCTCAAAGACTTCTACGAACTCTTCCCTGAAAAGTTCATCAATGAGACCAACGGCGTCACGCCCCGTCGCTGGATGATGTTGAGCAATCCTCGGCTCACAAAACTCCTCAACCAGCGCATCGGCACTGAGTGGCCCACGGACCTCACCCAGCTCAAAAAGCTAGAAGCCTTTGCCGATGATCCGGGTTTCCGCACAGAGTGGCGACAAATCAAGCAGGCCAACAAAGAAACCATGGCCCTGCGGATTGAAAGGAACACGGGTATCAAGGTGAACCCCACCTCCATGTTCGATGTGCAAATTAAGCGCATCCATGAGTACAAGCGCCAGCAAATGAATGCCCTGCATATCATTTCGCTCTACAACAAGCTCAAGAAAAACCCTGGGATGAAGATCACCCCACGCACCTTTATCTTTGCAGGTAAGGCAGCGCCTGGTTACTTCATGGCCAAGCTGATCATTAAGCTGATCACCTCGGTCGGCAACATTGTGAACCGCGACCCTGATGTTCGAGATCAGCTCAAGGTGGTGTTCTATCCTAACTACAATGTCACCAATGCCCAGCCGATTTATCCAGCCTCTGATCTCTCTGAACAGATTTCGACAGCGGGCTTTGAGGCTTCGGGTACGGGTAACATGAAGTTTGCGATGAATGGCGCGCTCACCATCGGGACGTTAGATGGTGCCAATGTTGAAATTCGTCAGGAAGTCGGCGGAGAGAACTTCTTCCTCTTCGGCCTTCAGGCCCATGAAGTGGCTGAGCTGAAGGAAAGAGGCTACAACCCCCGTAAGTACTACGAGGAAAATGAGGATTTGCGTGCGGTGATTGATCTGATTGGCTCCGGTATCTTCTCCAGTGGAGATACCAAGCGATTCAGACCGCTGATCGATAACCTGCTTTACCAAGATAGGTTTATGGTGCTCGCTGACTATCAGTCCTATGTGGACTGCCAGGAAGAAGTTGCCAGGGTCTATCAGGATCAAGACAAGTGGGTGCGCATGTCTATTTTGAATGCGGCGCGCATGGGTAAGTTCTCTTCTGACCGTTCTATTCAAGAATATTGCGATCAGATTTGGAATATTAAGCCCGTCTCGGTTGAATTGCAGGAGTATGCCAAAACTCTGTCGATGATGACTGACAACAACACACGGTTGACTTAGTCTCTAACTTAAACAACACGCTAAAGCGTGCTGCGCCGTTAACCTTAAGCCGTTGTCTTCTTATTTTAGGAGGCAGCGGCTTTTTACATCTCCCAACGATGATGATGCCCCCAAACTTCAAGCCAGATTTTAAGCCAGACTTTAAGCCTTTAATTGCCAAGGCCCACAGTCATATTGCGCCCTATATTCGCGAAACGCCAACAATCACCCTGGCCAAAGGAGAGTTTGGGATCGCAGCTCCTCTGACCCTAAAACTGGAATTACTCCAACACTCGGGTTCTTTTAAGGCAAGAGGAGCCTTCAGCCGAATTCTGCAAAATCCGATTCCCCCAGCAGGTGTGATCGCAGCCTCCGGCGGTAACCATGGTGGGGCGGTCGCCTATGCGGCCAGGCAACTCCAGTGTCCTGCTGAAATCTTTGTGCCGACAATCTCGTCACCGACAAAGGTAAAACGGTTAGAAACCTACGGAGCAAAGGTTGTGGTGACCGGGGCCGATTACTTTGAGGCCCTGGAGAAGAGTGAAGAACGCGCCTTGGAAACCGGAGGGCTAGTGGTTCATGCCTTCAATCAACCAGAAGTCATCGCGGGGCAGGGGACATTGGCCTTGGAGCTAGAAAAACAAGCGCCTGATTTAGACACGGTTCTGGTTTCAGTGGGCGGCGGTGGCCTGATTGCAGGCATTGCGGCCTGGGATCAAAAGGGGGTGCGGGTAATTGGCACCGAGCCTGTAATGGCCCCTTCACTGCATGATTCTTTGGCCGCTGGTGAGCGAGTGGATGTGGTGGTGGGTGGTATCACATCCGATGCGTTGGGCTGTCGGCGGGTGGGCGAAATGATGTTTCCGATTGCACAGCAGTTTGTGGAGCAGGTGGTGCTGGTGGAAGAGAGTGCGATCGCCCAAGCCCAAAAACTGTTGTGGGAGAATCTGCGCATTGCCGCCGAACCCGCAGGCGTTGTGCCCTTAGCCGCTCTGCTCTCAGGCCGTTACAAACCCGCCCCTGATGAACGCGTTGGCATTATTATCTGCGGCGGCAATGCGGATTTATCAGTGCTGTGCGCGTAATAGCCAGTGCTGTGCGCGTAATGGCTACGCGATTAGCTCAGCTCTAATTAGTTCCGTTTTTATCAGTCATAGGCAACAAACTGATCGAAAACGTATTGCCCTCCGATTGCTCCAGTGCTTGCAACAATCTCAGCTGAATCAGGGACGGATTATCATTCGCTAGCTTGGCCGCATTGGCCAAGTTGCGCAGCGCCGCAGATTCTCCCCTGGCTCTCTCTAGCTGGGCAAGGCCCTCTTGGCGAGCCTGCACGACTTGGGCATAGAGTTTTTTGAGCTCTCCGGGGAGCATGAGGTCCTTAATATCGATGCTGATTAACCGCAAACCAAACGGGGTGAGCTTACTGGCAGAGGCTTCTAAGAGAGGTTCTGATAGTTGGCAGCGGCTGGTCATCAGGTCATCGATGGCGATCGCACCCACCACCTCTCTCAACCCATTTTGCAACACCAAATACAGAGCTTCTCGATAGTTCGAGACCTCGTTGATGGCCATGGCCGGATCGCTAATTGCGTAGGAAGCAGTGACACTCACCTTAATACCAACCCCATCACTGGTGAAAACAGCCTGACCCGGCACCGTGACATATTGCGGGCGAATATCTACCTTGCGAATTACTGAATTGGTAAACAGTCCGGCGTTATATTGCCCCGGTGGCAGAACCTGTCGAAACCGTCCTTTAACATATTTCAGGCCTCGCTCGTATTCAAAAACAGTGACGCGCATAGTATCCGTAGCTTCCTTTCAAGGTCCTACTTAAAAGGCCCTCCTTTCATCAGCTCTGCTCACATAGCGGAGGTCTTAACCTACAGGACTGTGTGACCAGCGGCCCAAAGGTCTGCCGATAAAAAGAGGGCTATGGAGAGTTAGGGATTGAACCTAAGGTGTGGACCATTTCCATAGGATAGGGCAGTCACAGACAACGCTTAGCCAACAGATGTTAGCCCATGCGGCCAACCTACCAAATCCGTTTCCAATTATTCGCCATGAACGCTCAGGCGCGTGATGTTTGAGAAAAATCTTGATACAGAATGCTACTTGCAACAGAGTGCCACTCGCACTAGACGTTGAGCAATTTTCCCACCACTAGATTCAGTTTGGGAAAGGTCAGGCTAATAATTGACCATCACCTAAAAAGTTCTAATGGACTTGTTGCAAGCATAACGTAAGTTCAGTAGAGCATAGAATACTCGCTTTCGTTACTTAGCATCGCGATGACGAGTCAAGTTTATTCAAGTTTTTGCTCAAGCAGTTTTTGCTCAAGCAGTTCTAAGACAACAGTCTCCTCGTCGGTCAATATGCCGTCTTCTTGAGCAATTTTCTTACACTGAGTTAATAGTGACTGAGCAAAGTACACATCCATATCTTCTAGCAAGCTTTTCAAAGCGCCTAGCGTAGATAATGCTGAGAGCTTCTCCACTGACGCAGCACTTAAATTAAGGGTATCTAGAACGGGTCGTGTATTTTCCCAAGTTCTTGACTCATCACCAGCTATAAAAACATGAACCACAATCTGATCCATCAATAGCTGCTGTTCAAAAACTGACTCGAAGCAGTCTAGGGTTTCATCTTGTGTACCGGCTTCATCCTGGGCCAAAACTCCCATTTTGTGCTCATAGAAGGAACAGGCCATGTGTCCCACGGTGTAAAGTGTTGCGGCATTAGTCCCGGCACCAACCACCGCACCGGCCACAGGCACGTTACGCATCATGAGCTGTAGGCCTGATTTGATCGCATAGTTGCTGCCAAAAACAAGTCCAAAAATGCCTAGAATTTCTTTTCCCCTGGCTGGGTCATGCATATCTAACCCGTAAACGCCCGCAATTTGATAGCCCATTTCTGCCTGTATTGCAGTTGTAGCGGCAAGATCTAGCGCAAAGAGTCCAGCCGCAGCACCAGGGGCAACACTGCTCGCCAGTCCAGAGCCGCCAACCAGAAGCGTCTTCTGCATCATGATGCGATTGGCGATTTGGCGAGGGGTTTCGTTGGGGTATTTCTGTTGCAGTTTTTTGACTTGTTCCTCAGCTTTAACGATATCTACCTGGGTGACGATAGGCAGAAGCCAATCCATCTTTAAAGAGCCAGCAATGGTCTCCAGTTGTGAATTGTCTTCCAAATATCCCAGAAGATTGCTAATGCTATCAGTGGCCGTTATCGCCATCGCGCCAGTGGATGTCGCCACCCCAGCCGTTGTTTGAGCGACAGATTTTCCAGCCTGAACCGTGACATTGCCAACAAACTCAGCCGTATTGACCGTTGCTTTGGAAACCGCCCGCCCACTATTCATAGCCGCATTGGTGGTTGCATCCGTTGCCGTTTTCACCGCACCTGACACGGCCTGACTACCGGCGATTGCCGTATTGCCCAGTAAGTTAGCAGCGTTGCCCGTTGCATTCACAACCCCCTGACTGGTTTGCCCAATGGTATTGCCGACAGCCGCAGCGGTATTACCCACGGCTGAAAGTGAAGACTTCCACCATTTCTTTTTCACATTGGGTGCAGGCTGGATCGCATCTGCTTCTGACATATCCTCTCCTCAGATCGCTCAGAACTGACAACGGTGCTGTAATTTCAGCAGCAGTACAGTATTCCCTGGCTAGAGAGCGCGTTTGTGAAATCCAGAAAAAAGGGGAGGGATTGCACCGTGATTAACCGACAAAGCACTTAATCTTTAGGGGGCTTTCCGGTAACCGCAGATTCTAAATATTTGGTGGCCGGTGGCACGTATTCACCGTCTATTTTTACGCGAAAGTCGTAATGTGCGCCGGTACCGAGGCCGCTGTTGCCTGAGTAGGCGATCGCTTCACCTGCTTTGGCCTTACCTTCCCGACATCCCCTTTCAGACATGTGCAAAGACTGAAACGTGTAGCCTGGGTAAGACTCAGCCGTTTGATTCACCACCCAGCCACCGCCGTCCACATCCCACCAGCATTTCACCGTGACGGTATCTCCAGCCTTACCCACCGCGTGAATGGGCGTACCAATATCCATCGCCAAATCCACACCATTGTGAGGCACATTAGGCGCACCCGTCACCGGGTGAAAGTCACGAATACCGTACTCATCACTCACTTCATAGCCTGCGACAATCTCTCCCGTTAGGGGGGTGACGATATCTTCTACGCTTTCTAGCCCTGTGATCGCATTGTTGGTAATGGTGATAATGCGATCAGCAATGTAGAGCAAAGATCCCACAATAACCGCTGCACAAACCCCTGTGACGATAATCCGAGGTAGTGAGGTGGTGATGGCAAGGTCGTCATCGTCGTCGTCATCGTCGTCAATTTCTTGGGGAGCCGCAGGGGCCTGAGCCTGGGTGTGGATGTGAATATGTTGGGGTGTCGTGGTTGTCGCAGGTTGGTGTGTTGTGGTTGCAGATGCGATGGGATCGAGTGCCATCGCATCACTGGCAATAATAGAGAGTTCGCCGCTGCCGAGCTTTTCGAGCATGTCTGAAACACTGCTGCATCCGGCTGCGATCGCCGCTGTCCGAGCCCCATGCCACCCTGGTTCACTCACGGTGACCCGGCAAGGCCGCTTGGGTTCAACGATTTGCTCAACGGGCCTAGAAACCTTAGAAACCCTAGAGGCCTTAGCCGCCCTAGGCCCAGAAGATTTTCGACCAGAGCGCGTTGAAGATGTTGAAGAAGAAGGAGAAGTCACTGACAAAAACACTCACCAACGTGGGGCTAAGCACTCAGCAATAGAGGGCCAAAGTAGGCGCGGGCGTTGCTAATCGCCGCAGGCGAAAACATAATAGCTCAAACCAGCAAAATATCGCTGGAAGGAGGCGTTTTTCTGCCTCTGGCGCTTTACGATTTCCCAGAGTCCAATCACTTGTATGGCATGAACGGGCAGTAGTGCCTAGCCCTGATAAGATACCTCTGACACAGGCGCTACCCCCCAATCATCTCCACACCAGTCATTTCCACACACCCAGTCGTCTATATAAATAAAACCGCAACTACAACCTTCAACAAGCTACAACCTCAACAGCTCCAACCGTACACCTCAAATAAGGTATGCCTCAGATGGATCTCAAAGCCCTGATCAAAGATATTCCTGACTTTCCACAACCGGGCATTATTTTTCGCGATGTCACAACCCTCCTTCAGGATCCCATTGGCTTGCAGCACGCCGTTGGGCTGCTCAGTGAACAGGGTGCTGCACTGAAGCCTGATTATATTGCCGGGATTGAGTCTCGGGGATTTATTTTCGGGATGCCAGTGGCCCACCAGTTAGCACGTGGCTTTATCCCAGTTCGCAAGTCTGGAAAGCTGCCTCGGGCCGTCCATGGGGTAGAGTACACCCTGGAGTACGGTGAGGACCGATTGGAGGTCCATCAAGATGCGTTTGAACCAGACAGCACGGTATTGATTATTGACGATCTGCTAGCAACTGGAGGGACGGCGGCAGCGGCGGCTCAACTGATTGAAAAAGCAGGTGCTAAAATCGCTGGATTCGGCTTTGTCATAGAGCTGAATGATTTGGCTGGTCGTGACAAATTGCCTGGCAATGCCCCGATCATTAGTCTGGTTCAGTACTAAGCGTTAATGACTGAGCGCTAATAACTGAGCGTTAATTTTTTTCTTTAGTTTTTTGGTTCCATCTTTTTTGCCCCAATCTACGGCCCCATCCCGTCTTTTTCCCTAGTTCTATGTCCACATCCACCCGCACCCGCTCACCACAAAATAAGGTCTCTTCCGGTTTTTGGGGGGTTATAACCGGCGAAACCACACGATACATCGTCAAACGCCTGTTAATCGCCTTAATGACGCTGCTGTTGGCGACAATGTTTAGCTTTTTGGTGGTGCAGCTCGCACCGGGGGATTTTTTAACGCCCTTTCGGCAAAATCCTGAGATGTCGGAGGACACGCTCAAGCTACTAGAGTCGCAGTATGGCCTGGATAAGCCGATTTGGACTCAGTACGGGCTCTGGCTTTGGCAGGTTGTACGCCATTTCAATTTTGGCATTAGCTTTGCTTACCAAAGGCCTGCGATTGAAATTTTGTGGGAGCGGGTACCAAATACGATTTTGATGTCGGCGGCGTCCATTTTTATGACGTGGGCGATCGCAATTCCTCTTGGCATTATTAGCGCCGTCAATCAAAACCGATGGCCGGATCGCTTTTTGCGATTTTTCAGCTACTTGGGCCAGGGCTTCCCAACCATTATTACCGGGCTCTTATTTCTGTTTTTTGCACAGGTCACCTCACCCCTGTTTCCAGTCGGTGGGCGCACCAGTCTTTATCACGAAGATCTCAACTGGATTGGCCAGATTCTGGATGTGGCTTGGCATTTGATATTGCCAACGCTGGCCTTGAGTATTACTGGTTTTGCCGGGTTGCAGCGTTTGATGCGGGGGCAGTTGCTGGATGTGCTGCGCCAGGACTACATTCAAACGGCGCGGGCGAAGGGATTGCCGGAGAATAAGGTGATCTATGTCCATGCATTGCGCAATGCCGTCAATCCCTTGATTACGCTGTTGGGGTTTGAGTTCTCATCGCTGCTGAGCGGTTCGTTTATTGTGGAGAACTATTTTGCTTGGCCTGGGCTAGGAACACTCACGCTTGAAGCGGTGCAAAAGCAGGATTTGTATCTGATTATGGCGAGTTTGGTCCTTGGCGCAGTGATGCTGATTGTCGGCAACTTCTTGGCAGATTTGGCGCTGTCGTTTGTAGATCCTCGAATTAAGCTTTCTCGGATGAACTAATCTCTCCTAATCTCTCTCAGATGAGCTAGTCAGGTTGTGACTATTGGACAAAAACGGGGTGGTCGGATGAATCAAGCGCGTTCTTTGGTCAGCTTGCTGGTGGGTTTTGTGGTGTTTGGCATTGTGCTGTGGATTGCGCGCACGGTGCACCAAGAATTAAATGATGAGGGTTTTGCCCAGACGGTGCTGATTGGGACGGCGGGTTGGGCCACCGGATGGTTGGTGGGCTTTTTGATTTCACCGACGACCAGTCAGGAGATTAAGAAGTTCTCTCAGGCGATGTCAACGATTTCGGCGTTTATGTGTGGCTTTGCATTGGCGAAGTTGGAGCCGTCTTTGACGCCGTTGTTTGCTGATGGCAGGTTGATTAATGAGCCGATTTATGGGATTCGGCTGATGATTTTTATGATTTGTTTTGCGATCGCGGCGATCAATATGTACGTTTACCGTGAAGGCAGACGCTACTAAAGGCTCATAAATTCTACGCGGGGGATGAGGGGGTCGTTGACGATACCAACGCCTTTGTAGCTCCAGCGGTCGGTGATGGTTTTGATTTGGGCGCGATCGCAATATTCGACGGAAAATTGGGGGGCGAGGTCTCCGGCATGGGCATTGAGGTAGCTGAGGGCGTCGAAGTCGGCGATGAAGAGTAATAGGAAGGGATCGGTGGGTTGTTCTGGGTGACCACCTTCGACGGGGGGGCGGGCGACGAGGTATTGGCCGCTGGATTTTGAACGGAGGAGGTAGTAGGGGGTGTTGAGCATGTTGGGACTCGGGAGATCGGGGTTTATTGGTTGATTTTAGACGAGGGAGGAAAAGAGGCAAGAGGACAAGAATCGGGGATTTCCTCCCCGCGCCCCTCCATGACGTGGGGACCCGAGCTTCCCCACACCCCTCGAAGTTATGGGTATCGGTGGGCAGCGCATTGGGCTGCATTGGGTGCCCGGTGGGTAGGACCGTCGCGCGGCGCGACGCTCAACGGCACAGTTATCTCTATCGGAAATTGGCAAAGGTCCTTAATCGCTCATGCGGTATCGATAGCACAATGCTTATTGCCTGAAGTAACTCCCTTCTAGAACTATCCCTTAGGCAGAAGTCGCTGACCCGCTGATATAGCGGGTCATGTGGGAGACAGCTGAGCCCCTTGCAGCAAATATTGAAGCTTGGTATAGCCACGCCATAGGGTTTTAACGCCAGGGTTTCCGTCTCCCTGGCGAGCGAGAAAGCCGCCCAGTTGGGCAACCCAAATCATCGCTTGTCGTAGGGTGGGTGGTTTTTTAGAGCGACTTTTGGGCACAAATTTACGTCGT
>JBCDAG010000225.1:0-12167 GCA_039186165.1 Cyanobacteria bacterium P01_F01_bin.53
ATATCGCTCGTACTCAAGCGCAGTAATATCGCTTTCGCTAAACTCTAAACGGATCATGACTACTGGCTCGGGCAAAAGGGCTCTCTCAATTTCATCATGACCCTTAAATTAGTTCAAGTTGGAACCGTCTGGAGTATAGCTTTTTTCTAGTTTCCTAGAACCTTTAGACCTTGATACGCGATTTGGTAGTCCTATTTCCTAAAGGATAGAGAATATTAGGCAAGAACAGGAGTAGTTGGACCACTAAGGACCGGACGGAACCAGTCATTTTTCTCTGTCCTTTACATAAATGAACTACCCGCGATTTTACATATCAAGTATGGTGTCAGGACCAACCGTATTGTAGTGAGCATTAACATAGGTACAATTTCGCCCTTGCTGCTTAGCATACTGAAGGGCTTTGTCTGCCGCTTCAACAAGTCTTTGTGTCGTAGTCTCATCGGCTGGAATGATAGAAGCAATACCTATAGTGACCGTAACGTACTCTTCCGTCGGGCTAGAAACATGAGTAATTTTAAGGGCACGAAGACTGTCATGAATTTTTTTCGCAATCCGCCAAGCATCACGAGTGCCTGTGTATGGCAAAACAATCGCAAACTCGTCATCACCATAACGGGCAACCAAATCAGTCGAGGATTCGGGACCATTGAGTACGGCACGGGCAACTCGGATAAGACAGTGCTCACCAGCCTCTAAACCAAAGTTATCCTTATAGAGTTGAAAGTGATCGATGTCGCATCGTATTACAGAAATTGGTTGTTTAGACTCAATAAGATTAGGCCACTCTTCTTCCAAGTACTCGACAAAGTCTTTACGATTGGCTAAACAATTCAAAGTATCTGCAAACTCTAACTCTAGTTGGGTTTGAGACAGAGCACTAACACAGGTTCGGTTTCGACCTTGTTGCTTAGCATACTGAAGGGCTCGGTCTGCCGCTTCAACCAGCGTTTGTGTCGTAGTATTATCGACTGGAATGACAGAAGCAATACCGATAGTGACCGTAACGTACTCTTCAGTTTGACTAGGCACATGAACAATCTTGAGGGCACGAAGACTATCATGAATTTTTTCTGCGACACTCCAAGCACCATGAGTATCCGTGTGTGGCAAAACAATCGCAAACTCGTCATCACCATAACGGGCCACTAAATTCGTCAATTCCTGAGGGCCATTGATTACGGCACGGGCGACTCGGATAACACAGCGCTCACCAGCATCTAAACCAAAGGCATCTTTATAAAGTTGAAAATGATCAATATCGCATCGTATTACAGAAATTGGCTGTTTAGATTCAACAAGACTAGGCCACTTGTCTTCTAAGTATTTGTCAAAGTTTTGGGGATTGGCTAAACGAGCCAAAGTATCGATAGACTCTAACTCTTGTCGATTTTGAGGTACAGGGACGGAGCAACTCACGCGAAAACCAAGAGTAGAATTTCGGGTGTCAGGATGAAAGTTGAAGCGGCAAGCAGAACGACAGTCTGTTGGGCGACTACGCCAAGAACCGCCACGAAGAATACGGGCAGATCCTTCCTTGTAAGTGAACCAAGTTCTTCCATCCGTGGGTGCTCCCTCATAGCTTTCATGCCAGTGATCTTGGCACCACTCCCATACGTTACCGTGCATATCGCAGAGGCCGTAGGTATTTGCCCCGTCAAACGTCCCTACAGTATTTGTTGTTCTGCGAGATACGCCTTTGCTATCCAACGCATAGACGCCATAGTCCTCATTAGTAACCTTGCAATTCACATAATCAGTAGAAAGAGTTTCGCCAAAATGAAAAGGTGTCGTAGTTTCAGCTCTACAGGCATATTCCCATTCTGATTCAGTCGGAAGGCGATATTGACGTTTTGTCGCAATGGTCAGCCTGTCGCAAAATTCAACGGCATCGTGCCAAGATACCTGCCCCACAGGTCGCAAGTTCCCTTTGGAATCAGAGGGGTCAGATTTTAACGCTCGATTAACCGGTGGCATCGCAGTTACAGCTCGCCACTGAGCTTGGGTCACTGGATACTTCGACATAAAGAATTGAGACACTGTTACTTCATGCTGAGGCCCTTCCCACGATTTACGCTCCAACTCAGCCTCAGGTGACCCCATCATGAAACTGCCTGCGGGAACAAGCATCATACGAATAGGCAGAATGCCTTCAGCAATGGACTCATCGTAGTAATGATTTTTAACTTGGCGGCTCGTGATAGTGAATGCCATAGCAGTTGTTCTGAGAAAAAATCTAGAAGCGTTAATGTCTTTTTGGTGAGTCGAAACTCCATATAAAATGCAGAGAAACAGATTTTCTCTGTAGTATCTAGCGTTGGAGACTGATATTTATAAATACCCCTCTGATTTCCCAAAAGCTTGCAACCTCTTGAGGCACTGACGCTGATAAAAGCTGCTGAGGGTACCAACAGAAATGCCATACTCTGCCGAAAGCTCTTTCCAAGGCGTTTCAGGGGGAAGTCGCCGCAAAATTAACTGCTGAGCCGTGACTGTCGGGTGTTTGCTAACGTGGGTAGCTGCTAAGGTGCCATCGGGGTCGGCTTCGGCCCAGGCCCGCACCTGCTCAAGCCAAGGAGGAATAATATCGGGCTGAGTCCGTTTTTCAGCGATTGCGAAGTCTTTTAGGCGACGCTTGAGGTAAGCATTGAGCCAGGTGACGGGACTGGCCACGTCTGGATCGTAAGCTCTGCCGGTCGTCGCTTCGCACAGGTTGCGGCAAAAGTATATCCAGGTTTGCTGCAGTGCAGCATCGTAGTAGGCATCGTCGGTGCGCCAAAGCTTGGGGCCAAGAGCACGAATGATTTTGGTCAGGCCTCGTTGTCTGTGTGGGCTCCCAGTGGGATACTGACAAGTTTCTTTGATTAGTTGTCTTATCGAATCATCTGAAGCGCTACGGTTATCAAATGCCTTATTCGTTAAGGTCTCTGGTTCAAATGTGATCACCGTGAATTCTTCCGTCTGAAGGGGAGGCGGAAAAACAGATTCGTCTTCTACTTCCTCAACCAGCTGAGCATCCACAAACTCAAACATTTCAAATTCAGGGAAATTGACAACACATTCATCTTCAGAAGATGAATGTGCATCATTTTGAATCACAACTTCTGGCTGAGTCCGAGCAGTTAACGGTTCGAACTGAGATTGGGAAAGTCTCTCAATACGCTTAATAAGGCTTGTATAATCACCTCCACGACGCTTCAGGACTCCTAACATCACCCCCGCAAAGGGCTCTATCGCATCTGCCCCTTCAGCAGTGATATACGCTTGAAAGTCTTCTAAAGAATAGCCAAATCGCGTTTTCAGCCATTCAGAAAGTGCTGAAAACGCATAATCCGGCGATATCGTGTTTTGGACTAGGGGTCGCACGCCATCATGAAAAATGTACTGAACTTGGTCGGCAGGCGTATGAGCCGTAATATCAATTTGAGGCTTGAAAAGTCCTCCTAACAGAACTTCTGCAACGTGTACTTGTTGTGATTCTGGCAGTAATGCCGCCTGCACCATTCGAACCACAGGCAAATTTACCTCTGGGCAAGCTGCTAACAATCCTGCTAATCGGCGAGCCATCGGAGAAGAAAAATCTCGAAAACGGGTCATCCGTTCTTTGGCTGAAGGCTTAGAACTACTTTCCAACGGCCTTTGCATATCAGGGGCTGGTTCAGGTGGAAATTGTTGAACGGTCACCGGGGAAAACACCAGCCCAGACGCACTCACTGAAGACTGCCCTGACACCATTTGGCTCCATCGGCTAGCCACCTCAGGTTCTAGCGTCATCACGGGAACCTTTACACCGATAATCGGTTTCCTTCGCCAGTGATCGCGTCTTACAAACCTCAATGACTGACTCGGCTGCCCAGGGCACTGTGCCACCATCTGCCCTTTAGTCACCTCGCTGAGCGCCGTCCGTCCCCACAGCCACTCTGGCAACACCTGCAACAGGCCCATCGGCCCAGCATTAGCCCACACCTGCAACATCTCTCGCACAGGCTGCTCATCCCAACGCGGATCAATACAGTCACTCACCACCAAAATTAGCCGTCGCCCATTAGGCTCCAGCAGCTCTTGAGGACGACAAGGCGCTTGGCGAACCGTCCTCACCCCATATCCAGCTCGTAAACAAAGCCGCTGAGGAGAATTTGGCTCAGAGGTCTTTCCAAGCGTTGGACTACGGTCTGTCGTTTCCAAGCTCCACAGCCGCACATCTCGAAAAACGCCCGACTGAGCCAATACCCGACGTAGCTTCAAGATAGTACGCTGCCAAATCACCATCGAAGGCGTCGTATCTATCACCAGCGCCAGCTCTAACCAGGGTTCCGGTACAGGTCGCAGTTGCAATGACCACACGTCCGTCTCCGCGATCGCCTGCACTGTCGCAGGTACGTCCAAATACATCCGCTCAGCAGAAGGCACCGACCGAATCAGCGGACGAATTGCCTTCAAAATATCCAGAGATCGACGTAGCGCGGTCGAATCAGGAACTGCCAGCGGGCTCGTCCCTCCAGCAGAAGAACTCGCCTCCGTAGACTTATCCGGTTGAGTAGTTAGTCCTGCCGCTGCATTTTCTGGTGATGGAGAGGGCTCTGGTGACGTTACTTTTGCTGGAGAGGGGACAGGGAATGGCTCATCCGGAGCAAGAATCTCATCATTAGGTACTGTTAACGGTGAATTTCCAGCAGGCTCCACCCGAGATAAAGAGGACATCTCTGATTGCCACTGCTGAAGCATCAGCCAGAGGATATCGGCCATTTCCTCGGCTGAGAGATCTTGAAACTTTTGCTCCAGGGTCGCAACCAGTCGCTCAATCATCCACCGGCTCCCGCACTCGATAAAGCGGCCAGCAATAACTGCTCCAGGTCATCATCAGGATCTACCGACGCACCATATTTACGAAGGTACACAGCATTGAGCAATTGATCAGTTGCTAGCAACGCGGCTTCAGAGTCCGTCTTGTCAAAGAACCGCCCAATCAAATCATTCACCTCATCAGCCACCTCCTTGGTTAAATGCGCCTCAACAATATTGAACAAATCTTCTTTAGCGGGCTTCGGCATCTCAATCCGCAAACAGCGGCGCAAAAACGCTGGTGGAAAGTCGCGTTCACCATTGCTCGTCATAATGATCAACGGAAACGCATCACAGCGGATTTTGCCATCGTCAACCGAGATCCTAAAGTCATCGGCAGACCTAACCTGCATGGGCACAGCTTCCGCCTGTTCTTCCATCTCCGTCACTGTTTCACCTTTAGCTAAGCGAACTAGCTCAGAAATTTCAAACTGTCCTTCCTCTAACAAATTAAGCAGATCATTTGGCAGATTAATATCGCTCTTATCCACTTCATCAATTAGCAGCACCCGAGGAAACGGGGTTGGCAAAAAGGCAGTTCCTAACGGCCCCAGCTGAATGTAGTCGCCCATAGTTTTCTCAGGGGGCGGCGTTTCGTTGGCTTCTACTTTTTGTTTGCGCAGCTGAGCATCTTGCAAGCGAGCGATCGCATCGTACCGATACAACCCTGCCTCCAACGTCGTGCGCGCTGTAATCGGCCACATGAGCACTGGACCTAGCGCCAATTCATGGGCGATCGCATAGGCCAAAGACGTTTTCCCCGAGCCAGGTCTACCCGTCACCAGCAAAGGCCGACGCAGCGCTAACGCCGCATTTACAGCTTGAATCACCCTCGATTGATCCTTACGGATACGGAAACTCTTACCACGCTGGCGATCACGGCTATAACTATCCTCTGCGGATTTGTCCTGCAACTGAGCCCAATAGTGCGCTATTTTCTCTTGATATTTTTTGTGAGCCTCATCAGTTTTCCCTTCAGCATTATCGATGGGCTTGCGAAACCGTCGCCACGGCGGCGGTGGAGGCAACTGTTGAATCCGATTAGGGTCGGGGTTAGGGTCACCTCTGAATACCTCCCAATTGGTCGGATTAGTCTCACTCATGCCCGTAACCTCCCACCTTCTCGAAATTGCTTCAGTTCAATCATGCGCTTAGGCTCATCACACCACAGCGCCAATGAATCGCCCGCCGATTTTTTCCGAGCCTTATACACCGCTTCAAAAAACTGATCCAACTGAGTAAGGTTAGCAGCCACTAACCAAGATTGCATCTCTTTTTCTAATGCTGCCTTATCCGCATCAGATAACCCAGCAGATCTAGACCAAAGGACCGAAGGTACACCATTTTCCAAAATCCAAGCGAAAAGATTTTCCCGCGCAAGCTCGTATTCCTCACAACAAATAGGAAAAGCCAGAAACACCCCCATTAGAGACTGTTTCACCTGCTTTTCTAAAGCTTGCCATGGCCCTAAGCAATCCAGGCAATATTGTTTTTCAACAGCAGCAGTAGCAAAAGCATCATTTTGAGAAAGTGGCAAAATCTCCTGCCAAGTCTTGCTTAACTTAATCAGTGAATCAGGATCATTAAAACGATCATAAGAACGGACTAAGACCCTGTGTTCCTGACCTAAACCACGATTAAGCCGCTTCAACCGAGTAGGTTTACCATAAATTTTCCAAGTCTCAGCCGCAGCACTCAACTGCTCAAACGGAAGCCAAAACTCAACAGTGAGATGAGGCGTTGGCGGAAACTCCAAGCCATAGTTTTTCTGGATCGTTAAGGCCTGATTCAAAATCACTTCTAAGGCTTTTCCTAACCAATCAGGAAACACACCTCGGATGTTCTCCAGCACATCTCCGGAAGGGCCTGGCAATGTCCCAGGGACATCTTGGCCAGAAGGGGACTCTAATGTAATACTTTCACATTTAGCATACCGATCTTCGTTGCCCAATCGGGTCACCACATAGCCCTTCACCCCATAATTATCTGAGGTTTCAAAAGGCTCAACCGACACTACAAAATGAGCCGGAAGTATTTTCAACGCCTCAGAAGAAGGCCTTTCGGGATATAGATCTAACATGGACGCCGTGGCAGAAGGCCGAAGGGCATCCGGCAAATGTCCAATCCATCCATCCAGTGCCGCTTTCGTCTTCCCCGTGACTAAACAAGCGAAATTTTGAACGAATAAGACGATGTATAACAACCCCTCGTCATTCTCTTTCCAAACCTTGAGAAAAAGGTCCAAGAGAATCAGCCATTTAAGACTAGCCCCCAGTTCTGGATTACTCAGCTGCGATCTCAGCTCTGGTGCGCTAATGTCAAGGTCCGGCAGAGTTTGGCGACAGGCAGGTAAAACAATCTCTAAAAAATCAATAATTGGAGTGATAGATTTTAGCAAATCAGGCAGCAAGCCATTATCGGATAAAACGTGGGCTTCTAGTTCCACCAGTAGTTGAAAATGAGTGCCTACAAACTGTTGCAGAAGCTCATTACCAGGGTTCTCTAGCGCAGCTCCAATAATTAGATCCCGAACCTTGTTATTAGAATCGGCCCACTCTACTAAGTTAAAAATTTGACAATCGTAGGTACTTGCTTTCGGAATATTTCTCAGTTTCTCTTCCAAGGCATAGGCAACAACTTGAGGTAGAACTTCTTCTCCGATAGCGTCTTCCAGGGCCTCGCATAAGGCACGAAGCGGCTGCCCCATCAAACTCCGCCCTCTGTTGTGACCAGCAATATTTCCTGTCGCCATTCGATTCCCTACGACAAAGAACTTATAAACTGCAACAACTCAGGGCTATCTGGATTCGTTTCAAGCGCCCCATTTACCAAATTAGAAACCTTATTTCGTGAGTTCACCCACTGAATAACATCAAACACGACTTTGTCATAGGTCTTTGCCCTCGACACACGATTGAGCGCCATCCCCAAATAGAAGGTCACCAATGTGGCAAACTCATCATCATCTGGGAAAGCAGCAAGCAAAGCATTTTGTAAGCTTTTCATTTGCGGAGGCATCAGTCTGGTAGGAATTTCCACACCGACAATCTCTACCAATCGTTGAATCAACCGTTGCATATCAAATTTAAAATCGGCTCCCGCTCGAATACTGGACGCATTCAGATGAGGCAATGCCTGCAAACCCACTGGCAATGTTTTTGCATCAGGCATGTTCGACTCACCGACCAATACTGGAATCACCAAAAGTCCCTGCCCCAAGGCACGTTCAATTTCTGCTCGAACCCAGTCTGTCTTCGGATTATCTATCCGCTCTTGTAGCACGTTTAGCCAAGCAGGCCCGATGATGGCTAACAGCACCTTAGAGCAGTCCACAGTCTGCTGTAAATGATCGGGAAAATCTTTCCCAAAAGGGATATCGTCGTAGTCTATAAAAACGGCATCAGCACCAAAATGGGCTTTGAGGCGATCGCATATCCGCCCCGTCACATCATTACTATCACTCCGCCGATAGGAAATAAAAATAGCGTTTTCAGCCACCATAGAAGCAGGTCATAAAAGTATGTATAAGAGAAACTCAAATGTTTCATTTTGACTGTAGCCTTGCGATCGCCCGACAAACAACCCCTCTCCCCTGATTTATCAATTCTTTTAGTTTTTACACAACCATTCAAACACCTCCTACGGACTCAGCAACTCACGAACCACAGCCCGCAGCTTTTTCAACGGAATTTCACCCCGAAAATTCTCCCAAAAATTCGCCGCCGCCTCATAATAATAAATCCGCCCCTCAGCCAGCTCACACACCACCGGCAGCTCGTACCACAACACATCCACCCGCCGCTGCATCGGATTTGTTGTTCTAATCAACCCACGGGTCTCCTCATCCAAGCTATCCACAATCGCCACCGCAAAACACAAATGGGTCGGCACCCGAAAGCTATAAAAAGCCTGCCCCGCCGACTTTGGATTCACCTCCGCCCGAGCCCACGTCAGCGCCTGCGCCGAAAACTGCTGAAACTGCAAAAAATTGAGCCCTGCAAACTCAGCAAACAAAAACAACGCCTCCCCCCGCATCCCCAACCCCAGCTCAAAGTCCAAAAGCTTAGCCACCCGGCTAAATTCCAGCGAACTGTTGCAAGGCACCTGTTTCCGAATCGCCAAGCTCCCCGCCCGCTCAAGCCGTGCCGTCGTAGTTGCCAGATATTTCTGCAACCCCTCGCGGTTCCGACAGCGCCCACCCACTACATCAGGTTCTACGCCCCTCTCAAGACCTAACTTCTCAAAACCTAACTCCTCCAGTCTGTGAACCAGCCGGTTCATATCCACATGAAAATCAGGATTAGGCCGAGCCAAAGCACTATGAAAAGTCGCGAGCGATCGCAAATCATCCGGCAATTGCTCCGCACTAGGCATTGTCACGCCACCGGCTAAAACTGGAATCACTGGGATATTGTGTGCGATCGCCGTTTCCAACTCCAACCGCACCCAGTCTAGGTCCGCCGTTTCTGCTCTAGCTAACTTTTCCCTGGCCAATAACGTCTCCAGCCAAGCTGGCCCAATCACCGCCAGCACCACCCGAGCCTTTCCCACACGCTCATTCAAATACGCCTGAAAATCCACCCCATACGGAATCGCATCCACATCCTGAAACACTGCCCCACGGCCAAAATGATCCACCAACCGGTCATGGATTCGCCCCGTCAAATCACCACTATCACTGCGCCGATAGGAAATAAAAATCGAATTCTCAGCAGCCATAGTCAGCTATCCGCATCGTTCAACCAGACTCTAACCTCACAGCCTCAATACAGTCATAAGCGTTAATCCTTATTAATCAATTTTTCTTGTTTTAGAGGGCATAATAGCCCTGAAAACCATCCCTTTTTCTTCCTAACGCCATGCCCTCTAAAATCGCCTATCTCTCCCAAGGCCGGTTGTATCTCCACACAGAAGGCACCCCGCTCAAGGAAATTGAAAGCGACTTTGGCAAAGACCTACAGCAGCGCCGCCTGCAAATTCAACGCAAACAAGCCTCCAAAAATCGCGGCATTCAGAGCATGACCCAGTCACCGCAAATGCTCAAACAAATGGAGCAACAGGCCGAAAACGTTAGCCCCGTCCTCATCACCAGCCTGTGCACCCTGCCAGACAACGACCTGATCTACAGCCTCGAATCCGAAGACATGGGCGGCCTCTTCCGCTACAACAACGAAAAAAAGCGCGAAACCCGCCTCTTCCATAACACCGACTTCCAAGTCAGCTACCTCGACTTTGACCCCGAGCAAAACCTCATCGCCTGCACCAAAGCCTACAAGACCGGCAGTATCAACCTCGCCACCATGAACCCCGACGCCGTTCGTCCCCAAGACATCACCGAAGGCGACTCCGTCGATCTCGCCCCAAAATGGATCGGCAACAAAGCCCTCGTGTATCAATCCGCAGGCGTCAGCCGCAACGAAAAAGGCTTCATCACCGCCCGCGCGCCCTTCTCCATCGAAAAATTCGACCCCGTCGCCCAAGACATCATCACCCTCGCCGAAGATCCAAAATCCGACCTCCTCGGCCCCCAAATCGACAGAGATGGCCTACTGTACTACATCCGCCGCCCGTACAAGGCCCGCATGGGCTCATTCGGCATTTTGCAAGCCCTCAAAGCCATCCTCCTGGTCCCCCTACGCCTCGTCCTCGCCATCTGGGGATTCTTTAACTCATTCACCATGATGTTCACCGGCAAACCCCTCATCACCGCCGACACCAAACAAAAAATGGAACCCCAGCAAAAGCTCAAAGCCTGGGGCGAAATGCTCTCACCCGAAAACCAAAACAAAAAGCACAGCACAGACGCCGACGCCCCATCCCTCGTCCCCAAAGACTGGGAATTGGTCCGCCAAGGCGTACAAGGTATTCCCGAAGTCCTCGCCACCTCAGTCCTCGCCTACGATCTTGCTGACGACGGCCAAGTCGTGTACACCAACGGCAGCGGCGTGTACGTTATCAATCCCGCAGGCAAATCCGAGCGGGTCACCGTAGGCAAAATGATTGAATCGGTAAAATTTATTTAGTGCAGCGCTAGCGAGATAGGACCTGAGCACTCGAAATCACAACACTCTCAGCATCACTAATCCGCTTACGCAATCGCATCAGCATAAACTCATCTTCCACCAGCTGCTCATTGTAGCTACGCTGCCACACCGATGAGCCCGGCTGATTGCGAATAAGATTAATACGCTTTGCCGTCGCCGCCTTAAAGCCTGCCACAAAGGACGTAAGCAACCGTGGCTTACCCGTCACAACTTCCGGATCAGGGCGATTTTCACGAACAAATACCAACGCATGAACCGCGTCCGGCACAATCACCCATTGATCCAAAGAAATACCGCGATGCTTTGCCGCAAAAAGTAACTCATCCGCCACAATTTGCGAGAGGGAGGCATTGGCACCCGTCACAGAGCCTGTCACATTGGCCATCGCATCGCCCGTCACACCATCCCCTGAAGGAACTGCGACAGAGGGAACCTCTGCCTGCTCTTCTGGGCAACCAAAAAGGAGACTACCATTGTGAGTCTTTAGACGCACGTAGTACAGTGCCGCCTCAATAGCGCGATTATTGAAGTGGTGAGTTTTAATCAACGGACGCCCTGAACCCTTACAAAGTGTCTGCTGTTAGATTGCCCAAGAGAGCCGGGAAAGTCGCGGTAAATTCACCCTAATCCAACAAGAAAAACAATATTCACAAGCCCAGGAGTCACAACCGAAAAGTGAGAGATATCACTCGATCAGGCTCTTGCCATCACACCTTGAGCACCCTTTAAAGAGGCAATTTCACGGGGTAATTTCGGGCAATTGAACGGGGCAATCGAACCAGCCAGTGTCACTGAACAATTGAACCAGGCAGCGTCACTGGGCAGTATCACTGGGCAATAAAAAAAGGAGAGGCTCATGAGCCTCTCCTTTTCTTGCGTTATTACTGCCGTTTGCTTTACCAGAAGCAGAGCCATCAATGCCCGCCTGTAGCCGCTTTCGCAATAGTTTTTGCCGTTTTATGTACTGCCGCTGTTTGGCAGAACCGCCCCGCCCTTTATGGTTTCGCCCCTTTCGGCGTGGCGACTCCCAACGCTTTAGCTGCTGAGCCATCACAAGTGTCCTCTTTTCTAGGTGTGTGATTCACATACGCAGTATAATGACACGTCCTAGCAAACGTCATCAGAAGATAACCCATCCGAAGATGTTAGGACTTACGCATTGACAAAATAGCAAGCCTGTATGCTGATAAGAGCCCCTTCTTTCTGAGTGATCGCGAGACCATGCGCGAGATATCAAAACCCTCTACAGCCCAGTGCAACAGCACGCTCTACACATTATTTCTG
>JBCDAG010000226.1:0-12160 GCA_039186165.1 Cyanobacteria bacterium P01_F01_bin.53
GCGTTAGTGCTAGCAAGACACCAACCATAATGCCCCCATGGTGAACTTAACCATGGGGGCTTTGGAATTAAACATGATATTGATTCAGCCCATACGTTAAAAATGGGCGCGCCCTCTTGTGCGCGCATTTACTCACATCCAAGCAACAAGGAGGGTCGCCTAATGCCAGTCAGGCTGAACTGAGACCTGGAATGTATCGGTCACCGTAACGATGCCAGCTGACTCTAAAAGACGACTCCATTCTGCTTCAATCTCAGCATTGTCGGGCTCAGCTTGGCGTAGAGAGTTGAGGATAAGGGCTGCGTCGTGCCACATATTAGCTTCCTGGTAAAGCATTCTCGCCTTTTCTAAAGGCAGCAATGAGGGCTCATTAAGTATTGCAGCATCGACACCTTGCTGAGCTAACCATGCAGAAGGCTCTACGCGTCGGACGGCACCGTAAACAACAACGTCAATGGCGCGATCTTCCTCATCAGGAATAAGAGAAAAATACCACCGATAGTTTTCATCAATAGCCAGCGCAGCCATCTCTTCGACATCAGCCGTGTCGATACTAATGACACCACCCTCCGGTGCTACCTCAAAGACTGACTCATAAATCATCTCATCGTTAGCATCGCGCAACACAAACTCTACCTGGTTAGCGGTCAGCATTTCAGGCACATAAAACAAAAACGTTGGCCTGTCTGCGGCTGTCACACTCATGTTGTCAGAGGTCACCAGCGCCGTTAAGTAGGCATAGTTCTGCGCAAAGATGCGCTCACTGCGAGTGCCGCCGCCCAATCGACGACCTGGCAGTCCTTCCCTTAAGGTGTCCTCATGACTTGTCGGTACAGCACTGACCACCGAAGAACTCGCCGCAGAAGAACTGGTCGCACTTGATGACAAACTACCCGTAGAAGTATTGGCGACAGCAGCAGGAGTGATCGCGAGCAAACTCACCACACTCCCTAAACCAATGGCCATGGAAGTACATTTGTACTTTTTCATAATAGTCACGCTGTAGAGTGCAATCAATACTTGAAGTAAATGCTGAGTTCTGTTGCTCAACAAAAATGAGCCCCACCTCATTTCTTTTATATTGTAAAAAAAGCAGAGAAGACGATTAACAGGAAAGATACCGAAGCTCAAAAGATAAGCTCTCAGGGTTTTCCAGCAGGCACACAGGGTTTTACGCAGATCAGCATCCACGCTTCTTCAACCTGATTTTGCACAAATAAAAAGTTTTCAAGAAGATGGCAAAAAACTGAATAGTCAGCCTATATTTTCACACTTACTTTTTAACCTTCTGCAAAAACAAGCGCATTCGACAAAAGGCAAAACCAGCAAAGCCATATCACTAGAGCTCTTACTAGAGAACAGGAGCGAGCACCACGCACCCAAATCGCATTCTTGAACTTCACTTCTAGGCCATATTTCTAAGCTCTATTTCAGAACCCTATTTTCAAACTCTCCTAGGGATAAGAATAAGAAACATGGCCAAGAATGGCTCAAAACGTATCTAATTTCAAAGGAAAATGTATGGATTTACAGATATCTATATAGTTTTCACTTTCACCACTTCACACAAGTAAGGCTTGCTGTGAACGCCCCAGCCAGCAAAGGGTTAAGCAATTATACGCAGCGATAGTAGCCTGTAAAGCCTCACTCATCTACCAGCAATCATTAACTTACAGGGTATATTTTAATACTCAAAAATTAATACTCTACGGATATACATTAAGAAAAATTGAATTATTCTTTAGGAAGCTCAAAACATTTTAAAAATGCTTTGCGAATCTCTAATTATCCGGAATTTGGAGTGTATTAATGAAGGCTACAACAACTAAGTTACTAACGGTTTCATTGGCTATCGCAGCGGCAATCGCGCTCCCCACAGCGGTCAAAGCAGAGTCCAGTAACCTATCAGAAACAACTCTTGCCAACAGCACATCCAGTGAGAGAATCAACACTGAATACAACGATTGCTGGTATGTTCCTGGATTCCCACCGAACTGGTGTGACTTTTGGTAAATCTTACGTTGTCAGATTTTAGGTAGCTTACATATTTCCCTAGGTGAGAGTCATCTAGGGGAATTTTATTGGCCAAAAAAGCATATAGGAATGGGAATGTTTGCTAGGTAGTTGTAATGGGAAAAATTGATTAATTGAACGTCAGCTTTTCTAGGCGTCAAAGTGGCCCCCACCCATTACTTAATAATCCCTACACACCTGCCAATCTATCCCTATAGCCTTAGTAAAATCAAATGGCTAATAAGTATTCTTTGATACTTTTATTTTTTAGTAGCCTCACTGCTATTTGTAGCATTTTTGGATTGCCGGTACAAGGCCAATCTCTAAGGGTACAGCCTGATGGCACGACACAAACCACCATTACAGGTGGCGCTCAATGCTCCACAGACTGCACCATTTCAGGCAGTAACCGCTTAGGGAATAATCTATTCCATAGCTTTGACACATTCAGCATTCCAGCAGGGACCACAGCAACTATTGAAGATAACGGTGCAATCAATATTTTCACGAGGGTAACCGGTGAGTCCTCTACTATTAACGGCACATTGGCCATCACAGGCACTGGCAATGCCAACTTTTTTCTCATTAATCCTCGGGGCATCACCTTTGGGCCCCAAGCAATTCTAGTGAGTGAGGGATCTTTTATAGCAACCACCGCCGACCATATCAGCTTTACTGATGATGTAATTTTCAGTGCCATCGAGAAAACACCACCGCTCCTAACTATTAGTACACCGATTGGGTTTCAGTTTGGAACATCCCCTAGTGCCATCGTCAACCGGGCTCGCAATCCTTTATCCGGAAAATTCAACAGATTGGGAGCACCCGCTGGGCTACAGGTTAATGCTGGAGAAACCCTAACATTACTCGGCAGTTCGATTCTTTTAGACAATGGTAACCTCACCGCTGGCAGTGGTCACTTACAAATCGGTAGCGTGGCCGGTGGGAGTTACGTTTCATTATCACCTGAGTTCTCAGTGGACTACAAAGGCACATCAACCTTTGAAGATATTCAGCTCGTGGGCACTTCAACAATCGATGTGAGTGGCAACCGAGGAAATATTTCTATTCAGGGACGCAACATCTCTATACTAGATAGGTCAAATATTGCCAATCTTAACTTTGGAAGTACCTCAGCAGGCAACATCCAACTCCGTGCAGAAGGCACTATAAACATTAGTGGGCTCGGAATTTTCTTCTCGGCTGTTCCTGGCAGCACAGGGAATGGGTCAGCACTAGAAATTATCACGAGCAAGTTAGTGGTCAGAGAAGGTGCCCTCATCGCAGGCGGGACTGGGGGCCAAGGAACCGGTGGGAGTGTCACTATTAACGCTTCAGAATCTGTCGAAGTTACTGGAACCAGCGACTTTGCGCCCAGTCTCATTACAACTTCTACAGATGGGCCTGGAACAGGCGGAGCCTTAATCATTAAAACTCAGCGACTCAGCGTCACCGAGGGAGCACAAATTCAGGCCGTGACCTTTGGAGAAGGACAAGGTGGCGATTTGATGGTCACAGCAACGGATCAAGTCAACGTACATGGCATAGGCGAAACAGTCATTGGCACACAGTTCGCTAGCGGTATTTTAGCCTCTTCAGGTGCTGAAGGGTTTCCAACCCAACCAACTGGGGAAGGGGGCAACTTAACCATTAATACCAAGACCCTGACTATTGATGAAGGTGCCCAGGTCGCAGTTAATAGCCTCGGTAGTGGAGATTCTGGAACTTTAGAGGTGAATGCTCGCAATGTGAGATTAGATAATGGCGCTCAGCTAACGGCAGCAGCAGCCTTTGGGGACGGCGGCAATATTCGGTTAGAGAACTTAGAGACTCTCGTACTCCGAAGAGGCAGTGAAATCTCCACAAGGGCTGGCACAGGAGATGGACAAGGGAATGGCGGCAATATTGACATTGAAGCAGACTATATTGTGACGAATCTGTTTGAAGATAGTGACATTATTGCCAAAGCAACACAGGGCCGAGGCGGCAACATTGAAATCACCACTCGCGGCCTGTATGGCATAGCCGAACGACAGGCACTCGAAAACAATGGCACCAATGATATTGACGCCAGCTCTGAATTTGGCATCAGCGGCACCATTGCCATTAATCAGCTCCTACAAGAAACCGAACAGGGCCTGATAGCGCTCTCCGAACGAGCCTTAGAAACGACCACAGCAGTCAGTCAAGGCTGCCAGGCCAATGGTAATCGCCTGGTGGTCACACGGCGAGGCGGCCTGCCAACCGTGCCCACAGATTCCACAGAACTTGAGACTTCACTGATTGACTTAGGAGAGGGTTATTCCGCACCTAATGGTGCAGCGATAAGTCATAGCAACAGAGGTCATAGAGCTGATAGGCAGGCATCCAACGACAGATCAACACAACCAGTGACCAATAATGGCATCAGGACATCGCCTTTATTAAAGGAAGCTAACTGGGTTGAGGCGAGCGACTGGCGCTTAGATGAGCGCAATCAAGTGGTGCTGACCACACAACCCCAGAGAGAACATCTTGTCGCCTTGCAAGCAGCCTCCCACTGCGCAGGATAGAACAATCATGAGAAAACAAACCAAGGGGATACAACTACTAGGGGCAGCTATCTTAGGACTGGCGATCGCACTTATCAGCAGCGGCACTGGGATCGGAAATATCGACCACGTTCTTGGTTCACCCGGATTTTCAGCCCAGCCCTCTACTCATCTAATTCAGGTAGAGGACATCCAGCCAGAACGAATAAAACAACAATCACAGCAGGATGGGCTCACCCTGGATGAGCAAGTACAAGCAGGCAGAGAGCTGTATCAACAGGGGCAATTTGCAGCAGCGATCGCGCGCTGGGAGCCCAGCGTACAAACCTATGCAGCCCAAGGCAATACCCTCGCCCAAGCCAGCACCCTCAGCAACCTCGCCTTGGCGTACCAACAACTAGGCCAGCAGGAAAAGGCACAGACGTCCCTTGAGCGAAGTTGGTCCCTGTTACCCCCTGACCTATCCTCTGGGCCAAGCAATTCTGACCAGTGGCAAGTCCGGGGTCAAGTGCTCATGGCTCAAGGCAGCTTATACAGCGATCGCGGACAAGCAGAACAGGCCTTAGAAACTTGGCAACAAGCCAAGGAAGCCTACGACCAAAGTCATGATCAAAACGGACGCATCCGGGCCCAAATTAATCAGGCCCAAGCGCTGCGTGAACTTGGGTTTTACCGACAGGCTCAAGACACCCTAAACAGCGTTGTGGATCAGGTCGCCAATGAACCACCTTCCCTACTACAGGCAACACTTTTTAGGCGATTGGGAAATGCGCTAAAGCTCACTGGCAATACTACAGCTGCGCAAACGCTATTAAATAAAAGCCTGACCATCGCCACTGAATACAACAGTCCTGAAGAGCGTAGCGCAACTCTGCTTAGCCTCGGCAACATTGCACGGGAGCTAGGCGACATACTCGGCGCAGAAGACTTTTACCAACAGGCCAGTGCGGCCCTTCCCAAGCCTTCAGCAACGCAGCTAATACCGGTTCAGCTCGCCCAACTAGCGCTGTGGGTAGAGACCGAAAACGCACCTGCTATTGCTGGATTGTGGCCTGTGATTCAATCACAGTTTGCAGACTTACCCATGAGCCGAAGCGCAGTTTATCATCAGGTAAATTGGGCCAATAGTCTGATCACGTTTAATCAAATAATAAATGAGAGAACACTCGCCTCCGCTGAGAGCGACAGCCCAGAAACAGGCCCAGAAACCAAACAAGCAGCCCGTCCTGAAGCCCGTCCTGACAGCATGGACGCAGCAACGACTGTCCCTTGGATAGCCATTGCCCAACAGTTACAACGCGCCACCCAACAGGCACAAAGCCTAGAAGACACTCGTGCCCAATCCCATGCCATGGGCACCTTGGGGAACGTGTATGAACAAACACAGCAGTGGGCAATCGCACAGGAACAAACCCAACAGGCCCTCACCCTCAGCCAAGGAAAAGCGGACATCGCCTACCAGTGGCAATGGCAGCTCGGCAGACTGTGGCAGGCCCCTAGCAATCCACAACGGTCCATTGCAAAATCCCTAGGATACTACCATCAGGCCGTTGAAGCACTCACAGCGTTGCGCGGTGATTTGGCAGCTAGCACAGGCAGCAATCAGTTTTCTTTTAAGGAGAATGTGGAGCCGATTTACCGTCAGCTGGTCAGCCTACTGCTCCAAACAAATCCCCAATCACCTGAGTACCAAACAAATTTGACCAGCGCCCAGGATGTGATTGAATCTCTGCGGCTGGCAGAACTCGACAACTACTTCAAAGAAGCCTGCATTGATATTCAGCCCGTCGATATCAGTCAGATAGATCAAAAAGCAGCGATCGTCTATTCCATCGTTTTAGACGATCGCCTGTCAGTGATTTTGCGTTTACCCAATCAGCCCCTTCAGCAGTTTTCTACGGCAGTTTCAGCCAATGATGTCACCAGCATCACCGATCAACTCCGACAACAACTCGTGATTCGTAGCCGGAGAGATTATTACTCATCAGCACAACAAGTATATAACTGGCTAATTGCACCGGCTCGGGAGGTCATAGACCGTAGCGACGTAGATACGATTGTGTTCGTGCTCGATGGGGCACTGCAAAATGTCCCGATGGCAGCGCTATACGATGGCGAGCACTTTTTGATTGAGGACTATAGTGTGGCCCTCACCCCTGGCCTTAAGCTCTTGAACCCTCAACCTTGGAACACAGATGGCCTAAGTGCTCTGGTAGCAGGCCTAACCGAAAGCCGTCAGGGGCTATCGCCTTTACCGAATGTCGCCCAAGAAATCGAAAAAATCAAAACAACAATCTCCCGAAACACGGTTCTCTTAAATCAAGCATTCACCCGCAAAACACTGCCGGAGAAATTACTCAAAGATCCTTATCCGATTGTGCATATTGCCACCCACGGCCAATTTGGCTCTACCCCTGAAGAGACTTACTTAGTCGCGTGGGATACCTTTATAAAAGTACGGGAAATCAGCCAAATATTGCAGGCGAATTTGGGCGATCGCGAAGCGATAGAACTGTTGATTCTCAGCGCTTGTGAAACGGCCACTGGCGATCAGCGGGCGGCACTTGGGCTCTCTGGGGTCGCCGTAAAAGCTGGGGCGAGAAGCACACTCGGCACCCTGTGGGCGATCAATGACGAAGCCACCTCACAGTTTGTGGGTTACTTTTACGAGCAGCTCACCCAGCCAGGAGCCACCCGCGCTAGCGCTCTGCGAGCCGCACAAATTCAACTGCTCACCGACCCACAGTATAAGCATCCTATTTATTGGGCCCCTTACATCTTGTTAGGGAGTTGGCTGTAATCGGGCCTCAGGAGAGTTTATCGGGGTGAGTTTTCATCCATTTCAACGCTTCACGTCGGCTCAGAGAGGCAAGTTCAGTGGTTTCGACAAACTGTTGTACCGCAGTGGGCGCTGTCTTAGAATATTCTCTCAAAGCCCAGCCAATCGCCTTATTAATGAAAAATTCTTTGCTGCCTAGGTTTTCACGAACCAGAGAGAATAGGAGTGCCTCGTCAGTTTTAGACTTATACCCAAGCTGAAAGAGCAGCGTTGTACGCCGAAGCCAAAAATTGGAGTGGGAACGCCACCGAGTAATGTACACAGCCATCTCTTGTGGATAGCGGGTGTATAGGTCACCCACGGTATGGCTCGCCAGGCTATCTATCGTATCCCACCAGGACTTTTCAACAATGAGCGTTTCTATGGTGGGTGCGATCGCAGGCGCAAGCTGCGACCGTAGTCGCCTCAGAAAACTAAGCGCCAAGTATTGATACTCACGCTCAGGCCATTGCCATAGCGTAAGTATCAAAGGCTCTAACTGCGCCACCGTAGGCAAGCCATGCTCAGCCACAAATTGCTTAAACAAACGAGTATGCTCCGGCGACTTGATGCCTAAGAACTCAAACTGATTACGCATGTACTTTTTCATCGGCACGGCCTTTACAGGATCGGCATGCTGAGAAAACAGCGCTTGCAGGGCTTGTAAGTATTGCTCCATGTCCAACTGAGCCTCCAACTGATCCATAGTTAACGAACAAGTTAGCGAACCGCGAACTCCACAGGATTTTGATCGCGAGTTAGCGAACCGCGAACTCCACAGGATTTTGATCGCGGCGGTGGCGAATGGGAATGGGAGGGCCTTGGCGATCGCCTACTAGTGCGGCAGTGGCCTCTAGGGCTGTGCGCAGTTGCTTGGCCGCGTAAATGGACATATCTCGAGGCACATTGATGCGATCACGCAAATACCGCAGACCCACCTCACTGCTCGCTGGCGGCTCACAAGGCTCCCCCGTCATCAGTTGCGTCAACGCAGCGCGCAGCGCCTCATCAAACAGCGCATCCTCAGCCGGGTTCACGCGAATAATATTTTGCCGATGCTTCAGTACCCGCTGCAACGCCTCAGCCTTTGAGGTCTCAGGTTCGAGATAAGTGACATCTGGGAGGCCATACCAAGGGCCATTATCAACCTGATCTTTGTTTTTGAGCATTTGGGGCTCGCCATTTTCGTAACAGCCTCCCATTTGGGGAGGCAAGTCGTGGGCGTGGGTGTGAAAGTCACTCTGGGTGCCCCGGTAAGTGGGCCGACTTTCCATGGCATCGAACCAGGCGGACAAGTGAGGATTTTCCTCTCGCAGGGAGTAGCCCTTGTAGTAGTACAAGCTGGCATTCATGCGCTCTACGTAGGGGGTGAAAATTACATCGGCAGAACTAAAGTCATCTAAAAAGTAGGGACCTGGCGTGCGACCCAAGGCCGCTTCCACCTTAGCGACGACACCAACAAACTGCTCCCGCCCCTGTTTCTCCTGACGGAACCAACTATTCGGCTGACACAACCACCCGCACCAAGCACGAAACAACAGTCGCTCTAGCTGCCGCATTGGCAACACATCCGGATCTTGCATCCCCTTATACAAAGAGCCAAAAGCACGCTCTAGGATAATTAAAATATCATCACTTTCAGTGATCATCTGCCCATCTAACTCAAGGGCGGGCAACATTCCAGAAGGCACCTTTTTCTTATACCAATCTTCTTTTTGCCCATAGCAAAACATCGTCACCTTTTTGATCCGGTAGGGAATTTGCTTTTCCTCTAACCAGAGCCATACCTTCTGACAATAGGGACACCAGGCGTGATTATCGCGATACAGCGTTACCCTCACAGCAGACTCTTCTTGGCCAAATAATCGCAGACACGATTGCGCATTCGTCGGGCCATTGACGGTGTCGATGTCGAAGTTGGTGAGTACCTCTAGCTCGGGCCAACTGAGGGGGGCAGTCATGATAAATACAGATAGGAATCGCGTTACTGCCTTGAGTATACGATCTATACGATCTGCACTCCCGCAATTGCCCATAGCTAAACTTACATATCAATTAATATGCCATCCGATGACTGCCCCCTAACTTATTAGGTATATAGGTATTAGGTATATCGGGATTAGAAGCAGTCGCTAGCGCGCCTGCCCACCTGTATGCAGTGGAGAAAAGAGGAAACGTGGTGAGAAATACCTCCAGGGACGGATTTATCAACCGGTTAGAACTATTTTTACTAACCAATTTTTCATTGCTGTGGCGATTGGTACAGCGCTGCCGAATACTCACCCGTTGGGTCAATCGCTTTTTAACCAATTTCACCATTTATAAGGTGGACACCCGGCCCTATCCCTTTAGCCTGATGACGCTGGATAAAAACATTCCAGATACCAAAAGGCCCAAGAAAACAGAGACGTATACCTCTTGGGACTCGTTGAGCGATCGCACCTATACCAGCCGCCATCTGCCCCCCGATCCCAAGCTCAATCAAGACCCCACCTTACCCACTCCAACAGATCTCGCTGCGCTCTTTCGCAAAGACAATGGCAAAACGATTTACTCAGAAAAATCAACGCTGCTGTTTCCCTACTGGGCGCAGTGGTTTACCGATGGTTTTTTGCGCACCGATCAAGATAATCGATTAAAAAATACCTCTAACCATGGCATCGACCTAGCACCCGTGTATGGGCTGAGTCGAAAAACGACCCATTTACTGCGGAAGTTTGAAGATGGCAAGCTCAAAAGTCAGCGGATAAATAACGAGGAATATCCACTCTTCGTCTATGAAGATCCTGAAGCGAACATCTTTAAAGAAGAATTTGAGGGTCTGTATGAACCAGTCGAGGCCGAGCGTAATCAACCTGCCGAACGAAAGGCAAAAATGTTTGCCATGGGTGTAGAAAGGGCGAACGTGCAAATCGGCTACGTGATGCTCAACGTTATTTGTTTGCGAGAGCACAACAGAATTTGTGACATGCTAGCGGGTGCCTATCCTAGCTGGGATGATGAAAGACTCTTTCAAACGGCCAGAAACATCTTAATCGTGACGATTATGAAAATCGTTATCGAAGACTATGTAAACCATATTACGCCTTACCATTTCAATGTCATTCTTGATCCAAAGGCGTTTCCCGATGAAAAATGGTACCGCCAAAACTGGATGTCGATTGAGTTTAACTTCGTGTATCGCTGGCACAGCTCACTGCCCGAAACCATCCAATACGGCGGCCAGCCTATCCCCATTACCAATACACTCTGGAACAATCAGTTAATCCTCGATCGGGACATCGGCTCGCTCCTACAGGAAACCTCCGCCCAGCCCGCGAGCAAAATAGGCCTCTTCAATACGCCTGAGTTTTTAATTAGCACAGCTGAAGTGCCCACTATCGAACTTAGCCGTGAGACTCAGCTAGCGAGCTATAACGACTATCGAGAAGCCTACCAATTCCCCAGGGTAAAACGCTTTAATCAGATTACGGGAGACCCTAAAACGCAGGCATTGTTGAAACAGCTATACGGCAACGTCGATAACATTGAGTTATATGTCGGCCTCTTCGCAGAAGATACACCCAGAAATTCGCTATTGGGGCGGCTGGCGACCCGAGTCATCGCAGTAGATGCCTTATCCCATGTGCTAACCAATCCGCTACTGGCTGAGAATGTGTACAACAAAGAGACGTTCTCAGAGGTCGGCTGGGAGATTATTCAGGAAACTCAAACGCTCTCAGACTTAGTGAACCGCAACGCCTCAGCAGGCGACGGCACACCGCTTGATATTAGCTTTTATCTTTAAGAATAGTTTTTATCTTTAACTTTATTGGCCCTAACTTTTTAGCTCTAACTATTATTTCCCACGAGATATTGAATACAAGATTTGGAGAGGGAATGCATCATGAAATTATATACCGAATATCCAGAGAGAGAAGAGAAAAAATATTTTCAGCTCATCGCTGAACAAGTCACGCTCAATCTTGAAAAACTATATGGCGATAAGGAGCGGGCCCTACGGGATACCCATGCCAAAACCCATGCCTGTGTGCGGGGCACGCTCGAAATCGTTGACTTTGATGAGCAAGCGATTCGAGCATCGCTAAAGCAACGGACCTCGCTCAGCCCTGAGAGCATTGATGCGATCGCCTTTAAGCAAGGCCTACTCGCAACACCCAAAAAATACCCGGTGTGGATCCGCTTTGCCAATGGCCGCACCGAAGTAGAAGACGACTATGTGGGCGATGCTCGCTCGATGTCGGTAAAAGTGATCGGTGTTGAAGGTGAACGGCTCCCCAACAGCCACGAAGCTCATACCCAGGACATCATTACGCAGAATGCGGAAATCTTTTTTATCAAAACCATCAAAAACTACTACGGATTTTTTAAATCGGTGGTGCAAGACGGACTATGGCCACCGCTGTGGCTTATTTTTCACCCCCTTCAATTCTTGGCACTGCAACAAGTGACCCGGCGCTATCCCAAAAGCTTACTCACCCAGCGGTGTTGGAGTGGTTCAGCCTCAGCATTGGGCCTGCCAGAGCAGCACGGAACCGCACAGAATAAGGCAAATGATGAAGCCAGAGAACAAGAGAAGGCCCCTGTCACGTATCCAGTAGCCATTAAGTATGGGTTTACTCCGGTAGCGAGCACCGCCCCCTATGCCCCCCTACCGGAAGCTCCCGTGTACACATAAGTCCGAGACATCTCTAAAACCCTTGTCATATAAGGGTTTTAGGAACACGTTAAATTCTCAACAACTGCCATCTATTGAGAATTTATGACGAAGGATCAAGGGTTTCAGGGCTTGGTTCTA
>JBCDAG010000227.1:0-12139 GCA_039186165.1 Cyanobacteria bacterium P01_F01_bin.53
AGCCTGTGGGCTACACAATTTCAGGGTCAGCTATCGGCAACAGGCTGCTAGGCCAATAGCGGTAGCTGCTTAATTCCTCAGAATCGCAAAAGTAGGACCACTTGCGTGAGCACCCGTACTATTTCCGATAAAGTCTAGTGCAATGGTGAAGCGGTGGTGGAGAAGATAGGGGCCGTTACTCATCCCCTATTCCTCCTGAATTGCCTAGTCCCCTATTTCGGGGGCTTGAAACAATGGACCATTCAGCAATGGCGTGGTCGCAATCGGTAGCGGTGGGTTTTTATCTTGCGCGATCGCAAACATTTCCGTCCGAATGCGCTCCGTTATTTCAACTGTTTTCACGTCATACAGCTGGGTGAGCGCCTTGGGGTACAAGCCAAAGCCAATGATAGGCAGCAGCAAGCAGGCAATCACAAAAATCTCACGGGGCTCAGCGTCAATCAGTGCTTCTTTTTCAATCAGCTCCTGATTTTCAGGGCCATAGAAAATATCGCGCAGCATCTTGAGCAAATACAGCGGCGTGAGAATCACACCCACTGCCATCAGCATTACCACAATTAGCTTGAAGTTAAAGCCGTAGGCATCGCTATTGGCAAATCCAACAAACACCATCAGCTCGGCCACAAAGCCACTCATGCCCGGCAGTGCCAAGGAGGCCATCGAGCAGGTGGTAAACATGGCGAAGATCTTCGGCATCTTACGGCCTACACCGCCCATCTCATCCAGGATTAGGGTGTGGGTGCGGTCATAGGTGGCCCCCACCAGGAAGAACAAGCTTGCGCCAATCAGTCCGTGGGAAACCATTTGCAACACCGCACCGCTCAGACCCAGATTGGTAAATGATCCGATACCAATCATCACAAATCCCATGTGGGAAATCGATGAGTAGGCGATTTTGCGCTTAAGGTTGTTTTGTGCGAACGAAGTTAGGGCGGCGTAGATAATGTTGACGACCCCAAAAATGACCAAGCCAGGCGCAATGACGGCGTGGGCATCGGGCAACATTTCCACATTCATACGAATAATGGCGTAGCCACCCATCTTCAGCAGGATGCCTGCTAAGAGCATGTGTACGGGGGCTGTGGCTTCACCATGGGCATCTGGTAGCCAGGTGTGAAAGGGGATAATCGGGAGCTTGACGGCATAGGCGATGAGGAAGCCGGTATACAGGAATAGCTGAAGCCTCAGCGGGAATTCCTTGGCCATCATGGCCTGCATGTCAAAGCTGACGGTATCGCCGTAAAAGGCCATGCCCAGCGCTGCAAGCAAGATAAACAGCGATCCGCCTGCGGTGTAAAGGATGAACTTTGTGGCCGCATACAGGCGTTTTTTGCCGCCCCAAATGGACAGCAGCAGGTATACCGGCAGCAGCTCAAGTTCCCACATCAGGAAGAACAGCAGCATGTCCTGAACGGCAAATACACCGATTTGACCGGCGTACATGCTCAGCAGCAGGAAGTAAAACAGCTTCGGCTTAAAGGTGACAGGCCAAGAGGCCAAAATTGCCAGGGTGGTAATAAAGCCCGTGAGCAAAATGAGCGGCATCGATAAGCCATCGGCCCCGACCGACCAGCGTAGGTCAATTTGGGGTACCCAGGTGTAGCTTTCGTACAGCTGCATACCTGAGCTATGGATGTCGTAGTGATTGACGAAGGCATACACAATGACGGCAAAGTCAATCAGGCCGATAACCAGGGAGTACCAACGGACGGTTTTGCCATTCTCATCTGGAATGAGGGGAATGAGCAGGGCCGCTAAAAACGGGAAGAAAATAATGAAGGACAGCCAGGGAAATTGATCCATAACGAAACTGAGATCGGCAGACTTATATCTGCGGATGAAAGGTCTGTATGGGCGCAGGCTGACCAGGAGGATGGTCCCTACACCATGCCAAAGAGGGCATTAAGAGCACCTGTGAATCGCAGTGCCGGATCGCAAATGCGCCAGGCTCTTTACACTGTAGGGAGAAAAATCGATACTGTGCAGATGAGTTAGTCTTTCTTAAGGTTGTGAACTGTCCTATTAGCAGGACGTTGAACGAGATTAGGCGATCCCAGAGACCGGGGTTCTCTTATCGCTCACAAATGTGATTGAGCGCACCAAAAAAACATAAAACAAAAACATAAAAAAAGGCGCTGGATTGACCTTGCTAATCCAGCGCCTTTTGATTGTTGTTTTTCGTGCCTGTTGGGATACTTAACCCAGGCCCGAAACAAATACCAGACCTAATACCGCGCCAAACACAATCAGCGCATAGAACTGAGCTCGACCATTCTCGAAGTATTTCAAGCCTTCACCGGTCACCAAGGTGACAAAGCCCGTGAGGTTGACAATACCATCGACGATTTTGACATCTACATTCAGTACGCCTTTGGCGAGGTTGCGGGTGCCCTGAATAAACACCTTGCGGTAAATATCGTCGATGTACCACTTGTTGAGGGATAGGTTGTAGAGTGGCTCGATCTTTTTCGCGATCGCACTTGGATCTATCTTCCGCATGCGATACATCATCACGGCCAGAACAATGCCCGCCACCGAGATAGCCACCGACGCACCCGCCATCCGAACAAATTCGCTCATGTCGAACTCTTCGGCGATTTCGGCCACGGTGAGTGCTTCTCCCGCCGGGTGAATAAAGGCTTCAAAGTGGTTCGCAAAGGGCATTCCGACCAAACCAATGAAGGTAGACGGAATCGCCAACATCATCAGCGGGAAGGTCATGCTGAGGGCAGACTCGTGGGGCTCTGAGGCATGGTGATGATCGTCATGACCATGACCGTCGCCATGACCCGACTCGCCATGGCCTGATTCACTATTGCCATCTTCGAGGGTCCGCTCCTGAGTGCTCATGGCACCAGGACCTACGGACGCACCCGCCAGTTGCAGTGCCTGAATCCTGACCTGCTTACGAATGCTCATATCGTTCCCCCGGAACTCCCCTTCAAATGTAGAGAAGTACATGCGGAACATATAGAACGCCGTAATGCCAGCGGTGAGCCAGCCAATCGCCCACATGAGTGGGTTGACGGCAAATACAGAGCCGAGAATTTCATCCTTCGACCAGAAGCCTGCAAAGGGCGGTAGACCCGAAATTGCCAGGGTGCCGATCAGGAAGGTAATGGCGGTAATGGGCATGTACTTGCGCAGACCGCCCATGAGGCGCATATCCTGTGCGAGCACAGGATCGTGGCCAACGACCTCTTCCATACCGTGAATGACTGAGCCCGAACCCAAGAAGAGCATCGCTTTGAAGTAAGCGTGCGTCATCAGGTGAAATAGGCCCGCGGTGTAAGCGCCGACGCCCATGGCCATCACCATGTAGCCTAGCTGTGACATGGTCGAAAAGGCGAGGCCTTTTTTAATGTCGTTTTGCGTTATCGCAATCGATGCGCCCAGGAACGCAGTAATGGTGCCTGTCCAAGCAATGACGGTCATGACCGTGGGAATATGCTCAAACACGGGGTACATACGGGCAATCAAAAAGACGCCTGCGGCAACCATCGTAGCTGCGTGAATCAGCGCAGAAATGGGCGTAGGCCCTTCCATCGCATCGGGTAACCACACATGTAGTGGAAACTGCGCTGACTTGGCCATGGGTCCCATGAACACCAAGATGGCAAACAGGGCGGCTAGGCCACCAGAGAGTGCACCGGTGCTGACCAAGTCAGTGAGCCGCTCACCCATCAGGTCAAACTCAAATGTGCCGGTTGCCCAGAACATGCCCAGCATGCCGAGCAGTAAGCCAAAGTCACCCACACGGTTAGTGACAAATGCCTTTTGACAGGCATCGGCAGCGCCATCTCGGTCATACCAATACCCAATGAGCAAGTAGGAACACATCCCCACCAGCTCCCAAAATACATAGACCTGCAAAAGGTTTGGGCTAATAACCAGCCCGAGCATGGATGAGCTAAATAGGCTCAAGTAGGCATAAAATCTTACGTAGCTCGGATCGTGAGCCATGTAGCCGTCGGTGTAGATCATCACCAGAAACGCCACGGTGGTGACAATCACCAGCATGACTGACGTGATGTGGTCGACGGTGAAACCCATGTTGATGTGGAAGTCTCCGGCAGAGGCCCACTCAATTAGGTAGGTGTAGGGCTCGTGCCCTTGCCACTGGCTCACCAGTAATAAAAAAGATAGGGTCATCGCCGTGCCAATCAGGCTGACGATGAAAGCAGCGACGGGCTTTCTAAGCTTGTTGGTCGCTTCGTTGTAGCTAATGAGTCCTGTGCCGACAATCGCCGCACCTAGCAAGGGTAGTACGGGTATCAGCCAGACGTATTGATAAATGGCCTCTACGGATTCCATTGATTACTCCATTTCCTGCCAATGTTCTCTAGGGTTAGTTTTTCCCAATATTGGCAAATCGTTTTTATATTGACACAACCTGTCCGTCTCGCCCTGATGCTTTCGGGTGAGAGCGGCTGGAAAAGCTAAACTTTAATCAAATAAAAATAATTTGACTGTGTACGGCGTCACCTTGCAAATCTTGTTTTTGATGGGTCGGTGACTTAGCTTGTGATGGGTCGGTGACTAATGGGCTAGTTGGGCTAGTTGCAATGGCCTTAGTTAGTCGTTGGTAGACAAGACGACCTTGGTAGAAGGATTAGCCGTGATCGCATTCATTTGCCCAGTGGTCTCGACAATGAGTTTCTGCGCTCGTTTGTGGGCCTGTGTCCCGGCGGGGATGGTCCGCAGGCGTGCCACAATGGCCTGTAATTTGCTGTATTTGGACGTGCCAGGGGCCAAGGTTGACTCAATTTCAGCGAGGGTTGCCTGGAGTGACTGCAAGCGCTGGGTCGCACTTTGCTCTTGCTGGTAACGCTGTCGAATCGCGCTCAAGTTTGCTTGATAGCGAGTTTTCACCTGCTGAGCTTCGCTGTAGCTGGGATGCTCGGCGTCAATTTTTTCAAGGTTGAGTAGGGCCGTTTGCCACAGCCTGGAAATGTCTGCCCATTTTTCTGGTGGATGGGGGGCGTTTTGACTGGCAACGGCGGCCTGCCATCCATATTGCTTGGCAATTTTGAGCGGATCTTCTACTGGGGTGGAAAATTGGGGCGTCTGGTTTGCCGAGGCCTGGGCTGCCGCGGTCTGGGTTGCCGGTTGTTGGGAGGCTGACTGTTGGGAGGTGGATACAGCTGCGACAGGCACTGCTGTCGGCTTGGGTGCTGCTGCCGATGTCGCAGCTGTTGCAGATTGTGCTGCTGGCGTGACTTTTTGATTAGCCAGCTGTACGGCTCGTTGTCGGCCTTCAATTTGCTCAAGGTTTCTTTGGTATAAAACCTTTTTAATTTGAGCGTTGGTGTAGTTAGGATCTTGTTGTGGAACGTTATCTAAATGGCTGAGTGCCTGTTTCCATAGGGCGGCGGCTTCACCCCAGTGCTCAGCAGTATGGGGTGGATTTTGGCTCTTAAGCGCGGCTTTCCATCCGAAGCTTTTAGCCGTTTCAAAGGCGTTTTCGTCAGCTTTGTTGTTGCCAGGCTTTACGGTTGCTTTTTGGGGTTGTCGCTGAAGGGCTGTTGTGGCTCGGGTGAGTCTGGCGATCAGGTTCGTTTTTATACTGGGTGCGTTGTTTTTGGCGCTTAGCGTTTTATCATCGTTGGTAAGACGATTTTGCTTTGTGGCCTCATTTTTCTCTGTCTTATTTTCAGTGGTTTTTGTCGGGTTTGGATCCGGCGTGACGGCAGGCGCATTGGCCATCACCGTTTCCATGCCCACAGCTGTGGAGACCAGCATGGCAACCGCACCGATACCAATAGAGGCCCCGACAAGGGGCGAGTCTGTATCGATATTGGCGGCTTCAATCAGAACGTCTTGGTCAAAATTTGGGGCAATGTCGCTGAGTTCTTCCCAAATTTGGGCCCGTGTCATGGGCTTGCCTTTGCGTGCGCGCAGCGTCTGTAGGCGCGCTAGTAAAATAATTCGTTCAATCTGATCCGCTGGCGAATCGGTATAGCAGCGGTCAATTTCATTCTTGACGATTTGAAAAGCGCGATCGCTCAAACGAGGCATGTCAGAAACTCGGTAGGTAGATTAGAAGAAGCTTTATTCTCTCTACGCAAAATCGCTAAGAGACCCGGTATCTTTTCAAAAAAGATATAGCAACTACATCCAAGCTACATAGAAATACGGGTATTTCTTTATACCCATTTATTATTTCTGTGAACGTGCCTGATTTTTAACGGATGACATACTGTATAGTCTCCGTTTAAAGCCTTAAAACAACCTTTAAACTAGCCGCGTGAGTTTCACCCGATAGCGTTCCTTTTTGGTGATGGCGACATCACCAATTTCGAGTCTTCCTTTGCCGCGAATGGCGATCAGGTCTCCGGTTTCTACCGTCTTGCTCGACTGGGTGATGGGTTTCCAGTTCACTCGCACATCACCCTTGGTAATCATGTCGGCCATTTTGCTGCGCGACATGCCAAAGCCCGCTGATGCTACTGCATCTAACCGCATTGAAGCCTCCACCGTCGTAATCTCTTTTTTACGGGGTTCCCTCACCCGCAGCTCACTTAGCTCAATTGGCTGCGTTTTCACCGAGACCGAGCGCACCTGCACCAACGCTCTCGTCAAAAAATCAACCAGTTCCGGCACCACAATCGCCTGAGCACCCCGTTCGCCCAGCACAATAATGTCGCCCACTTTATCGCGCACGAGCCCAGTGCCCAGCAGTGAGCCTAAAAAGTCACGGTGAGAAGCCGTATCGAAGAGAAAATTTCCAGCAATGCTGAGAGCCGATAGGGGTACTGGGTTCTCGTCGAATGGGATTTCGCTACGGGCGATAATCATCCGTTGTCGTTCAGCCTGGGGATAGCCACCACTAGCAACAAAATGAATATCCGCCAGCTGCTTAAACATGGCTTGAGCTTCAAATAGCTCAGGCGGCGAGAGAAAATCTGTTGCCACCGGCTCCCAGGTGCGAATTGCTTGCTCCGCGCGATCAATGATGCGCGTCAGGGCTTCTTTATTCTCAGCCCGCTTGAGCATGTCTTCTTTTGGGAGCATAGGTTCAAAGGGTGGCGCGTAGCGACGGGGGGCAACAACAATAGCTACTCAGCCAATGCTCTCATACTTTATGTATGACCAGCAGCCAAATGCTTTGGAATAGGGGTTGCCTGCAATCAGGCCCCCCTATCGATTCACTTGCTTAACGGCCTCTGTTCCAAATTGACGACCTAAACCGCCGCGACTTCAGGTGCCGCTGTCACACCACTGACAATCGCATCCGGTACATCAAAGTCCTTGGCAATCTCACGGGCCGTCATCTTGGCACACATCATTACCGCCGGTGTTCCGCCACCGGGCTGGGTATTGGCCCCAACCAAGTAAAGGTTAGAGATGTCCTCACTCTTATTATGCGGACGGAAGAACGCACTTTGAACCAAGACGGGCTCCACGCCAAAACCATTGCCCAAGTAGCTATTGAGCGTCCCTTCAAAGTAGTCAGGGGTGACATGGCTCTGGTATACCAATCGCTCTTTAAGATCAGGGATATAGCCGCGCTCGTCCAAGAAGGTGAGTACTTTTTCGGTGAGCTTGGGCCCTTCCACATCCCAATCGATGCCACTCGCGTTATTCGGTACAGGCACCAAGGTATACGCGGCATGGTGTCCTGGGGGTGCCATGCTCGGGTCCGTGAGAGACGGCACGTGCAGATACTGTGAAAAGTCTGGGCTAAGGATCTTCTTGTCGAAAAGTTCTGTGAGTAAGGGTTCGTAGCGTGGCCCCCAAAATGATGTTGTGGTGCCGCAGATCCAAATTCTCTAGGCCATCGGCCCTAAAGCCAAAGTAAATCACCAAAATCGACATGGACTGTCGAGTCAGCTTCGCCTTGAGGTCCTGGTTAATCAATCGATACTTCGGATCAATCAGCTTCATGTAGGTGTTGGCATAATCTCCATTGGAGATAACCATGTCGGCTTGGTGGGTCGTGCCATTGGCGAGGGTGATGCCCTTGGCAACCTTTTTCCCAAACAGAGAGCCTTCTACATCAATTTTGGCAACTTCGCTGTCGTAGCAAATGGTGCCGCCCAGCTCTTCAAACTTTTTCACGAAGCTGCGGACCAGTTCGCCAGTACCACCCATGGCGAAGTGAATGCCCCAGGTTTTTTCTACGAAGTGAATCATGGCATAGATGGCGGGCACGGTCAGTGGGTTACCGCCAACCAGCAGGGGCTCAAAGCTAAATACCTGCCGGAGCTTCGGGCTCTTAAAGTAGCGTTTTACAAAGGAAAACAAGGGGCGAACCGCGTCCAGCTTCACCAAGTCAGGCGCGATTTTGAGCATGGAGAAGACGTCTCCAAAGTAGGTGTAGCCCAGCTCAATAAATCCACGCTCAAAAATGGCGCGAGCGGCCTTGTGAAATTCTTCGTAGCCTTCTAAATCATCTGGTTCAATGGCTTCGATTTGGCGGCGGGTGCTTTCAGGGTCGCCGTCGTAGTCAAAATAAGTGCCGTCATCAAAATAGATGCGGTAAAACGGCAGAATTGGGACGACTTTTACATACTTAGAGGTGTTTGGACCACCGCTAACCCCGGTTCGGATGCGATCGGCCGGATCCATGATCTCTTCAGGAAAATCGGGCTGTGTGAGGGCGGCGGCATCCCGTTCTAAGGAAAAGAGTTCTTCAATTAGGTGGGGGACGGTGAGTACCGTGGGACCCATGTCAAAGGTGAAGCCATCGGCACGACGGACGTAGGCTCTGCCGCCGGGCGCGTCTAGTTTTTCAAAGATGGTGGTGTCAAATCCTAGGCTTTGCAACCGGATGCCCAAGGACAGCCCGCCAATCCCCGAACCAATAATGATGGCTTTCTTGCGACTCATACCGAAGTTTCATGAACTATACATTTCTTAGTATAAACCTCATGTTGCGTCTGCACCGCGTTTTGCCAAGTGTTTCACTAGTTTATTTGCTGGTTAATTCACGGCTGGTAATTCACGGCTGGAGCCGTTGACCCGTTTGCGGGCTCTTGTTTATGGGGCAGTCCGTTGTGGCTGCCAGAAGGCTCAGTATTTAATGCTCAGTATTCAATGACCAGTGATATTCCACTGGGATACGGGCGCGATGGCAGCTTTCTTCTAGCTGCTTCTGTTGCGAAAAGGCTTTGCGCAGGGTGCCGATGAGTGCCTGTACTTGTTCTTTTTGGGGCGGTGCTTGGTGAATGTCTTGAGCGGTTTGTCTCTCTAGCAGTTGCAGCAGGAGTTCGTAGTGAATATGAGAAGGCAGAGGCAGCGGGCGACGGTCGATGTCCATACGGTTGAGGTCCATACGGTTGAGGGTTGATGAAGAGTATTTGGTAATTGTTACGGACACTATTGTGTAATGTCCGGGTGAGATGGATGGCTAATTTGGGATGGCTAAATTTGGCTATTGATTTGTTTGGTTAATGATGTGTTTGGTTAGCGGTCCAGTTAGCGGTTCAGGAGTGTGGCGATCGCACCACCGGGGTCATCCTGTTTGACCAGTGATTCCCCGACTAAAATGACCTTTGCGCCTGCGGTGGTGACAACGCCGACATCGTCTGGGGTGTGCAGGCCCGATTCACTCACGATTAGTACTTGGCGCTGGGCGATGGCATCACCGTAGGTCGCCATAATTTTCTGGGTTGTTTCTAGGCTAACCGTAAAGTCTTCTAGGTTGCGGTTATTAATGCCGATGAGTTCTACGCCGTCGATGCCCATGACGCGCTCAAATTCTTCGGGCGTATGGGTTTCTACGAGGGCATCGAGGCCGACTGCTTTGGCGATACGAACAAAGTACTTCAGGTCTTGATCGCTCAAGATGGCGGCGATAAGTAGGATGGCGTCGGCACCAGCAGCCCGCGCCTTATAAATTTGGTAAGGGTAGATGATGAACTCTTTGCAGAGGAGGGGCAGGTCTACGGCCTGGCGGATTTGGCTGAGGTACTCAAAGCTGCCTTGGAAAAATTCACTGTCGGTGAGGACAGAGAGGCAGGTGGCACCGCCTTCCTGGTAGCTGCGGGCGATCACAACCGGATCAAAATTTTTGCGAATCACCCCTTTGCTGGGTGAGGCCTTTTTTACTTCTGTAATGATGGCCGGGCTTTGTTTTTCAGCTTGCGCTCGTAGGGCTTTGATAAATCCTTTGGTGACGGGCATGCCTTGAACTTTGCGTTGCAAAACGTTTAAGGGCACTTGCTCGCGCTCGCGAGTGACTTCCGTCTCTTTGTGCCACACAATTTTTTCAAGAATATTGCGGGGCTCAGCGTCTGCCGCTTTGATTTTGTACTCAAGCGTGGCGACATTAACGGCTGGATTCGGCGGACGGCGGCGGATTTCCATAGCGCGAGGTTAAGAGCGAATTTTTGGGAGTTGTGTTTGTTGGCTCGCCAGTGTATTCGTCTATGGGTTCCCCTATAGCCCAAGGGGCATGGCTTTGCTAGAGCAAGGGGAACCAACTTCTGGCGAATTTCGAGGTTTTTAGGAGAGGTTTTTAAGCGGTGACTTTGGCGCGTTTGTACGCTTCATCCAGCACCTCAGAAAGGGTTGGATGGGTGTGGACAAACTTGGAGAGTTCGGTGACGGACTGCTTTTGCGCGATCGCATTAGCTGCTTCCTGGATCAGGTCAGCCGCATGTAGCCCAATAATATGAGCCCCCATCACTTCGCCGGTGTCCTTGCGGTAAATTACCTTGGCGAGGCCGTCGGTTTCCCCTTCGGCGAGTGCCTTGGAGTTGGCCTTAAAATAGCTGCGCACGGTGGCGACTTCGTAGCCTTCGGCTTTGGCTTTTTCCTTGGCCGCAGGCTCGGTCATGCCCACAAAGCTCACTTCAGGGTGGGTGAAGGCAGCGGCAGGAATGGCGTTGTAATCTACGGTGCGAGTGTCTCCGCAGATGTTATCTACCGCGACAATGCCTTGGGCGGAGGCTGAGTGGGCCAGCATCATTTTGCCGTTGGCATCGCCAATGGCATACAGGTGGGGCACGGGCTTGCCGTCGCGGAGCACGGCCAAGTGTTCATCGACAGGAATAAATCCGCGACGATCAGTTTCTACAGCCACCATATTGAGATCCAGGTTCTTAGTGGCGGGAATGCGGCCCGTGGCGACGAGGCATGCATCGACTTCTAAGGTCTCTACCACTTCCTTAGTTTCAGGATCACTCAGTTCAATTTCCACGGGTGAGCCAGGGGTGATCTTGGTTGCCCATAGCCCCACTTTGGTTTCAATATCGCGGGGCTTGATCAACACGCGCTCGGCTTGCTTGGCAATGTCAGGATCAAAGGTAGGCATTAGCTGATCCATCGCTTCGATCATGGTGACTTCGGAGCCCAGCGCGGTGTACACGTCAGAGAACTCAAGGCCGATGTAGCCACTGCCAATAATTGCGACCCATTCTGGCAACCAGTCGAGCCGGATGGCTTCATCGCTGGTGTAGACGGTTTTGCCGTCGGTTTCTATGCCTCTGGGCACGAAGGGAATTGAGCCGGGGGAGAGGATGATGTCTTTGGCGGTGATGGTGCGGGTGCCGCTGTCATCTTTAATGGAGACTTTTTGGCTACCGGCGATTTTGCCCCAGCCGCGAATGGTGTCTACGCCCAGACGGGTGAGGCTGTTGGTGAGATCGCCTTGGATTTTATTCACTAAGTTCTTGGCGTGATCGGCGATGCCTGCGCGGTCGAAGCCGACGCCTGCCAGGCTGATGCCCATGGCTTTGAGGTGTTGCTGATCGCGCATTTCGCGCACTCTGCCTGAGGCGGCAAGCAGCGCTTTGGAGGGGATACAGCCCCGGTTTACGCAGGTGCCGCCCATGTCGCCTGCTTCAATGATGGCGGTTTTGAGCCCACGCTGTACGGCATGTAGGGCAGCGCCGTGGCCACCGACCCCCGCGCCAATAATCACCAAGTCGTAATCAAATGCTGAATCCACTACTGGTCTCCTTATCTTGTGTTCTCATTTTCAACCAGAGCGGTAGTTTTACACAACTCGGCTTTTCATAGTCGGTGAGTTCGGCTTTCCGTATTTATAGGGCCGTATTTATAGGGCCGTGTTTATAAGGCCGTGATTGTGGGGGCGATCGCGTTTTGGCTTTCCGTTACTTGTGGGCAGTTTTAACGAACCGCTTTGCTGTGGGGGTATGCCAGGTTGTGACTACCAGTTTTTTACGGCCAG
>JBCDAG010000228.1:0-12132 GCA_039186165.1 Cyanobacteria bacterium P01_F01_bin.53
GAAAGTTGAGCAGAATCTCACTCGGATGGATAATGAGTTTTATCATGAGTCACACTATCAGGCTGGTTTGGTTATTAGCCTGAATCTACTATGGTGTGGCTCTTTCCTTCAATTACAGTCTATTTTTGCCAGACTCCAGTTATGATAAGAGGCTATATATTAACTTTCTCTTCTGCTGTAGCCGTGTCTTTATTGTCAGTAACAGGCTGTGAACCTTCATCGCCATCTCTTAATCGATACTATATTCCTAACAATTATGTAGGTAATGTTCGCATAGCATATAACGTTCCAGGGACACCTGAACTGGAGCCGTACGACGAACGTCGTCGGATTGTTCCAGTATCTCGTTCAGGGAGCGTAGAGACTTCTTCTCCCCCCTACTACGGTCGGCGGCTTGCAAATTGCTCCGGCTCCTTAGGTAACCAGTACTACTACGTAGATGATGAAGGGGAAATTGTGAGACAGCTGTCTCGGAACCCCTGTCCAAATCATGAAATTACTGGTGAGTCTACAGGAGCCAATGATACAGCCTCTTTCTTTGTTGGCACTCGGGAAGAGGGTTTCGGAAACAATCATTGTCCTGGTGGGCAAAGGCAGCCAGATGGCTCAGTCTTTTGGCCTGATCTACCTTTCGACCCCAACTTTGACGAACGACAAGAGTTTTATATTCCTGACCAGTACGTTGGGTTTGTGAAAATCATGTATGACCAAGCGGAAACGTATCCTGAGCTACCTAACGATCCTGAAAGCGGCAAACGATTGCATCAGGTTCCTGCCTCAGGCATACTCCGTACTTCATCGATGCCGTTGCGAGAAGAAAGGCGAAACTGTAACCAGAAGCGTAGAAACTACTTTTACGATTCAGATCTTCCCAAAGAAGAGCGTCGACTGATTGAAGATAAAACGCTCTGGCATCCTCACTACAGCTCAGTTGATGGTGTCAGTATTCTAACTATCTTCGTTGGAAATCGAGAAGAGGTTAAAGAATACGGTCAAGTTATCAGTTCATCTGACCAGAAATTTGGCGGTAAACGTTTGGACGATGGAACAGTTATTTTCCCAGAGAATGAATGAAGAGCATCAGTAAATCAGTCCGCTTTAGATGGCAATTTAATCGTTGAGCTGTACAGCAGCTAACTACAAAAAAACGCCCTGAAATCTTTTCAGATTCCAGGGCGGGGTCAACCTACTCAAACAGTGAAGACGCTATAGAATTGGAGCGTTATAGCGTCTATAGATAAATGGCGAAGCAGCAGGACTCAAGTTAAAAGATTGTGGGCCAAATAACATCGGAATCACGGCTAAGCCATAACGAAGCGACCGCTAAGCAACAGATTTTTCGTTAAAAGATTGTGGGTCAAATAACATCGAAACCGTTGAAATCGCTGCAAAAACAAATAGATTAAAGAACAGAAAGAAGATAGCTAAAAACAGATAATTCAATCATCCATTTGGCCAGCTAGCCACCATTTGGACAACTTAAAGAGTCCAACAACAACGGTCAAAAAGATCATCATAGGTCCGTTCCTGGTATCGCTGATGCACTGAGGCTTAGGCTAAGCGACGGCGGCGTAAGCGGGCAGCTAACAAACCAACTGTAGCGAGTCCTGCAAGCGCACCGGGCTCTGGCACATCCTTGGCAAAATCACCCGAAATCGCCACACCGTCATTGGCACATTCCTCAAACAGGTGAGCCAGGTAGGCTCCGCTCGGCAACAATGCCCGATCAAACTTAAAGGTGATCTGCTCGGAGCCAGCGGCATTGAAGTTAGCAAAATCAAGTCCCGCAGCCTGGGCCTCTTGGGCACTAACAAAGCTAATATCACCGAGGCGATCGCCACTGTCAATCACGTTTTTGAGGGGCGTATCATCATCGCTGAGGGCATCTCCGGCATAGTAGCTATACACCGCTTCCGTGGTGGCCAAATCACCCATGGTGGCTGGTTTACCCCAACCTTCGTTGTAATAGTGCTCTAGCGTGCCGTAGCCATCATTTTGCAGGCCAACACTCTTGGCAGAGACGTTACCGTACACCCCAATCTCAGGTGCCTCTGAATCTGTTCCCGTGGCAAAATTAACGGCAAACAAACTTTGATTGTCGCTAGCTTCTAGGAAAGTACCGTTAGAAAAATCAAAGAACAAATCACCCCAGCCCACATTGTTATCAGTTGCAATTGAGTAATCAATTCCCGTGAGCGGCAAGTTAGCACTAATAGAAACGTAGATATCATCGGCAGTTTCTTTAATTGCCAACCCTTTGATGTCGTAAACACTCCCCCCAGAACCATCGCCTACTGCATCGATACTGTAGTTCCAGCCTTGGTGGAGGGTGCCAGCTTGAGCGGACTGAGCGCTCAGCACACCGACAGCTACCGTACCTGCAATTAAGGCAACTTTGTTCATCATGGCGGTGTTCATCATGGCGGTTAGAGTCTTTTTCGTCAGTAGGTGATGCGCTTCAGATCGATTTGTCTGAGTATTTACCCCGAGAAAGTTTTCGCTCAAACTCGGTATAAATAGCTACGCGCTTGTTGTCCTACTGTTGTATTCACGCAGACCTGCCCGTGAGAAGGGTAGATGCTATAGGTTCACGAAAAAGAGGGCTAGACCCCTGGAAATATGAACTCTTGAAAAACCTTTGAAAGGCTTGTTAGTTTTCCTCAAGATCGAGGCATTTTAAGGGATTGAAAATACACTAATTGAGAGTAATCTTCTCAAAAAAATGTGTTTCATATCACAATAGAGACGCCATCCACGGCAAAAAAGAGCCCAGGGATAGCATAGAAAACGTCAGCACTTTTGCCGATACACGTAAGTGAGTGCACGTAGACATACGTACAGGGTAATTACGTAAGGTGTGGATACGGCGAGGTTATTTGGCAGGCGAATCTGGCAGGCGCGAACCTGGCAGGGACGCTTCGGCAAGAACGAGACGGCAAGAATGCTCACACAACCAAAGGTTATGCCGGTAGTTGCCAAATGCGGGGATCAAAGTCGGCTAGTTTATCGAGCACAACATCAGCTTCATCGTAGAGCTGCCTTTCCATATGGGCTGCGGGCACTGCGACCACGGACATACCGGCGGCTTTGCCCGCCTTAACGCCTGCGGGAGAATCTTCTAACACTAGGCACTCAGCGGGGTTAGCGCCTAACCGCTTCGCAGCGATCGCAAAGCTATCTGGGGCAGGCTTACTGTGCTTTACCTCGGGATCGCTACCCAACACAATGGTGTGGAACATGGCCAGCCAGTCTTGGTACTTTTGCGTTTTCATATTAAAGGTGATCTCAGCGGAGCTGGTTGCGATCGCCTGCGGGACCCCTAACTCATAAAACCGCTGAGTCAAAGCCCGTGCGCCCGGCATGGGTTGTGACTCGGGCAACATATCGAAAATCAGCTCATTTCTGGCCTGCAAATGCTCCTCGGGCGATAGCGGCAAGTCTAAGGCCTTCACCAAAATCTCAGCACAGGCCATGGCTTGGCGGCCCATAATCATTCGATGAATTTCTCGGGTAAAGGTTTTGCCGTACCGCGATGCGATCATCTCGTTAACGCGGCAGTAGATAGGCTCTGTGTCCAGCAATAGCCCATCGAAGTCATAGATCAGATGTGTAATCTTTGGCATGTGAAGTTGAAAGCCCTAAGCAGCCAATGATGATCGCTTAACACTATCCCACGCATCAGCCAATCTTGAACAGGCCCTATCTAAAACAGGACTCGGCTTAAACAGGCCCCGTCTTATATTAAAGTAGGACAAGCTTGAACCGGGCCAATCATTAGATTGAGCTAAAGATGAGAGGTTTAAAAACTAAATTGAATGCCCCCGGCCACTATCAAACTATCACCATCGTCAATCACATCTTCTAGGCGAATGTAGGCACCGGGGCCTTTGGCCTTACCGGTCCCGACCAGTAAGGGAATGCGATCACCTGCATCATCTACAACAAACTGATTCTCCGGCAAGTCAACCTCATCCCCGGCTGTTGTTGTCAGGGTTTCCGTCACCTGCACGCCATCGGAGTCAACCAACGGCACGGTTTCATAGAGTGGCACCACATTACCTGTCGCATCATAGCGATGGGCCGGTTCACGGATTTCACCAAATGGATGGAACAGCACCTCAGCCCGCCAACCGGTTTCACTCCCCTGACGGCCACGGCCCAGCACCGTGTCCCTAGCAAAGAATTCTGCACGGAGCGTATTCGCCGCTGCGGTCCAAGGGGTATTGCCAAAGTTCAGTACACCGCCGAGCAAAATCTCACCGCGCACGGGTGAAAAATTAGGATAGCTATCTGAGTCGGTGGTCATTTGCTCATCGCTTTCGAGTACCGTCGCAGAAATCGGTTCAAAAGATTCTTCCACCACCACCGACTCCACCAAAACGTCTTCCCCGCGCTGCTCACGGATGTTGCGAGCAACCTCGCGGGTAGTGGCCGGCTCCTGACTCAGCACTGCCATCGGATTAAAGACCACATTAGTGAGTAGGCCATCACTGTCAATATCAAAGGTCGCTTGCCCTTCCACTTGGGAACGTTGCGAGGTCTCTAACACAACTTCTTCTAATTGGGTGCGAGGGGTCATAAAGGTATTGCGCGTGAGGCGATCACGCTGAAGATCAAACTCAATATTTTCAGTGACCTCTGAGCGCACCACTTCATCCCGCTGGTTACCAAAGCCCCCGGCCAGAGAGGTATTCAGATAAAAACCCGCTGCCAAACTAATATCAGCATAGGCTTCTTGGCCCTGGAAGCCAGCCACTATCGACTGCGGAAAAATCAGGTTGCCCACGCGGGCATCGGCCTCAGCGGGCACAGCCACATCCACCGTCGACACAGGTTCACCCCCCAACTCCTGTGCGTAAAAGCCTTGCAAACCGCTAAAGAGTGTCGTCGCCGCATTAGGCCCCGCCAAGGTATCTTCCACGGCATACACCGACGGCATCTCTTGGATAAAGTTCTGAAATTGTCGATCGGCCGAGATAATCGTAAAGCCGCCTTGGGTAATTTGGTGCCCGCCGTCACCTGGGGTCACTTCATAGGTTTGTCCTAGCTGCAAGTTTTGCCCGGCCTGTTGCGGCACCAGGGCATAAATCACTCTCGCCGTTTCGCCCCCCGTTAACAAAATGGGCTCTTGGGCATACCCGTCAGCCGTCCACTGCGGCACAAACACCATCGAGCCGTCAGTCTTATCCAACAACAAACCACCGACATTGTCGGTATAGGCGGCATTCCCGCGACCTACCTGTTCCGGACTCGGTGGCTCAATCACAACTTGGCCAGGGGGCAGATCAAAAATACCGTTGCTAGAAACCAGGGCTTCTCCTCGCACGGTTCGAGGGGGCATATCACGAACAAATCCCACCATCCGACGGTTGTTGAAAAGGCCAATAGGTTCAATGAGCGGCGAGCCCTCCGTGATCGGATTGGTTAAAACATTGCCAGCACCATCTCGGGCTAGGCGATGGGTGGGATGTAAAAACTGGGTCAGGCTCACTGTGCTAGTAACCCCGGCTTCGTTATCGCCCACAAAAGGATTAAAAGTGAGATTGCCCGTCAGCAGGGTGGGCGCAGCATTTGGGTTCACATTTAAGGGACGCAGCTGACCGGTCACGCCCACGCCATCGCTGCCAAGCCGAGCTTCACCGGCTGCCGAGTAGCGATTATAAATGAGTTGTTCACCCGTCACAGCTTGCGCCCCTGTGGCATGGCCCAACAATACCGAGGGTGAGGTGGTCAAAGGTGATAACTCAACCGAACCATAGTCCCGAGAGATTTCGGTGACGGTGGTGACCTCATCTACAGCTGTGATCATGTCACGCTCAATAGTCTCTTCAGTGCGCATATCAGGCGCGAGCGGAGAAGTGTCTACTTGGGTTTCTGTAGAGGTTTCGATGCTTTCTTCCTGCGCGATCGCCTCTCCGCGTCCACCGGGAAGCCGCACATATTCACCATCGTTAAAATCTAGGTCACCGCCGTTCTGTAAGTCTTCAACAATAAACTCACCATCAGAAGAAAAATATATGCCCGATTCGGTCGAGGGTCCGCCGTCTTCTCTGAGGTTGAGGACCCGCAACTGTACCTGTTCATCAGCACCGTAGGTAGCAGTGAGCCTTGATTCTTCGGGGAGTTGCTCACCGTTGGGTCCAATTTGAATATTGTCGCCACGCACAAAGGTTGATTCCTGGCTAACAACATTGCCGTCGCGATCCAACACCGTCACTTCAATACCTTCACCATAGACATGGGCACCCGGTCGGTAGCGCAGGTCAAATTCCACATCGATCTCTAACGTCTCTGGTTGGATGGTGAAACTCGACCGACTCCCATCTTGTTCAGAGATGTCTAAAAACGACTCCGTAATGAAGGGAACATCAGAGGTAATTGTAATGTTGTTGGAGACCTCTTGCGATCGCGTCACCGGCAGCGGCACCCCTTGGTTCACCGATTCAGGTAAGTCCAGCGGCAACGGAATATTGGACTCATTCTCCAGTTCACCCGTTCGAAAATCAAAGGCGTTGTTATCTACCTCCACTGAGCCATCAAAGTTACGTTGAATTGAGGAAGTTTCTGCTTGAGCAAAGGCTTCTAGCGGTATCACGCTGAGGCAAAAGGGGATGATAAAAAGGGTGATCGCATCAACTTTAGCCACCTTACCACTCAAAAACTGAGCCTTAAGGGCACAACAAAACCCGGCAGCATCACCACCAATAGAGCACAGATTTTTCATAATAAGCATTCACTCTCAAAAACAACCTCTTTGAAAAGAAGCTAAAGATGCACCACCCAAAAGAGAAAGATGATTATTGAGCAATATTACTTATTTTTCATAATTTAATTACACCCCAAAAACGGTCTGCTACGTAAATACACTGAATTAGGCTGACGCTCAAAAAGCTGTGTTCCCCCCCAGCAAGGAATCTTGATGAATAGCTTGATGAATAGAAAGATAATATAAAAAAAGTCGATTTGTTCTATCTCTTGAACACTCAACGCAACAAGTGTTCTATCTCTTGAACAGCTGACACAGCAAATGTTCTATCTCTTGAACAAACTCTTGAATAGGCAATTTAAACACTCGGCGTCATATAAGGTTACATCTCTTGAGCAAATACTGAAGCGATTTCGATCTCATCACGCCTAACACGTCAAAACCCAAACACTCAGAGCCTGAATATTCCAAAACATAAGAAAACCGCTCCCATAATTCCAAAAATGGACTAGAGGAGCGGCTAGATACCTACCAACTTGTAGGACCTACCGCTAACACCGACGACGTTGTGCAATATCTGTCGGTGTTAGCGATAGGGCATAAAGGCCTGTCTAGAAAGCTAGCTCAGAGAAGAGGTTCAGAGAAGTGGCTTAAAAAACCGGCCTAAAAACAAACTTGAGAAGCCAGATGAGGCAACGCGCTTAGAAGGACAGCTGCAAGCCACCGGCAACAACCACACCCTCGTCATCATCAAAGGCATCTTCGACGCGAACATAAACGCCGGGGCCTTTGGCATCACCAGTACCCACCATCTGGGGCATGCGATTACCATCGGCATCCAAAGCGAATCGGTTCACCCCTACATTGACGGGCCGACCATTGACATCAGTGATGGTTTCCATCATTTGCTCGCCATCATCAGCCAAGACAGCTTCTGTCTGGTAAACGGGCACCGCATTACCGGCTTCGTCGTACTGGTAAGCCTCGCGCTGTACTTCACCAAAGGGGTGGAAGATTGCTTCAGCGCGCCAGCCAACTTCAGAACCATTGCCGCTCCGGCCAATTACGGTGTCACGGGCAAAGAGTTCAGCACGAAATGTGTTAGCCGCTGTAGACCAAGGCGTGTTGCCAAAGTTCAGCACACCACCCAAGGCAAGTTCGCCCTGTACAGAGGAGAAGTTCGCGTAGCTATCAGAGCCATCGGTGGTTTCTCTATCCATTTCCACCATGTCAGAGCTGAGCAATTCAACAGTTTCAGTGGTCTCAGAACTCACCAGGACTTCCTCACCTCGGATGACCTCTGTCTGACGATCAACAATCGCATTCGAAACAGAAACCGTTTCGCTGTCGCCCTCGATAAAGCTCACATTGGTGAGTTCACCATTACTATTGATATCAAAGAAGGCTGTACCAAAGTCTTGGGTGGTCTCTGTGCGCTCGGTCACAACGCTATCCCGTTGCAGTTGGGGTGTCATGAAGGTGTTGAAGGTGGTCTGGGTACGCAGCTCATTCACCACACGATCCATTTCAATGGTGGTTCGGCGAACCGTATCGCGCTGGTTACCAATCCCGCCAGTGACTGCACCGCCTAGGTAAAAGCCCAAAGCGCGGGTGGTTCGACTATAAGCATTCTGACCAATCACAGGAGATGACACAGGGAAGAGGGTGTTGCCAACCCGTGCATCAGCCTCAGCCGCTAAGCCAACATCCACTGTGGCCTCTGGCTCACCGCCCAGCGTCTCAGCGTAAACGCCTTGAACCCCGTTAAACTCATTAGTCGCAGCATTCTGACCGCGTACAGTATCTTCTACTGCATAGATTTCAGAGGTTTCTTCTACGAAGTTTTGAGGCTGACGGTCAGCGGAAATAATAGAGAAGCCGCCGTTAGTAATTTGGTAGCCATTGGCTCCTTCAGTAACCTCGTAAGTTTGGTTAAGCGTCAGGTTTTGTCCCGCTTGCTGGGGTACCAGTGCGTAGATAATGCGGGTTGCTTCACCAGCCTCGAGAGAAACGTCCTCCTGGGCATACCCCGCTTTAGTCCACTGAGGGATAAAGCGCATCGCACCGGAGGCTTCTTCAACGATGAAGCCTCCTACGTTATCGGTATAGGCTGCATTACCTCGGCCCACTTGTTGTGAATCGGCAGGCGAAATCACGACAGGCTTGTCACTGGGCAGCTCAAAAATACCGTTTGAGGAGAAAATCTGCTCATTTGTGATGGCTGCTGCCGGTGTAGAGGGCACATAGCCCACCATTTGACGGTTAGTGAACAGGCCACCGGGCTCTACCAAGGGTCGGCCATCGGCGTTGGGATTGTTAATCACGTTGCCCGCAGCATCCGTTGCCAGGCGATGGGTGGGGTTCAAGAACTGGGTAACGCTTAATGTTCCAGTCAAGCCAGCTTCGTTGTCGCCAACGAAGGGGTTAAAGGTCGCATTACCGGTGAGTAGCGTGGGGGGAACGTTGGGGTTGTTGACCAATGGCTTGAGCTGACCGGTAATCCCTATGCCATCGCTGCCCGCACTGATTTGAGCGGCGCCAGAGTACTGGTCGTATACGAGGTGCTCACCCTCTTCAGTAACGGCACCAGTTGCATGACCAAGTCGAGTGGACACGGTATCGGGCGCTTCAATCCCACCGTACTCACGCTCTTCTTCAGCAACGGTGTCGGATTCTACGACGCTCTCAATCACGTCTTGCTCAACCACTTCTTCAACCCGCGTGTCAGGGTCAAGGGGGGTTTCTGTCTCGTCAGTTTCGATGGAGACCACCTCGCGCTCTTGAACGGCATTGGCCTGGCCTTTTCCGCCTGAGAGTTGAACGTAGTTTCCGTCGTCAAAGTCTAGGTCACCGCCATTTTGCAGGTCTTCAACGATAAATTCACCGTCTTCAGAGAAGTAGATGCCAGACTCATCGGGGTCGTTGCCATTTCGCCTGATGTTGAGCACGCGCAGCTCAACTGTATCGTCAGCACCGTAAAGAACGTTTAATTGTGATTCTGTAGGGAGTTCTTCACCATCGGGACCGATGCGGACCGAGCCACCGCGGACAAAGGTGGATTCGCGGCTAACAACAGACCCGTCTCCGTCAAATACGGTGGCTTCGATACCCTCGCCGTAGGCATGGGAGCCTTCTTTTTGGCTGAGGTCGAACTGGGTGTTTAGCTGAAGGGAATCACGGTCAAGCTCGTAGTTTGTGTTGTTCTCCTCATTACCGAGGGCTGAATTAACTGACTCATGAATATAGTCGAGGTCAGGCGTGATTTCGATAGAGTTAGGAGCCAGTGAACCTCGATCAACAGGGAGGGCAACGCCTTCTCGGGTTTCAGCAGGCAATCCAACGGGAAGGGGAATATTGGACTCATTTTCCAACGCGCCTGTTTGAATATCAAAGGCATTGTTGTCAATCTGTACAGCGCCGGTAGCGGCGTTGAATTGAATGTTGCTAGCGGTCTGTGCTCGTGCAGCTTGGCCGGTTAGGGCAACACCACCGGTTGCCAAGAGGATAGCCAGTAGGGCTGCGCTGGAGTGTTCGCCACCGAGCAAAGACATATGAGTAGACTTTGAAGAACTTACTTGAGAAGCACGAGTCTGAAAAACATTAGATTGAGAAGAAGGCGTCGTTGGTAGGAAGTTCATGGGGGGCACCTGAAACAAAAAGAGTTAGTAGGTAACAAGTTGCTTTGGAAGTAACAAATGAAATTTCTCTCATCTGTCAGCAATGCTACTGAGTATTTCTCTGCAACAACAACCCCTTTTCTGCAAAGTTTTGGGTGGTCTTCCGTAAAGGAATTGCAGCAAATATGACCAAACCCCAGCCACGACAGGGTTTGGGGTCAGATCACAGCACCAACAAGAAACCTTGAAACTTCACGATGTTAAATTTGAGATATAGAAAAATTCTACAAAAACAGCCTTTGAAACCCTTGATATCACTGAGTTTTTCGATTATTTAAAGGCATGATGAATCAAGCCTTCGTTATATATAGCTTGCAAGAAGAAACTCGCTTTAATTCAACAGAAAAAGCAACAGTTTTCGAGTTCGAGCTATCCCGCTTGTACCAGTATTTTCGGCGTCACCTTCACTGAAAAATCAACTCTACAGGCCTTTATTTGCTCAACTTCATTGTCCCTTGTGGTTTGGGGTGTTTTTTATCACCTTGAGGTGTCTACGAATTGATGTGACACAGGTAAGAAGTGGCTTGTGATCTATTTCACTAACGGCCCTTTTCAGCTTTTTTTAACCCACGTCTTTCTGTTCAGGTGATCTCGCTCACAAAGCAACTGCTTCGAAGGCGAAAAACGAGTAAGCCCCTGTTCTCACAAGGGTTTCGCCCAAAAGCAAGGTTGTTCTCCCCAAGGGAAATATACAACAATTCTGTGCCAATGTGCCAACTGGTCAGAAATAAAAATCTCGTTTGACCGGCTAAAAACGACTAAAACCCTAATTTAGTAAGCTTTTGAGGTATACGATCGCCTCAAAAATCATCCATCACAACAAACAACAACTTTATGCCAGTGCCCCAACTGGTCTTTTGCAGTAATGTTGACGCAACTCGCCCCATCCCTTCACAGTTTTCTTTAGCAGTAATCTTTCAGGGGGGCTAAGCTTTGAGAGGTCTCAATAAGCAGAGACCCTGCTAGAGTAAGTCCATGAAAGACAAGGCCCTTCCATCGATATCCACAGTTAGCGAATCGGACTGGAAAGGAACACCGGCCAGCGTCAAAGCTTTGGTCTTGAACCTGGTGTCAAGAGTCGAGGAATTGGAAAACCAGTTCGCAGACTTGCGAGCAGAAAATGCACAACTGCGAGCAGAGAATGAACTGCTCAAAGAAAAGCTACAGCGCAATAGTCAGAACTCCTCCCAGCCCCCATCGGAAGACAAAGCCAAAGGCGTTAAGACGAAGAAACCTCGTAGTCGTCGCCCGCAAGGTGGCCAACCCGGACATCCAGGGCAAGGGCCGCAACTATATCCACCCGAGGCCTGTGAACGCATCGAGAACTATTATCCAAGGCGATGCCATCACTGTGGGAAGGGTTTGTCAGGAGAGGACCCAACCCCTTATCGAGTGCAGAAAGTAGATGTGCCCAAGATAGTGCCAATAGTGGTCGAGCACCGATTTCACCAATTAGGGTGCGAGTGCTGCGGGTCGCTGACCCGAGGGTGGGACGACGGTGTTGTCAACAGTCCGAGGTATGGGGAACGACTGACGGGATTGGTCGGGTGGCTCAGCAGTGTCGGTCATCAATCCCATGGTCAGGTTAAGGAGCTGCTGTCTGAGGTGTTTGATATCGAGATATCAACGGGGGGTATCAATCGATTGCGGATGGAGTTGTCTGAGTCATTGTCCCCCATTGTGGAGAGTGCGGGTGAGTATGTACTAACAACAAGCCCAGGTGAACATGGATGAGACGGGATTTCGCCA
>JBCDAG010000229.1:0-12132 GCA_039186165.1 Cyanobacteria bacterium P01_F01_bin.53
ACTACGATGAGATTGGTGCAAGATCTAACTATATCAGATGATCCGTAATATATAGACCCAAAACTGCCAACCACAGATAATTATCCAACGCATTGGTAAATATATACTACTTTAGTTTACACCAAGGCGGCGGGCAATGCGATCGCTCATTGAATCTGACCGCAGTGCCATTCAGTCATCCAAAAGAGTTTTTTCTGTCTGAAAAGAAAAACCAGACTATTGCTAGTGATTATCTTTTCCTACTAACGCTTAATTTCTTAGGGTTCTAATTCTCTCTCGTGCAGATAGCTCTTTTATTCTCAGAGTTATACTTTATTTCAAGATATTTTAGTTTCCCAGGCGAGACAAAGGCAGATCGTTTGAAGCGCTATTTCTTGAGGCTCAGCGCTTTAAAGTCGAGAACAACAAGCTATATCCCTAGGCAAACAGGCCTTTACCAAAGGCGTTTTAATGCACACAGTCCATTGCACGACCAGTTTCTATTGCACTACCAAGCTCTCTAGAAACCACATATAAAATCTTCTATTCCACTGTTGAAATAGGAGAAGGCTTTATTTACAAGAAAAAGTTCCTGGCTTGAAAAGATTCTGGAATTCTAATTGAATCCCTATCCAGCAGAATGTCTCAGCCCCTAGTGAACAACTTTAGAAAACCAGCAAAAGAGTTGTTTAGTAAAGCTGCCAGTGCTGAGTAAGGATGAATGACATGGCAGGCACCTTATCGGTCCTTAGACCAAGACTCACGAAGGCCTAGCGGCACATTGCGCTCCCAAAAGCATCCGTTTGAATATCCTTGAATCGAGGGATCTTGCTCTGCGATCACCAATCTTTTTTCAGCCAGGGCACAATACAGCGCCTCTTGCTCAATGCCCACGTAATGACGATTGAGCTTTTTCGCCACTACCGATGTCGTTCCCGATCCTAAAAACGGGTCCAACACCACATCCCCTGGGTTACTACTGGCTAACATCAATTTGGCCATCAGCTTTTCAGGCTTCTGTGTCGGATGATCCGTATTCTCCGGCATGGACCAAAACGGCACCGAAATATCCGTCCACAGGTTCGATGGATGGGTCGCCCGAAATTTACCCTTCTCCGACTGCACCCAATCCTTGGGCTGGCCTATGCCATCACGGTAAGGCGCACGCACCCGGCGCTGAAGTTTCACCGCCTCCACGTTAAAGGTATAGTCATCACCCACCGTTCCGAACCAAATATCCTCAGACGCGTTTTTCCAATTACGCTTAGCCCCACGTCCCTTTTCGCGCTCCCAGGTAATCCGATTTCGCACCTGAAAGTACTGCGAAAACACCTCATAAATCGCATTGGATGACTGCCAGTCACAGCACATATATATAGAGGCAGTAGGCTTGAGCAAACGCGGAAGTTGGGACATCCAAGTCGTCAACCAGTCCTGATAAGCCTGGGGCGATCGCGCTTTAAACACCAACCCATTAAAATCCTTTCGCAAGTTATAAGGTGGATCGACAATCATCAAATCCACAAACCCATCCGGCAATAACGGTAATACCTCTAATAAGTCCTGATGGATAGTGCGATCTGAAAGCTTTGACACAGGCAGGGGAACTGACAGTACCAGCGACTGAGCCGCATACACCCGAGCTTCCTCGTCACTCAGCGTTAGCGTGCGATTGTTGGGTGCCCTATTTTTTGGTACTTTCTGTTGCGGCAAAAGCCTCCAAAACCCCATAGTGCAAGTCATCGATAGCTTATCAGACCATCACCCTCTCCACAGGAAACAGCCCCAAACTAAGGGCTCGAACAAACCGAACCGCAGAATTTTGAACGGCACCCTTTAGAATAAGAAGATATATTTTCAAGTTAACCCACCGCTCATCTCCTATGTTTGAAGCCCTCTCAGAACAATTTGAATCCGCCTGGAAAAAACTCCGTGGCCAGGACAAAATCTCGGAGGCAAATATTACAGAGGCGCTGAGAGAAGTCCGCCGTGCCCTGCTAGAGGCCGACGCCAACCTTGAGGTCGTCAAAGGCTTCGTCGCTGATGTTAAAGAAAAAGCCCAAGGCGCAGACGTCGTTTCAGGCGTCAAACCCGATCAGCAATTCATCAAAATCGTCTACGACGAGCTGGTGGAAACGATGGGTGAGACCAACGTACCACTGGCCAACAGCGAAAATAAGCCCACCGTCGTACTGATGGCAGGCCTACAAGGTACGGGTAAAACCACCGCAACAGCAAAGCTAGCCCTGCATCTCCGCAAGCAAGATCGCAGTGCCTTGCTCGTTGCCACTGACGTATACCGCCCAGCAGCGATTGATCAGCTCCTCACCCTCGGTAAGCAAATCAACGTGCCGGTCTTTGAAATTGGCGCAGATGCCAACCCGGTAGACATCGCTCGCCAAGGTTTGGCTAAAGCCAAAGAAAACGGCATCGACACCGTCATTATTGACACGGCAGGCCGACTGCAAATTGACACAGAAATGATGGCCGAGCTGGCCCAGGTGAAAGAGGTCGCCCAGCCAGATGAAGTGCTGCTAGTTGTCGATGCGATGACGGGCCAGGAAGCCGCCACCCTCACTCGCACCTTCCATGAGGAAATTGGCATCACAGGTGCCATTCTCACCAAAATGGACGGCGACTCACGCGGTGGCGCGGCCCTTTCAGTACGACGGATTTCAGGTCAGCCCATCAAATTTATTGGTGTCGGTGAAAAGGTAGAAGCGCTACAACCCTTCTATCCAGACCGAATGGCCTCTCGCATTTTGGGCATGGGCGACGTACTGACCCTGGTAGAAAAAGCCCAGGAAGAAGTGGATATCGCCGATGCTGAAAAGCTTCAGGAAAAAATTCTCTCAGCGAAATTTGACTTCAACGATTTCTTAAAACAAACCCGCCTAATGAAAAACATGGGCTCCCTGGCGGGAATTATGAAGCTGATCCCAGGCATGGGTAATAAGCTCTCCTCCGACCAGCTCCAGCAAGGGGAGCAGCAGCTCAAGCGCTGTGAAGCCATGATCAGCTCCATGACCATGGAAGAACGGCAAAACCCCGAAGTGCTAGCCGGTTCACCAAGCCGCCGTCGCCGGGTTGCCAAAGGTGCGGGCTACGCCGAAAAAGACATCAGCAAACTGGTGACAGATTTTCAGCGAATGCGCGGATTGATGCAGCAAATGGGCCAAGGCAAAATGGGCCTACCCGGTATGGATGGTGGTGGATTCCCTGGAATGGGCGGTAACCCCATGATGGGTGGCGGTGGCCCCATGGGTGGCATGGGCGGCATGGCCCGTCCTGGCTGGCGGGGTGTCCCTGGACAACGAAAGAAAAAGAAAAAGAACAAAAAAAAGAAGGGATTTGGCTCCCTATAAACAAACACAATGAACAAGCTTCTGCGCCTGCTTAGTCCAACGAACCGTAACACTGGACTTACCATTGGATTAGGTATCGGAGCAGGTCTCTGGCTAGGGCTTACCGCGAGCGCCAGCGCCCTACCCGGACAATCGGTAGATGAAGCAGAAGCTTGGATGCAGGCGCATCCCACTCTCCGGGCAGATCCCGGTGAAAGACTTTCCATTAGACGCAATAATACGCCCTCTCGCCGGTACACCTTTCATGGCTCGGTCTTTGGACCCAGTGGTAGCAACGAGCAAGGCCTTTTACGGCAGAGAGCAGCGGGTGTACCGATTGTGGTGCGCTCTGAGAAATTCACACTGGTGGATGTCATCAGTGGTGTAAGCCTTGAGCAGCTAGAGGATTCTTTGCGGACACTCTATGGCGCTGAAGTATATGCGGACTATCGCAGGGCACAGTCTGTCCTGGTGTACTCACCGGGCCGGAGTGAAGATCGGGGCACAGACAGAGCATTGCGATCACAACTCATGGAAGGTGACCTGTACGCGTACCTCATCGAATTGCTCCCCAACGAAGATGGCACCATCCAAACGGGGGCCGTTTCCGTCATGCTCAGAGAAGACGTACCCGCCTTTCAGGAAGCTGTTCGTAGCCGTGAAATTGAGCGCCGCGAATTTGAGCACCCTGAAGGTCCTAGCAACAGACCGGTGACAGATCGACTGCTGGGAAACCAGTAGGTGTAATGACGAGAACAAGCATTTTTGCTATCCGACTCAGAAGCGTGATCGCAGTTAGCGATGACGGAGAGTTTTTAAGGTTAACCATTGAAAAGAACCGGCCATAGAGTACCCGCTAAGGTACCTGTATGGATGAGTCGGTGATTCTACAGTTGTAGATGTTCAGGCAATGACATCTACATCGAAGAATTTATTATGGTTAACACTCAAATTGCAACACCCACCCTCCAGCTTGGTGCAACGGGCGCTGCCGTTAAAGATCTACAAGAACTCCTCCTCAAAAAGGTAAACATCGGTGGCCTAACGGCAGATGGCGACTTCGGTCCTATTACTCAACTGGCCGTTCAAGTGTTTCAGCTACGCTCTTTTTTAGCGAATGATGGCATCGTGGGGCCTTCCACCTGGAATGTGTTGCTGAATGGCGGCGTTAAGCACTTGGCCACGCTCCGCCGAGGCAGCCAAGGTCCCTTGGTAGAGCGTCTTCAGCAGGCAATGTCCTTAGGGTCTAAAACAGGGCCTCTAAATGATATCCAAGAGGCTGTCGGCACACGGGGCTACTACTTTGGCACTATCGACGGTGATTTTGGACCGATGACAGAGCAAGCTGTAAAAGCATATCAGCAGGCGCCCTTCGGTCAGACCCAACTATCCACTATCGATGGCATCGTAGGTCCTAATACTTGGACAGCACTGACGGCACTCATTACTCGCACGTCTCACGTGGGCCTATAACCCTTTTTGGGCAGTCTTTTTTTAGCAGCCACTTTTATCTGCAAAAGTTGGCTGAATACTTACCCAAAAGTGGGGCATGGTGATAATCATGCCCCACTTTTGGTTGAACAGAGGGTAAAGGAACGCACTCATTCCTAGAACGTACAGCGCATGAATCAAAGGCCTCTCGTCTCGTACCCAAAATTAGGAAACATCGCTGCCAATAAGCATTTTGTAGAAAAAATGGGCAGATGGGAAAAATGAGCAGGTGGGAAAGCAATGACTGATCCCACCCCAATTTTTCCAGGATAAAACGCAGGTGGTATCGAAACAAAAACAACAGGCCGTACAAGATTGTTGGCTAGCAGTAAATCTTTCTGGACTGTTGCCTGGATTAGGTCAGTGCTACGGCGGGCAGTGGGTCAAAGGACTGATCATTCTGGGTGTTTTTATGGCCGTTGTGCTACATGCCGGTTGGTCACTGCTGGCCGCTGAGGGCAGCACTAGCCGTGCCTTTGGGCTGATGGCGATCACATTTTTCATTTACCTCATCAACCTTTGGGACGCCTTTGCAACAGCGGGCCGTCCCCTACATCCCCTGGGCAGCAAACGGCAAGGCCGCGACCTATGGTACGGCGTTTTTCTATCACAAATTTTGCCAGGGCTTGGTCATCTTTATCTCAACCAGGCCGTAGCAGGCGCGGTATTTTTAGCCGTTGGCGTGGCCCTAGCGATGATGGCCAACTATCAGCCCGTACTCATACCGTTAGCCTGCACCATTTGGTCTATCTCGGGCTATCACGCGTACCGCAGCACCCCTGCCAGTCCGGGCAAATTCCATAGTCGCTCTGGTCAATTACTCATGGTCATTGTCATCGGGGGCTTACTCCTCCGACTCAGCATCGGCAGCATACCCATGTGGATAGACAAGGCCATATTGCAGTGCACCATTCCCAGTGAATCCATGCTGCCAACCCTACAGGTCGGTGACCACACCTTGGTGAGTAAAAATGAGCTCTACTACCCAGAAACCAGCGACATTGTCGTGTTCACCATTCCAGTTGAAGCCACCCAACTACTCGAAGCCGAACCAGACACTCTTTTTGTAAAACGCATCGTAGGATTGCCCGGACAAACCGTAGAAGTCCGAGACGGCCAGGTATGGATTAATCAAGTGCCGCTCTCAGAACCCTACGTTAATGAAGTCGCAGCCTACCAGTGGGGGCCTGAAATCGTGCCGACGAATGCCTATTTCGTTCTGGGCGACAACCGCAATGCAAGCGCGGATTCTCATGTTTGGGGCTTTTTACCGAGGAAGAATGTCATTGGTGAGGCCTACAAAATTGCCTGGCCACCAGACAGAGTAAGGCCACTACAGAAGAGTTAAGCCCCCCATACGCAGACACTTCTCGAACAAGAGAGCGGCTCAAGTAGCGCTATCTTTTTTCAACAAAATGCGTTTACCCAGACGGTACCAGCTGTTCAAAGGACTCACTAAACTGGCTAAGTACAGCATCATTTCACTGGCAGTGACGGTATCAGTGAGCACCTGCTGGCGGTAGCGCAAAATATGCCGCACAATTTTTCTCATATCATTCAAGGCATAGGGCAAAACCATGAACGGCCTTTGCCAGGGTGCAAAGCTAAGCATGCGGGTGTGATAGCGACTGAGACCAATCCCTCGACACAACACCACTAAGTACTCACGGGTCAGCCGATGACCTGGAATCTCGTGATGCATCCACATATTGGCGTTGTACCAAACGGCCCAACCCGCCTGCTGAATACGGAGAACAACTTCGAGATCTTCCCCGGCTTCTCGTTCACCAAATTTTTCTGTCAGGGTTCTTTCATCAGGTACGTTATCTAACCAGGCCTGACGGCGCACCACCAGCCCAGCACCTGGGGGTAAAATCTTCGCCTCAGGTCGATAGGGAATTGGCCTAGGTCCACGATCAGTTAATGCCAATAAGGCGGCAATACGCTCAAAGTGCTCAGGCGGTGCCGTTGCAAATTTCCCCCGAATCCGACTACCAAACACACCGACATTAGGATGCTTGAGGCCAAAACGATAAGCAGAGCGAACCCAGTTAATCCAGGGCAAATTGTCATCGTCTAAGTAACCAATCAAGGGGCTATTGGCAACCTTGGTTCCATGATGGCGAGCAAAGCCAGCGCCTTGCTGAGCTTCAAATTCATAGCGTAGGGGAATGTTGCTGGGCCAATCTTGCTGATACTGACGAACAATATCAGCTGTGTTATCAGTGCTGTTGTTATCGACAACGATAATTTCCCAAACGAGATCCGATGTACCTATCTGGCAACGCAGATGATCAAGCACCCCGCCAATGCGATCGCCCCCGTTATACGTCGCAATCACAATCGTAAAATCCGAAGCAATTCGCTCAGGAAACAACCGCCGAAAAAGCGGCCTTAAGCCCTGCAACTTTTTGACTAAAGCCGAGGGTCGCTCTGCGTCTTTTGTATCTGGATTTGTAGCCTGCGTTTGGATGGACGACGTTGACACTGAAGAATCTAAAGGGGGGGAAATCACAGCAAGCGCAAGTGAGGTTTGCGGAAGAGGGTTAGGGCGTTTTCAAACTTTTTGAGAAACACCCAAAACTGAATCAAGATGCTGAGGCTGATATTTGAGATTGGCATCTAAGACTGGCATCTGTAGTTTTCCCAATATTCTGAGTCCTGGACAAGGTATGGCTTTGGTTAAAAAATATACTTGTACCGGAGCCCCTATCTACCAGCAGGCATCAGCAACATCACACACACCAAGCACCATCTAGAGCCTTCAAAACCATCGCTCTTCAACCATTCACCAAAGCCATGACACCTCCATCAATTTCGCATTCCACAACACCGGATCAAATTTGCCTGAAAGTTTGGATCACGGGACGCGTGCAGGGTGTGGGCTATCGCTACAGTACACGGGAGCAAGCAACGGCACTGGGGCTCGTCGGCTGGGTACGCAAGTTACCAGATGGGCGAGTGGAAGCCATGATTCAGGGAGATCGCACCCAGATAGAACGCATGATTGAATGGTTCCACAGTGGCCCACCCGCCGCAAAGGTCACTGCTGTCGAAACGAAGGAACAGACCCAACAGCAGTTTCAAACCTTTGAAATCCGGCAGTAGCTCCAGCATGAAACCTACCAACTGCGCAGGTGTAAACCTCTGCGCTGTGAAGCTTACACCGTCTCTATCATTTCGGACTTGGGATAACGAACCTTAGCCAAATCAGCGTCCTTAACTGGCTAGCTCTTGCCAATACATTGGCTCTGACTCCATACAGATCCTTTTTGACTGTCCACCAGCCGGGGTTAGTGTAAAGCGAGTGTCCGAATGTGCTGGGATACCACTTATAGATTGTCCAGCTAGAACTATTTTCTCTACATAAGGCAACTCCGTACTTTGGCTTCTCAGGATTACAGCAAACTGATTGTTATTTGTATAGCTAAAAGTAGTAGTCAGCTGGGACGCAAGACTAGTCGTGTCCATTTCTCACCTCATGCATTATGGATATATCCATCAAATCGTTGAGATGTCTAAGAACCAGTCGCCTCAAACCTATAAGATGACTGAGCTATGCGCGTTTAAAGTATGAGTTCTGAGATGTGTCTAACTTATGTAGTAGATCAGACTGATGTATTAGGATGACGCTAGCATTACTTCATCAGGATTACTGAAGTAATACGCTCTTTGCTAGCTTTATGCCACAAGATAACGTCTCTACTCGTTCACTTCGCGTCAGTTCTCAATCAAAGGCTAAGGTTCGAAGCGCTTTAAAGCGCTCTTCTTTTCCTAGCCAAAAAGCATTGGCAGTGGAAATTAATATGGCTCGGGCTACCGTAAATAAGTTCTTTACTGGAAGGCCTATAGACTTTCTTAATTTCGTAGAACTGTGTCAACAGTTGAACCTGGATTGGCAAGAAGTGGCTGCGTTAGATGACAATGACGCAACTGAAGCAAACAGAAAGGAAGAGCAAATTGACTTGAAAGATGCGCCCATTCCCAAAGGCATTTCAGCCCGCCCTAGAGAAAGTGAGCAACTGACTAGGTATATTCAGGATGAAAGTTGCCGAGTGATTGCTGTAACGGGGCTGCTCAAAATAGGCAAGACCCGTTTGGTCGCACAAGTTGCTCATAGCCTGTCTTCAGAATTTGATTTTATTTTTTGGCGAAGCCTTAAATCACAACAAAAACCAGAGGCTTGGCTAGAAGATGCTCTCAGGTTCTTTACAAAAGACAACAAACTCAATGTCGAAGATTTTAGCAAGGGCTTAGAACAATTAATTGCTTTTCTAGCAGAGAAACGATGCTTGCTTGTCTTTCAAGATTTTGAATTTGTTATGCAAGCTGGAGAGGGGTTTGGCAACTTTTCTTCCGGTTATGAAAAGTATGAAGAAATTCTGAGCAAAGCTGACCACAAAAAGCATCAGAGCTGTTTAGTTCTTATTAGCAGAGAGCTGCCTAAATATATCAGCGTTTATCAAGACAGCGCCTCTCCGATGCGGTTAATTCAGTTAGGTGGGCTGACGCTTGAGGCTGCCCGAGAAATTTTAGAAGGGGAAGACATTTCAGACCAGCGGAAAATAACAGGCTCACAAGATGCTAAAGATGAACTGATCCGTCGGTACGACCATCACCCCCTGTTTATTAGAATTGCAGCAGGTCATGCTTTAGACATTGCTAATGGAAATATTGATCGCTTTCTGGAGAGAGAAGGGCCTGTCGCTGTTAACGGGATCAGAGACTTGCTAGACAAAGCGTTTGGGCGATTATCCGACTTAGAAAAAATGCTCATTTACTGGATAGCAATTTGCCAAGAGCCCGTTTCTGAAAATGAGCTGCGTAGGTTAGTTCCGGTTTCAATCGTTCAGCTAATGGAGGTCTTGCTATCCCTCAAGCGTCGCTGTTTTATAGAAGTAAATAATCAAAAATATAGCATTTCCGAATGCATTGGTAGATATGCGCTGCGAATTATTATTAACCAAATGGTTTCAGAAGTGGTGGCAGAGGATGAGCAGCTAGAGTTTTTCAACACTTATCCTCTAGTACAGCCTTTCGCTAAAGAAAATATTCAATAAAAACAATCCAAGCTTTTGCTTGAACCTGTCTTCAAGCAATTAAAAGGGCATATCCAGCTTGAACCGCACTTAAAGAAATTAGTTAGGCAATTAAGGAAATATCGTGATGGCTACGCTGCTGCTAACTGCATTGCGTTGACCAAAAAAGCATTGACAGGGCCTGACGAACTTGTCAGTAAACCTACCTTGAAAGGATATGACTTCTCAGGCTTGGCCATCAGGGCTGACCTGAGAGACTGCTCTCTCATAGATGTTGATTTCTCGCATGCAGACCTTAGCCAGTCAGTATTTTATGAACCATTGGGAGGCATTTTGTCTGTTGCACTGAGTGCAGACTATCAGTACTTAGTAACAGGGGGCGCGTCTCACAATCTTGATCTGTGGCGCGTGCTTGACGGTCAGCGGCTGGAGTTTCTGCGTACATATCGTGGCCATACGCATTGGGTAAGATGTGTTACTTTTTCTCCTGACGATAAGTACATGGCGAGCGGTAGTGAAGACCATTCTGTCAGGGTATGGGATACCGAAATAGGTGAAAACTTGGCTATTTTAAGAGGCTACGATGCACGTGTAAGAACCGTTGCCTTTAGCCCAGATGGTCAATACTTGGTAAGTGGTAGTGATGATGGCATGGTTGCTGTGTGGCAAACCCGTACCTGGAACCGCATCGCAACTTATGTGTGTGATAAAAGCTACAGGGCGGAAGATAAGAGGTTTCGGGCTGTAGAGTTTAGCTGTAGTGGCCGACTGCTACTGGCGGCTAATCATACTGGGACAGTTTTTATCTGGTCTTCAGAGCAGTTGGCTCAATTGCAGTCATCCCAAGACCTAGGCTCGCCTCGGTCATTTAACTGCCGAAGCGCTCCCTTAAGAACTATTACATTACACCCAGAGGAGCTGATTTTGGCGACCGGCCATGATGATGGCAAGGTGCGTTTGTGGAGTCTGCAAACAGGACAGTTACTTGATACACTTTACGACGCAAAATCTGTAAATACACCCTCTGGGGAAGCAGTCTGGATGCGGAACTTATCTTTTAGTCTAGATGGCCGTTATCTAGCCAGTAGTGATGAATCTGGCCAGATTTACATTTGGGATATCAAATCCAAGTCATTGAAGTGTACTTGGAAAGAGCACACTAGCCGAACTTGGGGAATAGCTTTTAATACAGAAGGTAACCTCCTTGTAAGTGGTAGCGACGATAAAACAATTAAGCTGTGGAGTGTAGAAACAGGCGAGTGTTTGACGACTGTTCAAGGACATACTAGTAGGCTGTGGTCTGTTGCTTTTAGCTCAGATGGCAAATTTTTGGTAAGCGGTGGCGATGATGGCATTATACGGATTTGGAATGTTGGACAAGGCGTGTGCATTAATCACCTTAGGGGACACGAAGGCCGAGTTTGGGCAGTCGCTTTTTGCCCAGATCAAAACTATTTAGTCAGCGGTAGCGATGATAAAACTGTGAAATACTGGGATCTTAGAACTGGTCAAACCATCAAAACATTTCGCAGCCATACAAGTTGGGTGAGGCACTTAGACGTTTGTGCCGATGGCAAGTGGGTCGTCAGTGGTGGTGATGATAAAGTTATCCGTCTCTTTAACCTTCAAACATACGAAGAAAGAGAATTCCTAGAACGTACAAAGGATTGGATTATCAAAGTTGCGTTTGGTTCAGATAGTAAGTACATCTTCAGTACTAGCGACAAAATAGATAATAGTGGCGTTCGAGTATGGGACAGGCGAAGCGGGCAATGCATCGCCACATACCAAGGACATACAGATGATGTGCGAGCCTTGGCTGTCAGCCCGAATGGTAAATGGATTGCCAGTGGCAGTAAAGATAAAACTATCTGTTTATTTAAGCTTGAACCCCGAAAAAATAATGCTTTTTCCACTCTCATAGGCCATGACGATTGGGTTGGATGTGTAGCCTTCAACCCAGGAGGTACTATTTTGGCCAGTGGTGGCTACGACCAAAAGATTGTTCTCTGGGATACGGAAACTTGGTCACCGATTCGAACACTCAAAGGTCACGATGCTGCTGTTCATTCTGTAGTCTTCAGCCCAGATGGGAGGACACTTGCAACTTGTGGAGAAGATGTCAGTATTCGCCTGTGGAACGGCGTTGTTGCATGAATATTTTCTGGGCCCCAATCTCTTAGATTTCTAAAAATATTCAGTTTTCTTAGTCAGTGAAGGCATAGCTATCCGGCATTCCCAAATGTGTCATCCGATTGAGTGCTGCACAAGCGAGTAGT
>JBCDAG010000230.1:0-12049 GCA_039186165.1 Cyanobacteria bacterium P01_F01_bin.53
ATAGCAGTCAGAAGAATAATCACAATATAAGGCAATACTCTCTGGATAAGATTCCATTTTCTTCTAATGCCTTGAATCAAACCTTGATGGCGTTTTATATAGATTCCGCCAAGTACAGCACAGATTATTGCGACAGTAAGTTCAATTCCTACATCACGAAGCCATGAGACAAATGCTTCCCAAAAGCCATTAGATAACATCTGAATATAACCAAGAAAGGGGACACAATGTAACCTTGGCAGCTTGGCAGAAAGTTGCTGCTCAAGGATGCGTGTTCACCCCAGCTGATGGTGACCATAACTCAACTACAGCGAACAGCTTATACTAGTTATATATACACGATACTCAAAACTAGTGCAAACTATTAAAAAAAATAAATTAAACTCAAATGCATTTTTTTTACACGTATATCGTTTTTTTGTATTAAAATACACATTTAGTACAGATTTTGGTAGTCTATCCATGAGTGTTAGCTGCGCTGGTATACAGCGGTAGTCATGAAGCAATCCTGCGATAACCAAAGTAGTGTAATGATTTCGGTTGCCGTGACGGGAAGTTCAAGGTTTCGTTCGGCAAGGGTTTAGGCAGGTCATATTGGCTCCCTTTCTGCAATCTCTTTCCTGATACAGAGTTTGTAACTGCCGTGCCGCTAGCAGTAGTGTTTTTAATAAGCTCAGCTAATGATTGACTCGGATGCTCAACAACTACTCTTGGATGCGCGAAGCGATGAGCTGAGACGTATTAAAGAAGCAATCAATCAAGATAGAGACTTGGTTGTTATTGGCGTTACAGGTAGTGGGCGAGGGGAACTTGTGGAAATCTCAGCTCAAGAAGCTGAAGCTATGACACTAAAGATAGACTGCATCAAGGCTGTTAGTCTCAAAAGTTTTCTGATTTTGTTTTTGAAGGAGTTGTTGACAGAAAACTCAAGAAACGAAAGGCTGAAGAAATGGTTTCGTCTCCAAGATAAAGACTCCTTTTTAAGTTTTCTGCAAAAGAGAGATATAGAGAAATTCTTGATTTTAGATTCGATACGTCCACTTGAAGATTGTGGTGTTACCACAAGCGAAGAAGATAAAGGGAAGGTGTCACTTAAACAAACTCTCGAAGAACTAATTGATTTACTAGAAGATTTCTTGACTTCTAAGCATATACGTGTTGTTGTATTTCTTAAAAACTTTACTCATCTATTTTCATGGGATAGAGATAATAAATTCAGTGAATTTCTGCTTTCAAAGATTCATCTCTGTCCGCATATAAGCTATGCACTTATTGCAACCTATGGAGAGTGGGAAAGCAAAGAATTAAATCATCTTAAAAAGGATGAATTGGATATAGAACCTATTCAGCTTCCGTACATAAGTAGGGGAAGTCTGCGAAGCTGGGCAAGGGCTGAACTGCACGCTAATCGGATTGATTCAGATGATAATGGGCTAGATGTTTTTGTGGATGCTGTTCAAGGTCACTTTGGCGATGCATTAGCCTTAGTAAGACGGCTTCAGTCTTTACATGCTTGGGATGAAAAATATAAGTCTGCAATAAAGATCAATGATTTCCATGTCGAGAAAGCCGTTAATGATCTCCTGAAAGATTTAAGCGTTGTTTTTGAAACATTATTGCTCTTGCTTCCTGCAACTCAAGTCAAGCTTCTAGAAAGCTTAGCTATTAATCCTACAAAAAGTCCACATAGCAAGAAATATGCAGAAGCCCATGGTCTTCCGCGTGGTGGAGGCATTCAAAACGCCTTAGAGGGTCTCAAGAAAAAGGGACTCATATATCCTCAAGAATATGAATATAGATTAGCTTTGCCTACCTTGGCTCAATGGATCAAGCAAAGTCTTGAGGCAGGCTAAGTCAGGTTAAGCTTTAATGGATAGCCTGCCTATCTATCGAGGCTTCAGGATTGTGCCACAAACGGCCGTTTTTTGATACCTCTAATTACCCTTATCTGTCTCATGTCAAAAGCTAGGCTAAATCTAGCTTTCAGAGAGAGTACACCTTGCCCTTCTGACATACTCCTTTTTTGATACCCCTTCTCAGTTAAGACTCCACGCGGAGACTCACAGCTCAGACGCTATGCTATACCGAAGTTGTTCTGTCTCTGTGCCTGCATGAGTCTATATCAAACTATCTTCCTCGCGCTACAGGACGCTGCTTCTTGTCCATTATGGGCGCAATCGCCCAGATGGAGCGGGAGTTGAAATCAGAGCGTGCCGCTGCTGGCCGTGCTGCCGCTAAGGCCAGAGGGAAAACTGGTGGCCGCCCCCGCACTGATACCGAAAAGTTAGAGCAGGCCAAAATTCTCTATCAAAATTCTGATAAATCCGCCGCCGATGTCTGCAAGCTCTTTGGCTTTAGCCGAAGAACCTTCTTCAATTACATGGCTGAATCAAAGGCTGCTTAATCTCCATTGCCTCGTATGACACCGACGTGCCCCACGGGCCTATTAGGGGTAATTGAAGCGGTGCTGACATACGGGGCAATTAGGATTTTAAAAGTCTTGCTGCACAAGGCTTTCAGCCTCTACGTTGAGTATTGGAAAATCGCTGCCGATTGGCCCAAAATGACCACTTAATTTAACGAGTTTTCGACGTTTCAGGCGTCGATTCAGAGCTAATTGCCCCTGGTGTCACCTATGCTTCAGTCACCCCTACAAGAGCCGGAGACTGAGGCGCTGAAACACAGGCCCACGAAGCACAACCCCCGAATCCCCCGCACTCGCTCCCTGCAGCACCGAGCTGAACAGGTCGATTATCGCTAGTGTTAACTCAACCCAAAGCTTTGCCGAGTCACTGTGGCAACCAATACAGTGCAGCCACAATCTACTGCTCCAGTTTGCACTTCCCATATCAACGGCCATGTCTCTTCATTCCAGTATTAGGCACATCGGCAGGAGCTTCAGTTGAAGGCTCATCAACAATGCCGCTCCAGCAAGGCATCCAGATCGGCGTTAAAACAATTCGGCGTCATGGTTTGCACCGGCAAGCGCTCCGGCCAGACCTTCATCACCAGCGACGGAGTATCATGACCGGCGATGCCGAGGGGAGGGCCAATAATCCAGGTCGGAACGTTCAGTTCCCGAATTTTGCTGTACATCTTGCGGGCATAATCTTCGAGGCCCCCGACGTCCTCAGCCTCATGGGCAAAAACCAAATGGGCCGCGATCTCACCGCACCGATCACAGGGGATCAGGTTGCTTTCTACAATTTCATCAGAGCCGGGTGTCGGGGGGGCAAGAGCGGGGTCGATTTCAATTGACGGGCCTCCACCTCTTGCCGCTAACCCTGCTTCCAAAGCAGCGGTCAATTTCTCGCTCAGGGGCTTAAAAAGCTTGAGCCGGGTATCCGTTATCGGATCAGCAGGGTCGCCAGCAACCTCACTGGAAATATGACACAGGCCGCCAGGAATATCTTGCAAGACAACAATCCGGCCCAGCTCGCCCAGAGTTTGATGGCGAAACAGGTACGCTATGCCTGACTCTAAGGTTTGCTGCTTAAAGGTAATCTCTGGCGGCAGGGAAAAATTCATCGCGGTAAAGACAGGCGCAGTCGTATTGCTTGAACAGGGTCGCGAAACCCATAGCACTATACTGTATCGCTATGCTGGATACTCTCTAGAAGAAAAGAACCCAAAGTGCCGCAAATACCTGGACCTATACAATCCGGAAAAGGATGACGCCTATGCCGAAGCCGAAGTCATGATCGAAGGTGACTATGACGGTAATCCCACAGGGTGAAACTCATGCCTACTGGAATCTCCTGGTGCTTTATGCGATGCTCAGAGCCTGACTAGAGCAAACATACCCTCATGCCGCGTAAGCCCCCTACTCTCTTTCCCGAAGATGAAAACTACTTTGCTCTGCTCAATGACTTGAAGCAGCGCATCCGCACAGCTCAAGTCAAAGCGGCTCTGGCCGTTAACCAGGAATTGATTTTGCTGTACTGGCAGATTGGGCGAGAAATTTTGGCGAAGCAACAGGCGGAAGGTTGGGGCAGCAAGGTTATTGAACGATTGGCGAAAGACCTGAAGCGTGAGTTTCTGCAGGTAAAGGGGTTGTCCAGAACCAACCTTATGTACATGCGAGCTTTTGCCGAAGCATACCCGGATGAGCAAATTGTCCTACGCTCTGTAGGACAATTACCTTGGGGCCATAACCAGTCCCTGTTAAACAAGCTGGAGACACAGGAACAGCGTCTTTGGTACGCCCAGAAAGCCCTTGAACACGGCTGGAGCCGCAATATACTGGAAATGCAAATTGAGAGTCGGCTTTACGTTCGTCAAGGCGGAGCAATCACGAACTTTGAGCGCACTTTGCCCCCTGAACAATCCGATCTAAGCCGCCAGATTCTGAAAGACCCATATAACTTTGATTTTTTAACTTTGGCCGATGACGCTCAGGAACGTGATCTGGAACGTGGCCTCTTGGAGCACATCCGTGATTTTTTGCTGGAGCTGGGAGTTGGGTTTGCCTTTCTAGGCAACCAGTATCCGCTTGAAATAGACGGTAAGGATTATCGTCTTGATCTGCTTTTCTATCATGCCAAACTTCATTGCTACGTTGTGATAGACCTAAAAATGGGGGAATTCGAGCCTGCCTTTTCAGGCCAAATGAATTTCTATGTCTCAGCGGTCAATCACATAATGCGTTCTGAAGGAGACAATCCGACGATCGGCATTATTTTGTGTAAATCCAAAAGTAAAACGACTGTCGAGTTTGCTTTGGACACTGTACAGAATCCCATAGGTGTATCGACGTACCGCGTAAGCGAGGAATTGCCTGAATCGCTGCAAGACAGTCTACCGACCCCAAAGCAGTTAGAAATGGAGCTTGAATCTGCTATTCAGGAAATTGAGACACAGATGGATGATACAAAGCCATAAATCGCTGATGCAACAAGGATTATAAGTCTCCACATATGTACCAGTGAAATCGCTTACGTTTCTGGTCACAAGGGGCAGCTTATGTGCCAGGGCTATGACACATCACGGTACTATCCAACAACAAACTTGCTGCGTAAGATGAAAGCCAAACGCCGTAAGATCCGATGAACCAGCCCGATACTCAGCTGCATCTTGATACTGTGAAAGGCGTCGTCGAACGCCTGACCTTTCACTCAGAGGAATCCGGCTATACCGTTGCACGCCTGAAGGTTCCAAAGGAGAGGGATTTAATCACTGTGACGGGCAGCTTTGCCAATATCCAACCGGGGCAAACCCTTTGGATGGCTGGAGAATGGCGCGACCATCCGAAGTACGGCCTACAGTTTCAGGCGAAACACTATCGTGAAACCAAACCAGCCACCCTGACCGGAATTGAGAAATACCTCGGCAGTGGCTTGATCAAAGGGGTGGGACCGGTGACGGCCAAGCGGATTGTCAATCACTTTGGCTTGGAGACGCTTGACATCATCGAGACCAAAATTGAGCGCCTGATCGAGGTGCCGGGTATTGCCGAGAAACGAGTCGAGATGATTCAGAAGGCATGGGAAGAGCAGAAGGTCATCAAGGAGGTCATGCTCTTTTTGCAGGGCCATGGTGTCTCGACCACCTATGCCGTCAAAATCTTTAAGCAGTATGGCGATGAGGCGATTACGACAGTCAGCACTAATCCTTACCAGCTTGCCAAGGATGTCTACGGCATCGGCTTCATAACCGCCGACACGATCGCCAGAAACATCGGCATCGCTCCCGGCGATGAGTTTCGCTATCGCAGCGGCTTACTGCATGTCTTGACCGAAGCATCCGATGAAGGACACTGCTTTCTACCGGAGCCGGACTTGATAGCTCAGGCCGTGAAAACGCTCTCACTGCAAGAACATACCCCAGACGCGGGACATATGCAGGCTCTAATCCATAAGATGGGAGCTGAGTCGGAGCTGCTTCTGGAGAAAGACTCTGATGCAGCCACAGAGCAATCACTCTGCTATGCGCCGCCATTCTTTCAGGCAGAGCAGACTCTTACCCAGCAGGTCCAAATTCTGTTAAGAGGCCCGATCCAGGTTGACTTGCCCCGCGTTCGCCGCTGGATGGAGCGGTTCACCGAGCAAACCCGGATGACGCTTTCTTCGGAACAGAAGCTGGCTGTTGAAACTGCTGCTCAATATCGAATCTGCATCCTGACCGGCGGACCTGGCACTGGGAAGACGTTCACGACCCGCACAATTGTTGCCCTGTGGAAGGCCATGGGCAAAACCCTCGCTTTGGCATCGCCGACCGGTCGGGCCGCTCAGCGCCTCAGCGAGGTCGCCCGAATGGAAGCCAAAACCATTCACCGACTGTTGGAATTCGACCCGACAAAGATGCGCTTCAAGCGCGACGCGAATACCCCGATAGACGCTGATGCAGTCATTGTTGACGAAGCTTCTATGCTGGATTTGTTTCTGGCCAACTCTCTGTTCAAAGCCATTAAGCCCAATACACAACTTTTATTGGTTGGTGATATCGATCAGCTGCCTAGTGTTGGTCCCGGCAATGTTTTGCAGGATCTGCTGACCTCCGAGCGTGTCCCGGTCAGTCGTCTCACCCAAGTGTTCCGGCAGGCGCAAACCAGCCAGATTGTCCAAAATGCTCATCGCATCAATCATGGAGACTATCCGCATCTGGAGCCTGTCTCGGAAACCCCTCGCTCGGATTGTCTCTGGCTCGGCGCACCTGAGCCCCTCGACGGAGTCCAGGGCATCAAAGATGTTTTGACTTATCTGATCCCTAAGCTCGGTTTTGTTCCGGCTCAGGATGTTCAAGTTCTATGCCCGATGACCCGAGGCGATGTAGGCACTCGTAACCTTAACAAGGTCCTGCAAGAACTCATGAATCCGCCGTCCCCTGATAAACCGCAGTTGAGCCGCACTGACACCATCTATCGGGTGGGCGATCGCGTCATTCAAAAGGTCAACGATTATGACCGAGAGGTATTCAATGGCGATATGGGTACCATCTCAGCAATCAATATGGAGGACATCAAACTATCGGTGCAATTCACTGATCGGACCGTCACTTATGACAGCGCTGACTTAAATGAAATTGCCCTGGCTTGGGCCGTGACTATCCATAAAAGCCAAGGCTCGGAATATCCCGTGGTTCTGATGCCGCTGTTCATGCAGCATTACCTCATGCTCAACAGAAACTTACTCTATACCGGGTTGACTAGGGCAAAGAAATTAGCTGTACTTCTGGGACCTAAAAAATCGATTGGGATTGCCGTCCGACAAACGCAAGCTAAACAGCGATATACGCTGCTTGCGAAGCGGATTCGTGAATCCCGGTTATTAAATGACAATTAGTACATTCTTTCAAATGACGCTCTGACAGCTTTCCTTTAAGCTCAATGAAAAAGTACGCTTTCTGTACTCATCATTCAAAATCTGGCGGCTCATGACATGGACGTGCCCCTTGGGCCTAATAAGAGTTGGATCGGCTACGCCACGCTCAGCTAGGTTCCTCTTTCCACTTGTTTGCCGGAGCACTAACAATAGATTCCTGTAAAGACCTCTTGACCAAACCAGGACTATGAAAAAACGTCGCCAGCACTATGTATGGAGACATTATTTAGAAGCATGGGCACCTAATGGAAAATTATGGTGTCACCGTCTGGGTGGAAATATTTTTTCAACAAGCACGCAAAACGTCGCCAATGAGAGGGATTTCTACCGCCTTCGTGAAATGTCCGAATTTGATCTCTCAATAGTTAGAAAATTGGCGATAGAAGCAATAGAATCAGACGACTTACGCAAGATTGCTGAGGGATGGATTCTACAATTCACTTTTCTTTTCGAGATCAAACATAAGTATCAGGAAATTGATACTCCCGAGTTCAAAGATGCTCTGGATGAATATACAAATAATTTAGAGGAAGATATGCTAGCTGCCCTCGAGGAGCGGGCAATTCCCTTTCTTGAGTCACTTCGCAATGAAGATCCTGCGCTACTAACTGACCCAGAGGAATCTATCTTTCACACTTGGTTTCTAGCTGCCCAATACTTTCGGACACCGACGATGTTGGAGCGTATGACAAACGTTCTTAAGAAAATACCAAATTTCAATGCTGAGGCATCTTTTGGTTTGATTCGCACGATCTTCTCATGCAATGTTGGTAGATCGTTCTGGCTTAGTAGAAATACTCTGCGCTTAACTTTTCTCCGCACAAATTCTATTCCATTTATTACTGGTGACCAACCAATGGTGAATATGAAAGCGATTGATCTTGCTCCAAGTGTACAGGCAGAAGAACTTGAGCTCTACTATCCAGTGTCTCCAGATTTAGGGGTTCTCTTTGACTTTGATGCCCCTTCTCGTTCTGCCACCACGAAACTTCTTACCGTAGAGGAGGTGCGCGTGTACAACCAGGCGATTGCCAAAAAATCGACACGCCAGATCTATGGCATTAACCGTGCTTCAATTGAGAATGTCAAAATCAGCTAGCGTAACACGACAACTGTACAATGGCGATCCAACGATTGCGCTGCACCGGAAAACCGCAAGATCGTAGGCTGAGTTGTAAAGTTTGTCGCTGTCCGGTGAGCGTAAACGTTAGACCGCAAGTCTATGGATTCTAGTCAAAGTCCTACAATACCTAAATGGTATTAGCAATTTTGAGAATGTCTAAAATGAGATTGCGCTTGTTTATTGGGTTACTATATTTGTTCTTGGGATTTCAGCTGGTGGCCTCACAAAAGGCTGCTGTTGCCGCTGGTGAAAATGAGCAAGTACAACCTTCAATCGTTCGCATTGAAGAAACTCAGCTTCAAAATATAAATGATAATCTCCTACAGATTAGCAAAGAGCTTAGCAACCTAAGTCCGGAGAGTAAATGGTACGATTCTTCGATAGTAGGAGTTATCGTAGGGGCTATTCTAGGAGCTGGTTTATCTGCAATTGGCAGCTTGATTTCTGGATATCAATCCAGGAGAAAATCGAGAATAAATTTAAGTTACCAGATCATGAAGGAGTGGGATGATTTAAGAGAAGAAAGAAATAGCGCATATGAGATATTTGTTATTCCTTATAGTAGTAGCCCCATGCCACCTTTCTCAAGCCATACTCCTCTTGATAGAGTTCATATGAATAAAATCCTAGAGTTCTTTGATAGACTCGATCTCCTCCACCAACAAAAACTAATCGATGACACAATAGTGATAGGTTACTTATCGCAAGATTATCAGGCTTGGGAAAACGATTACATTTCAAAACAGAGAGGAGGCATAGAAACAGATCCAACATTCACCTATGCATTTAATAAGCCTTGTCAATGGTTGCTGTGACCTTGATTGATTAAGTGCAATCTATCCTTGTCGTAAACTGAGTTAACGTCAGGAAATTGGACCAGCGGGTACATCCGTGCAGAAAGTTACGGTTTTGAATTTCTGGCATGGAAATGGACTATATCGCCTGCTAGTTATACTCTGAAACCGTTGATTCTTAGTTCAGTGAGTGTATTGAAACTGTCTTGAGATGGAGGAATAGTTGCGCAGTTGCGCAACTTCTCAAAAAAGTAATATGGCTTGAAATCTCTATACACTAGGGCTTTCAAGCAAAACCGTAGGTTTTGGGTCAAATGCCCCCGCTGGTCCTTGATGAGATTGAGAGGATACGGCTTTAGCTAAAATCCAATAAACTTGTCTTCTATTGGTGGTGCATAGTGTGTCAATAGAAGCATGGAGTTTGCAAACTCCATATGTTGATCTTCACTAATTGTAGCGCGAGTCATACAGTGAGAGAAAAGATAGGTGGCGGCATAGTACTTCTTTAGAAGCGATACTTGGTAACTAGTAAGGCCGAAAATATAAGGTATGCCGAGTCTATCCATTAGTCGGCTTATAGTCACTTGCCATTTCTGGCGAGTTCGCTTGTCTTGCCACCATTCATCTCTATTACTGTATTGGGCCTGCTCATTATTGATTTGAGTAAGCCAGGTCTTGAGGATAGAAGCTTCTTGAAGATCATTAGATTCAAACAATTGAATAAGCTTGTATATTTGTATTTTAAGTCGTCCAGAATTCTCTTTGTTTACACAGTGATAGGCATCATAAAGAATCTCGTGGAGGTCTAATATATAGTTACTAACCAGGCTTGTCGCATAAGCCATATCGGGTAAATCAAGCGTTTGAATACTTGGGAGAAAACCATCGACCTTATCTGTATATTCACCAATAGCATAGACTAGATACCACGCCCGGATCAGGACCTGTGTAAAGGGGTTGGATTTTCCGCTAGCATACGTTGCGAATAATGCAGTTCTACCAAGGTCTTCGAGGAATTTTGTTAGCTCTTCATCTCTACTAATCAAGGAATCAATGGTAACCTTGAATCCGTGGAAAAAATCATAGGTTTTTTCCTTTGGCAATAGCTCTGCAACGAGTTCGATGATGAATGGCCAGCGAGGATGAGTTAGATATCTGTAAACATCTGCTTGCTCATCTCTATCAACAAGATACTGTGCGACAAAATATTCTTGAAATGTTAAATGTGAAAATGCACATAAATTCTGTGCCCATCGAACGATCAACCCATTGAACTGCTCAATCATATTGAGAATATACTCACCATCAATAATAGCCCTCTCTATATTGTATACGTCGGCATAATACGTCTCTATAATACGCTCAACATCGCGAATATGGAATAGAACTTGGCCTTCAAGATCAATAAAGAAATATGTTGCAATACGACACAAAATATTATTTATATCTTTTGGCCTTAACTCAGGAAAATCTTTGATCCCGGTATCCACAGAATTGTCTGACTGCAGAACTAGATGATTTATACTGCTCCGAAAAACATCAGCACGTTTTGTAGGGAATTCATCAAATTTTTCAAATAGACGGCATAGAAGCTCTAACAAAACTGGAGTTCGGGAAATTTCTCTGATGCTCCGATGCCTAGGAGACCTCAACTTTTCCAGCATTATTTCAGCTTTCTTCGCATCTTTACCTGGTTGGGAAAACCATTTACTAATAAAAGCTGGAATGTGTTTTCTAGAACTGAATGGAGAGATAATTACTTTCTGTACCTGTGGAAGTCTCAGGTCGAAAGCTAATCGGGAACTTAAAATAAAGCGACAATTATCATAATCAGCTATTAGCTTACTAACCATATCCAAATGGCGATGTTGCTCGAACTTTCTGGTTTCATCTAGTCCATCAATGATAAATAATCCTCGACCAGAGGATAGTATGTTCAATAGCTCAGCTCGACTAATACCCCACTTTTCAAACATTTCTTCGAGAAATGTTATTAGTGTTTTGCCACTCCCAGTAATAGAAAAGTGACGCATTTCTAGAAACAGAGGGACATATTCTTTGAGTAAGACTCTATCTCGACACTGGATCGCAACCCATTTCAAATAACTGGATTTACCTGAACCGGGATATCCGTAGACATAGATTTTTTTTGAATTTTCAAGAATCTGAGTAGAGTTCGTTTTTCTCCCGTATAGGAGCTGAAATCCTAAGCGATCAAATTCGTCCTCTCTTTCATTAGAGTCTTTCAAGAGTAACTCTTTGCTGGCTGGATACTGAGAGGGTAGAAGTTCAACCGCAACTATATCAAGTTCTATAAAGTTGCTTTTAAGCCATTGACATGCCCTGTAAGAGATCGATGAACCTACCTCAAAGGGAAAGTATATATTTCTACATGCTCTGGCTACAATCGCATTAGTGTCAGATACTATCTGTGAATTGTTAGATTGTGAAACTATTGAAAGACGAGGCTGATGAGGTAGAGAATTTGTTGCCTCAAACCAATCTACTTCTGCATATTTGCAGAGAGCTTCTACACCATTGAAGGCTCCGTTTGCCCCTCTAAGAATACGACGAATTGTATCTGTGCTGATTTTTATGGAATATAATTCTAAGACTCTGTTTGATAGCCCAGATAGAATTCCATCAGAAAATTCTGCTCGGGCTTTTTTCAATACTATCTCTCTATATTCTTTCTTGATTTGAAGAAATGTAGGGAGTAATCGAAGGGGACCAGAAGAACCAAAAATACATTCATATAGAAAGTTTCGATACGATCTACTTCCATTCGTTATTCCAATCATCTTCAATTTATC
>JBCDAG010000231.1:0-11964 GCA_039186165.1 Cyanobacteria bacterium P01_F01_bin.53
AAAAACCGTATTGTCTCTTTATCGCTGAAAATCATTTGAAAATTCCGGGCACAGCCTGTCATTGCATTTTTATTCACTGACCTGCGTTGCCGTTTTGACAGTTCCTATGGTTTACGATATCTGCCAATCGTCACGCCTTCTGCCCTCCTGTTTCCCCGCTGGTTTTAGCAAGTGTTTTGCCCAGGATGTCGCCAATAGTGTTTGGGTGATCTTGCGGTTTTGTCGTCTTGCTTTCATCCCTAGGAAAGCAGCTGACCCGACTGGGGTGTGGCCATGCGTCTAAATCAAAAAGTTGCGCTGGTCACCAGTAGTGGTTCGGGTGTGTGTGCCAGTACTGCACAGCAGCTGGCTCGCGAAGGAGCCAAAGTAATGTTGTGTGGTCGTAATGCGGCCCAAGGGCTCGCCACGGTCAAACAAATTCGTCGCGAAGGTGGACGGGCTAGTTTTGTATTGGCCGATATTGCCCTTGCGGCCGATGTGCAAGCTGCCATTGATGAAACCATTGCTACCTATGGTCGTTTAGATATTTTGTTCAACCATGCCAGCAGCCGATACCCCCGGGATGGTTTGTTGATGGATGTGTCCGAAGCCGTGTGGGATAGGGGCGTGGAAATGATGCTCAAGGGCACCTTCTTTTGTTGTCAGTATGCGTTGCCCTTTTTGCAGCAGTCTGGCAGCGGCACGATTATTAATTTTGTCGAAAAAATTCCCAATTCTGAAGCCCGCTCGGTGGCAGCTATTTGTCAGGGTGGGGTGCTGGCAATGACAGGCGCGATCGCCCAACAGTTCTCCTCCAACGCGGTGACGGCTAACCTCATTTGGGCAAGTTTGCCAGCCGAGGATGTTTCTGATGTGTCTACGGCTATCAGTGGAAAATCGATACTAGAGCCCACTAACTTGCCTGCCGGAGCTGGTCTGATGATGGAACAAATCCTCTATGGGCCGGTTTCTAGCGATCGCCCTTTTTCCGGCATTGATGAGGCCGTAATGTACCTGGCCTGCCACGGAACTACCCTGCATGGTTCAGCGCTTGTGGTGAACGCGCCCGGCAAAGCCACCTAGGCTTTAAGAAGATAGTGCCTGACAATAAGTTCGGCCAAGACGTGACTAGTCCCCTTCCTGTAGATCATATTCACCGGTCCATACGGTGGTGAGTAAGCCTAGGCCCCTTTGGGTGAGGGTAGCCTCATTGCCGCTAGGCTCAACATCCTTGGCTTCACCGCCTGCTGCTTCAACCAAGTCGCTCATCCAGAGGTAGCATGGCTCGGCTTCCTGGTGGCGTAGCAGCCTTTCGAGGAGAGCCTGCTTATCCAGCGGTAATCGTCGCTGTAAGAGGACATACATGGGCACATTGGTGCGCTGCTCTACGCCGCCTAAGACCTGCTGTAGATACCAACCTGCTTGGCCAGGGGAGAGTCCATTGAGATGTTGCTCTATCTCATTAAGTCTTTGCTCTATTCGGGCCAGCATCCGCTCGACAAAATCAATGCCTAGATAGGTATTGAGATACTCTGCAGGTAGCGCCGGATCTAGTTCTACCTGCTCGCAAATGTTTTCCCAGTCCACGTTGGGGTAGGCGACCTGCAGCTTTTCAAAGGCGCGATCGCTAATTTGCGCTGCGCCGCTTTTTAAGTCGTAGGAAAAATCCTCCCCCGGCTTTGCTCCAGCCTCCACTAGCATTCGAAATAGCTCAACTGCTTTATCAGCCATGGGTCTTTGCTCCCTGTGATAGCTGGGCTTTCTACTGGGCTTCCTCATAGGCCTTGTACACTGCATTAACGTTGTACCAGTTTAAGAAGATGCGAGAGACCTGTTGCGATAGCTGGGGTTGGTCGCGATCAATCAGCCAACGCATTGCAGGGCCTAGCGTTTTTTCATTGAGGAGTCCCCCCAGGGACAGCACACCCCAAAGAACTCGATGCAGCCAGGTCATTTGGATCATGAGCCGTACGTCTAACGTCGGGTGCTTTTTATAAAATACGACGCCCATGCGCGCTCGCTGAATCTCTTGGTCAATCAGTTTGGGCAATTCTTCTACGGAAAAGGCAGGGTGATAGTGGTAGCCCACTGCTTCAGGGCACTTAATAAGCGACAGGCCCATGTTTTTTAGTCGTACGCCCAGCTCTAAATCCTCCCAGCCGTATTGTGTGAATTTTGCGTCGAAAAGGCCTGCTTCTAGAAGCCAGCGCTTGGCGATCGCCACATTACCTGTGGCAAAAAATGCCCGTGATATGTCGGTTACTTTAAAGGGCTCGGTGGTGGGCTCGTCAAAATTGCAGGTGTTTACGACTCGGCCATAGGTAAAGACACGTTCATTGCTTTCTGTGTAGGCACTAGCTAAGGCATCGGCGTGATACTGTAAAAAGCCGTCGAGCACGACCAAGTCGCTGTCGATAAAAATGATGGTGTCACCCGTCGCCTGCTGAACGCCAAAATTACGCGCGATCGCCGCGCCCTCATGGTTTTGCTCATAGAGCTTCACATGGGGCAGCTCAGCCGAATGTTCTCGAATCCACTCCACCGTGCCATCGGTGGAACCGTCGTCTACTAAGACAATTTCATAACCTTCAACATTGCTTTCGCCATCGGTGCGTAAGGTTTGATTTTCCATTGCCCGCAGACATTTTTCTAAAATCGGCTTGCGGTTATAGGTGGGGATGACGACGCTAAAAAACATAGCTAAAAAACGTGGCCTTTTTGTTTTCATTTCCTCATATTCTATTTCATTCAAAAGATCAGTTCCCCATAATCTTCTTTCGGCCCCCTTTTGCCTGCATAATATGAACCGGATCACTTAATAAACGGTAACAACAAGCTATGGGTCGCGCAGAAAAAGTCGTTTTGGCATATTCAGGCGGTGTCGATACCACTGTCTGTATTCCTTACCTCAAGGAAGAGTACGGCGTTAAAGAAGTCATCACCCTTGCCGCTGACCTTGGCCAGGGCGATGAACTAGAGCCCATTCGTAAAAAGGCCCTTGACTGTGGTGCGGCTGAATCGGTGGTGACCGATGTCACCGAGCCGTTCATTCGGGACTATGCGTTTCCTGCGATTCAGGCCAATGCCCTCTATGAAAATCGCTATCCACTCTCGACCGCCTTGGCCCGTCCGCTGATTGCCAAATTGTTAGTCGACACGGCTGCTAAGTTCGGTGCAGACGCCGTGGCCCATGGCTGTACGGGTAAAGGTAATGATCAGGTGCGGTTTGATGTGGCGATCGCTGCGCTTAACCCCGACCTCAAGGTATTGGCCCCTGCCCGCGAATGGGGCATGAGCCGCGAAGAAGCCATGGCCTACGGCGAAAAGTTTGGCCTGACGTTCCCGGTGAAAAAGTCTTCTCCTTACAGTATTGACCGTAATTTGTTAGGTCGTTCTATTGAAGCTGGTCCCTTAGAAGACCCTTGGAATGAGCCCACTGAAGAAGTTTTCGTGATGACTAAGGCGATCTCAGATACCCCTGACGAACCCGAATACGTCGAGATTGGCTTCGAGCAAGGCATTCCTACCAGCCTCAACGGCAGTGCCCTTTCACCCGTTGCCTTGGTCAGTCAGCTGAATGAAATGGTTGGTCGTCATGGCATTGGGCGCATTGACATGATTGAAAACCGCCTTGTCGGCATCAAGTCCCGCGAAATTTACGAAGCACCAGCGTTGCTCGTGCTAATTGCCGCTCACCGTGACATGGAGAGCCTAACCCTTAATCGTGATGTCACTCAATACAAACGCAACATCGAGCAAAGCTACGCCCAAATGATTTACAACGGCCTTTGGTACAGCCCACTCAAGGAAGCTCTTGATGCCTTTATTGCCCAAACCCAAACCCGCGTGACAGGGACTGTGCGAGTAAAGCTCTTTAAGGGAAATGCTGTGATTGCCGGTCGCAAATCGGCTAATACGCTCTATACCGATGAACTCTCCACCTATGGTGAAGACGATAAGTTTGACCACAAGGCTGCCGAAGGGTTTATTTATGTCTGGGGATTACCGACCCGTGTTTGGTCTCAAAAGACCCGCTAGAGCGACTCTTTCTGCCGGACACTTTTAGCGATAACATACCCTCTTTGTTGAAGAGCCAATGGCGTTTTAAAAGCACTGCCATTGGCTCTTTTCTTGGCATCAGCTATATAAACTTTTGTTGAAAAAGTTAACGGCTGGCTGGTTGCCAGCCGTCTACCTGTGAATGGCGATGTGACAATTTTTCTCCGATAGGAGCGGCCTTGCTTGGGCTGATTTAAAAGAAATCATTGAGTCATCAAAGTACGCTGAGGCCTCTTTTAATAAGGCTTTTAGCGAGACTGTGTATTGTTGATGTCGACGTGCTGGCAATAGCTTGTTAGTCTCTCGTAAGCCGCTTTATCCTTGGTGTAAAGCCCTTTAATGATTAACGATTTTTATTAGACTAATTAACTGAGATTGATATAGTAGTTGTGAAATCAATTCATGATTTAGGCCTGCAAAAGGTTATTGCTAATCCATATAAAAAACAGCTTAAAGAGTTGCTTTGAGCTGCCCTTTAAGGTTGGACATTTTTACTTTTGCAGTTACTTACCTAGCATTATTTAATATTTGTGGAGAGCCAACGGGCCATGTCAATTTACGTAGGAAACTTGTCTTACAGTGCCACGGAAGACGATCTTAGGCAGGTCTTTTCTGAGTATGGTGAGGTCAAGCGCATTACCCTACCCAGTGATCGCGAAACCGGTCGTCCTCGTGGGTTTGCTTTTGTCGAGATGGCAGAGGAAGCCAATGAAGCAACAGCGATCGAAGCTTTAGATGGTGCCGAGTGGATGGAGCGCGAGCTACGTGTAAATAAAGCCAAGCCCCGTGAGCCACGCAACAAGCCTTCCGGTGGTGGCTGGAACTAGACCTGTGCTGTAGCGCGGCATCACGAGATTTGCCTGGCAAATGAAACTGCATCCTCACTGATGGGGGATTAGGGAATTAAGGCGATGGGAGAGTACTGCTTTTAAGCGCTCTTTTTCATTGCCAAGTTACCTAATTCCCCTCTTTTTTGACTTGATTAACGGCTTATCTTGGCCTAGCTTTTGGTTGGGTAAAGTTCTCTGTTTCCGTGCCTGAGTTGTGAGTTCCCTGCTTGATGTTCCAGCCTAAGATGGCCAAATGTTAGGCCATTAGGGTAAGCTGGGTATCCGGAGCTAATCCAAAGGAGGTGACACATATATGGCTCAAGTGGTCCTAGGACAAGACGAAAATCTCGAAGCAGCGCTCAGACGCTTTAAGCGCAAGGTAGTGCGAGCAGGTATTTTCCAAGACATCAAGAAAAACCGCTATTTTGAGACACCTCCCGAAAAGCACAAGCGTAAGGCGCTAGCTCGGCAGCGTCAGCGTAAGCGTCGTTCCCGTCGCTAAAAGTCTGCTTTAGGCAGCTCGGTGAAAATCGCTCTCACAGAAAAAACCCAGGATTTTATAGAATCCTGGGTTTTTTCTGTGAGAGCGATTTTGCGCTTGTTTGGTGTTTCTTATCCCATGAACATGCTACTGACTGAGCTTTCCTGGTGAATTCGCCAAATGGCCTCACCTAGCATGTTGGCGACTGAGAGCATTGTTAGCTGCTCAAAATGCCTGTCCGCTGGGATTGGAATAGTATTGGTGACAATCACCTCTTCAAACAATCCGCTTGATAGTCGCTCAATCGCAGGTGGTGAGAATACCGCATGGGTCGCACAAGCGTACACATGCTTTGCACCATTGGAACGTAGTACCCGTGCACCCTCACAAATGGTGCCAGCTGTGTCAATCATGTCATCGACTAGGACAGCCGTTTTCCCGTCTACATCGCCAATGAGGTTCATCACCTCAGCGACATTGTGAGCCTGACGCCGTTTATCAATAATTGCTAGCGGCGCATCGTTCAGCATTTTGGCAAAAGCGCGAGCGCGAGCAACCCCGCCGACATCTGGGGAGACCACCACCAAGTCTTCAATATTTTTGTTAGCCAAATATTCCACGAGCACGGGGGAACCATACACATGGTCACAAGGAATATCAAAATAGCCTTGGATTTGAGCAGAGTGCAAATCCAAGGCTAAAACCCGGTCAGCGCCGGCCTGAGTAATTAAGTTGGCCACCAGCTTGGCAGTGATAGATTCACGACCTGCTGTTTTTCTATCGGCTCTGGCGTAGCCATAATAAGGAAGCACCGCTGTAATTTGTCTGGCCGATGCCCGGTGACAGGCATCAATCATAATCAGCAGTTCCATCAGATTGTCATTTACCGGATGACAGGTCGGCTGAATCAAATAAACATCACAGCCCCGAATAGATTCTTGAATTTGGACATAGAGCTCACCATCGGCAAAGTGCTTACGTACCATTGGCCCTAAGTCGGTACCCAGGTAGCGAGCCACTTCGCGGGACAGGCTTCTATTCGATGAACCCGAAAAAAGCTTCAGCCGACTATTCGTTTCGATGCGTGAAAGCACCGTCTTAAGTGGCAGCGTTGCAGAGCGAATCACAGCAGGCCCTCAAATCTTAGTAGAGATGGATTAAGGCAACCTTAACACTCGGTTACAGTAGCTTTCCACAGAGATAAAACGCATCAGTTTCAGAGGATTCGCGCTATTGCGAGTGATCCCCACATCCGTGCTTTCTCTAGACAGGAAATACAAATCATCCCACCACTCTATAAACAGTCGTTATAAAGCAGAGAAATTACCTCGTAACCGTTATAGCGTTAGGCCGTTAGTATAGATGGCTTTTAAAACTTGATTTGGCTAAATAACCTGTGCGCAAAAAACATTTCAGATGCCCTATGCATCCTATGCAATTGAGCGTTGCGTTGAAATGGGGCTGTTTAAATGTTCGGTTTACAAGGGGGGACTAAATCACGCTTAACTGGTTTGCCATACTCTTGCAACCGGACTTTGACGTGAAAACCGAAGTAAATAAAAATCGGTATCTTAAGGGAAAAGTGCTTACCTATGCTCAACCTATTTCCCTATTTAGAGAAATCAATTTGATAGATAAACAAATTTATATAATTTCAACAATTTTATTATACGTGGGAACTTGTACCTAAATATCACAGTCTAAATCTTACTGTTTTCAAGCCGGAGATTGTGAGCGATTATTGACAATCACCGGTATTCTTTACAGGGATTGATGTTTCTTCGCGTAAAGTTCCACACGCATGACGTCAGAATGTGCTACCTGGATTCTCTCAGATGACTTGCTACTACAAGCTGAAGAAATTGTAGATACAATCTGAAGGAATTGTGGATGAACTGAGAATTTACTTTGGGGAGTTCCCTTTTGTATTCTGGGAAGTTACTTTTTAAGTCCTCCCGTGAGAGAGGCCGATGGGTTTAGTGAGAGAGGCTTGCTTCTCCTTCACCTCTCGTTTAGCCCTAATCTAAAAACCATTCAGATGCCCTGGATCCTAAGTCCACCGGAATACTCACCGCTTTCCCAAGTCTGGGGCGTTCGTTGGTTTGCTCTATAAACTTTTGCACCTGTCCTGTTGCTCCCCACGCACTTAAGTGGGCAACGACGTCGTCTAAGTGAGCCATGTAGTCAGTTTCACTCATGGGAAAAGAAGCCTGCTCTAGGTAGCGCCACATCACCTGAAAAAAAACTTTGCTGGGTCGCTTCCGTAGCTGTACATCGTAGGAATATCCCCATTTTTCGATGAGTAGTGTGTGGAGGTCTTGTCCAGTCATAGTCCCGTTCTGTGAGGTCTCATTGTCGTTATGGAATGGTCGTTATGGAATGTTGGAGAGCAGGCTATCTCTAGCTAGTCTGTCTATATGCTGACTAGCCCTGGCTGCACGTATTGGATGAACGGTGCTCAGGGCAGTCATCATCAGCGTCTGTATGTTGCCTTAAATGTTAGCGGTTATTCACACCACTGGCAGAACATAGGCGGGAGGCGCGTAGCCTCATCTATGTTTACATTTATTTACATTAATGATTTGTCCTTTTTTCCGTATGGGATAGGTCTGATCCCTTTGGCAAGGGGCTACTTGGGGGTGGCAGTTAGATCTTTTTTAAGACCGGAAACCCTTTCGTAGATAGCTTGTAAGGCATTTTGTGTCGCTTGGGTACTTTACTTTTTGCCGGTCATTACTAACGTTTTTAGATCCCGGTTTTCAGATTATTCTGGCTATTCGTGGGATGAGCTTGGGGTAGAGGGTTCTGAACGATGTAATAATAATCAAAGAAACTGCAACGTTCTGTGACATTAAGCGCTTCTGCTCCTATGCAGTCTTGATTTGTCGCAGCCTTGATAGGACGTGTGTGGTGTCTCTTGGCAGTCCTGCTTTTGGTAGCAGTGGTTGTTGATGCATTGCCTGGGTGATTCTTGCCCGGTGAGTGTTGGCACTGGCGTCTCGGTTTTTAATTTATATATCAATGTAGCGTTTAGACAGCGGACCTATGACCCAAGCTTCTGGAAACCCCGATGTTCCTGATTTAGGACGTCGCCAATTTATGAATCTGCTGACCTTCGGTACCATCACTGGAACCGCTTTGTATGGTTTGTATCCAGTGATTAAGTACTTTATTCCTCCTAGCAGTGGTGGTGCTGGTGGCGGTATTAATGCAACGGATGCTTTGGGTAAGGACGTCATTGCTAGTGTATTTGTGGCAGATCACAGCGCGGGTGCTCGTGAATTAGTTCAGGGCCTTAAGGGCGACCCTACCTATTTGGTTGTCAGTGATGAAGGCGAAACGCTAGAGAAATACGGCATTAATTCTATCTGTACTCACTTGGGTTGTGTAGTGCCTTGGAACGCCAACGAAAATAAGTTCATGTGTCCTTGCCACGGTTCCCAGTACAACTTTCAAGGCAAGGTGGTTCGCGGGCCTGCACCGCTATCTTTGGCACTTGCTCATGCCGATGTTAATGAGGATGACAAAGTCGTGCTTTCTCCTTGGACTGAAGCCGATTTCCGCACGGGCGATGCTCCCTGGTGGTAACTCTTTACTTTAGGCCTCTTAACTCAACGCTAAGGGGGCGTTCGGAAGCTTTATTTTTAGAAGCTATCTCTGTTTGGATGTTTGGCTGTTGAAGATATCAGTGAACTAAGTAACAGGTAGCGTCAACAAAAACTGTCAATTTGCTAGCACGCACGCATGAAAACATTACTGACGAAATCTATTAAGTCCATGTTTAAGGCATGGTCTGGCGCGGTCGGTGTTGCCTTAGCCGCCGTTGTTCTCCTTTGCTCCAGCAGTTGGCTGGTTCCTCAGTCCGCTGAGGCTTATCCTTTCTGGGCTCAAGAAAACTACGAGTCTCCTCGCGAAGCCACTGGCAAAATTGTCTGTGCGAACTGCCACCTCGGTGCAAAGAAAACTGTCTTGGAAGTTCCTCAGTCCGTTCTGCCTGACACCGTGTTCAAAGCGGTTGTTAAGGTTCCTTATGATTTAGATGATCAGGAACTTTATGGCGACGGTAGTCTGGGTCCTCTTCAGGTCGGTGCTGTTTTAATGTTGCCTGAGGGTTTTAAGGTTGCACCCGCAGATCGTATTCCTGAAGAACTCAAAGAAGAAGTTGGTAGCACCTACTTCTTGCCTTATAGTGCAGAAGAAGAGAATATTGTATTGGTCGGCCCTGTCCCTGGCGATCAGTACCAAGAAATTGTGTTCCCTGTACTCTCTCCTGATCCTGCAACTAATAGGAAGGTTCACTTCGGTAAGGAACTTGTCTTTGTGGGTGGTAACCGTGGTCGTGGTCAGGTTTATCCCACTGGACTGGCGTCTAATAACGTTGAGTATAAGTCTCCTGCTGCGGGTACTATTTCCTCCATCAACCAAACAGATGCGGGTGGTTACACTGTGGCCATTGCAAAAGCTGATGGTGAGACGGTTACTGAAGACCTTCAGGTTGGTGCTCAACTAGTGGTTAGCGAGGGGGATACCGTTGATGCTGGTACACCCCTAACAACCGATCCTAACGTTGGTGGTTTTGGTCAAACTGAGAAAGAGTTGGTGTTGCAGAACCCCAACCGCATCAAAGGCTTGGTTGTCTTCTTGCTCTTCATTAGTCTCTCCCAGATTCTGTTGGTACTGAAGAAGAAGCAGGTTGAGAAAGTTCAAGCTGCTGAAATGACTTTCTAAACGTCTTCTCTCCTGGGTCTGCTTGCAGGCCTTCTTGAGCGACATTGACGTTATGCGGATAAGAAGGGATGAGCCATTGGCTCATCCCTTCTTATATGTTTTCGTTTTTGTCAGTGTTGGTTTTTGTCAGTGTTGGTTTTTGTCAGTGTTGGTTTTTGTCAGTGTTGGTTTTGTTGAATCTCTATCGCGGTGCCCGCACCGCTGTCCTAAAAAGTAAGAGCTGAACGGCTTGAACAATTACTTCGGGCTGGTCTATCCAGACAAAGTGACTGCTGTTGTTTGCGGGGAGTTGGGTACAGCGGATGGAGAGTGCCATGAGATCGGTATGCATCTCTTCGCGTAACCGGTCAGCGCTTTGCAAAGGTAGGCATTGGGTAAGCCAGTTAGATTCGAAAAAACAGCGGGCTTTGATATTGACGATGGGCAGTTTTCTGAACTCGTTGGCCTCTTGTAATTGGCGGCCACTGTGGTCCAGATTTGCAATTTCACGGGCCATGGTGAGCCAGTGCTTAGGCCTGTAAAAGCTGCGAACAACGGGGCGAAGGTTGGTGGCGTAGTGTTCACCGAGCTGGGGTTTGATGAGTTCAAAGATGCCCGTATTGGCGGCAATGCGCACAAAGCCTAAGGCTGAGCCTACAATGCTGATGAGAAAGCCGGATAGGAAAATGCTTTGTAATAGCCGTAATTGTAAGGGCATTTTGAGGAGTGCTTTTTCGTGAAGCCCGTCGGTGAGTACCATGCCGTGTACTTTCTCAGGAAATCGGTGGGCGTAGAGCCGCATGTTGTAGCTGCCCAGGGAGTTGCCTACCAGAATGTAGGGCGGTTTGATGGCAGCTTTGGTAAGGGCAATATCTAGCGATCGCACACTTTCTTCACTGGTCGGTGCGCGTTTATTTATGTCACTCCAGCCATATCCAGCGCGATCGCACAAACACACCTCAGCATGCTCCGCAATTTGCTTAATAAATAGGTAGCCCTCTACGCCGCCCAGGCTATGGTCAATCACCACTGTAGGTTTGCTCTGTATGTGCGGATCTTGGGAGGGCAAGTGCAGTAAATGCAAACGATGTCCGCCTACGTCGATGAGTTGTCCGGGGGGCTTGCGTTTGTTTTCTTGGTGGCATGCGATCGCCTGATAAAGCGTCGTTGCCGCTAGAATCGTTAGCTGCCAAAGGCTGAACATACAAAAGTCACTGAAAACCTATTTCTGTGATCATCATCACATATTGGAATTCTGATTTCGCACTTTAGCCATTCCCCATCACAAGGCTTTGCGAAGCCCATTTTCTTTGTGAAAGTTTACGCACCTAGCCCCGACCCGTGGGAACCTCTCGTCCGGAAAGTCAGGCCACTCGTAGTCTCATCTCATATCAATCAATCAAGTTAGGTGTGATGGACTGAGGTGTGACGGGGGTAGGTGTGATGTTGCTTAGGCGCTCTGCCTAAGAGGAATTTGAATAATAAATTCTGTGCCTTTCTCAGGTGTTGTTTTGCACTCCAGGGTGCCGTGATGTTTTTCCGTCACAATTTGGTAGCTGATCGAGAGGCCCATGCCCGTGCCCTGGCCAACCGGTTTGGTGGTGAAAAACGGATCGAAAATGCGCTGTTGCACATCTGGCTACATTAAAGTGCCATTATTTGTGATCGCAATTTTTACCCATTCCTCATCGGTGACATATCGCTGGCTATGTTTAAGATTGCCGTGAATAAAGTTGATGGAATTGTTAATCTCATGAGCGAGGCCCGCAACCAGCTGACCTAACCCACTCATTTTTTCGGCTTGGACCCACTGAGCTTGGGTCTGGTGGAGCTGATGTCAGGTGTCTTGAAGCTGGTCCGCCCGAATTCTTTCTTGCCGTTCCAAGAGATTTGTAGTGGACCCCAAAA
>JBCDAG010000232.1:0-11845 GCA_039186165.1 Cyanobacteria bacterium P01_F01_bin.53
AGCGGTGACAAAACAGCCGGGATCTGGAATGCCCAAACAGGAGAGAAAATTGCCACGCTCAACCATGAGGCTGTGGTCAATGCTGTGAACTATAGTCCCGATGGTAAGATAATCGTAACCGCTAGTGAGGATAAAACGGCACGGATTTGGAGCGCTCAGACAGGAGAGGAACTCACAGCACTCAACCATGAGGCTGTGGTCAATGCTGTGAACCATAGTCCTGATGGCAAGACAATCGTAACCGCTAGTTATGATAAGACGGCACGGATTTGGAATGCCCAAACAGGAGAGAAAATTGCCACGCTTAACCATGAGGGAGTGGTTTTTGATGCGAGCTATAGTCCTGATGGCAAGACAGTCGTAACCGCTAGTGAGGATAAAACGGCACGGATTTGGAGCGCTCAGACAGGAGAGGAACTCACAGCACTCAACCATGAGGGGGTGATCAGTGCTGCGAGCTATAGTCCTGATGGCAAGACAGTCATAACCGCTAGTGAGGATAAAACGGCACGGATTTGGAGCGCTCAGACAGGAGAGGAACTCACAGCACTCAACCATGAGGGCAGGGTCTCGGCTGTGAACTATAGTCCTGATGGTAAGACAATCGCAACCGCTAGTGAGGATAAAACGGCACGGATTTGGAGCGCTCAGACAGGAGAGGAACTCACAGCACTCAACCATGAGGACGAGGTCAATGCAGTGAGCTATAGTCCTGATGGTAAGACAGTCGTAACCGCCAGCGGTGACAAGATGCCCCGGATTTGGAATGTTCAGACAGGAGAGGAGCTCGCCACACTGAACCATGAGGACGAGGTCAATGCAGTGAGCTATGGTCCTCATGGTAAGACAATCGCGACCGTCAGTGATTATAACTATACGGCCCGGATCTGGAATGCCCAAACAGGAGAGGAACTCGCCATGCTCAACCACGAGGCTGTGGTCATTTCAGTGAGCTATAGTCCCGATGGTAAGACAGTCGTAACCGCCAGCGGTGACAAAACGGCCCGAATCTGGAATGCCCAAACAGGAGAGAGACTCGCAACACTGAACCATGAGGGCGCGGTCAGTGCTGCGAGCTATAGTCCTGATGGTAAGACAATCGTGACCACCAGTTATGACAATACGGCCCGAATCTGGAATGCCCAAACAGGAGAGGAACTCGCAACACTGAACCATGATGACATAGTCTTTACTGCAAGCTATAGTCCCAACAGCAAGACAATCGTGACCACCAGTTTTGACAATACGGCCCGGATTTGGAACGTCCAGACGGGAGAAGGCCTTGCCACACTCAATCATGAAGGCTGGGTCATGTCAGTGAGCTATAGTCCCGATGGTAAGACAATCGCGACCGCCAGTTTTGACAAAACAGCTCGAATTTGGAATGCTCAGACAGGAGAGGAACTCACAGCACTCAACCATGAGGGCAGGGTCTTAGCTGTGAGCTATAGTCCTGATGGTAAGACAGTCGTAACCGCCGGTGATGACGAAACGGCTCGGATTTGGCACCTATCTGATGTGTTATTGGCAACTGAAATCTGCAAAAGAATTAGCCGAAATTTGACAGTTTTTGAATGGAGTACTTATCTCAAGACTGATTTAAAGCACTATGAGTTAATTTGTCCAACTCGTCCTGTTCATCCCAGTGTCCTCGACAAGGCCAAACAATACGCTCAATCACGAAGTAAATCAGATATTAAAAAAGCGATCGCCATTTATAAAAGAGTAAGAGATTTACATCGTAAGTATGATCATGATGTTGACCTCGATCCCTACACACCAGAACAAGAAGAAGATCCAAAAGCGGTGGCTCGCAATCACTTTCAAGTTGCTAAGGCAGAAACTAAAATACAGGAAGCTACTAAATTGGCAGCAGACGGGAAAGTCGAAGAAGCTATCATCCTTTATCAAGAAGCTCAAGAGCTTTCTCCTGAGATTGATTTAGATCCAAGTACAGGAATTCAAGATAGCGATCCTAAGTCAACCGCAATGAAGGTAGCCGCCGATGCTAAAGCAGAAGATTCTCAAAAATGAACAATAGAGAAAAAAGTAATTGAAGCGATCGCCCTACTATAAAGTCGATCCATTTTTATGGAACAACAAGCCACAAACGAGGACACAACAAAGCTCATCAATCTCTTTTACCCCCTTCCTTAGGCATCTTTTCCCATAGTCCTAATTTCCCAGGAAATGGAAACCCATCGTGCTGTCGCTGGAAATCATCGCTAATAACACCTAAACTGGGGGGCGAGCCTGTCAATGCGATGGTGAAAAGGCAGTTATGGCCAAACTCAGCTATGGTCCTCAATCTCTAAAACGGACTCGGCGACTGCTGCACACGTTACTCGCCTACGCCAATGATGAATTAGAAGGCTGCGATCGCATTCCCATTAAAGTAAAATGGCAAACCCAGACCCAGCTAGTCGTAAAAACGAAGGTCCGTTTCCTAGTGGCTCTGGTCGCAAAAAATGGTGAAGCGACCAAAACCACCCCCGAGCACATCAAGGCCTCCCTCAATCATCTAAAAGATTTTGTGCAAATGCTAGACGATCACCGTCCGGCAACCCGTGGGTCTGACGAATGGCACTTTACCCTTCATCTGTGGCATCAGCGTTGGGACGTTGATAAAAATCTAGACTGTTTAGAGCAGGAGTGGGAAGAGAGACGCGCCCATAAACAGCAACGAATTGCTTCGACTGCACAAAAAAAGAGAACTGTACCCTCTTCGAATGGTTTCTCGCTGGATGTGCGATCGCCTGACGAGCTAGCTCAAAAGCCTCTGGCCACGCCCCCTGATCCCATCACACCCTCAGAACCCCTACCAGCAAGCAAGTATCAGCGCGATTGGGGGAACGCTCCAGAGATATCGGCTTTTTATGGTCGCACTGATGAGATAGAGAGCCTAACCCATTGGATTACAAGGAATGCCGTTGGGCAAAAGCCATCAGCAAAAGGCTGTCGCCTGATTCTCCTATTGGGTATGGGTGGCATGGGGAAAACAGCACTATCCCTAAAGCTCGCCGAGCGCGTTCAAGATGACTTCGAAATTTTGATTTGGCGATCGCTCCGCAACGCCCCGCGCCCCACCGATCTACTCACCGATTTAGTTCAGTTCATTGCCCAGCAGCCCGATCTCCAAATACCTGACACCATCGATGGCCAACTGTCACAGCTACTCAAACTCTTGCAAGCCAAGCGCTGTTTGGTCATTTTAGATAATGTCGAATCGGTGTTAGTGAATCAAGAGTCAGGCCTTTCTTCAGGTGTCTCTTCAGGTGCATCTTCAGGTGTCTCTAAAGGCACCCATCGGGTAGGCAGCTATAGATCAGGGTATGAGAGCTATGGGCAATTGTTTCGGTGCTTTGGGGAAACGGTTCATCAAAGTTGCCTCATCCTCACCAGCCGAGAAAAACCGCGTGGCCTGAGCTTTAGGGAAGGACTGGAGAGCCCGATTCGCTCCTGGCCATTATCAGGCCTGATGGGAACAGCGGGAGAAAATGTTTTAACTGAAAAAGGCATACAGGCCTCAACCACTGATCTCCAAACATTGATTAATCACTATGCAGGAAATCCGCTGGCCCTCAAAATTATTGCCTCTACCATTCAAGAACTCTTTGCCGGGGATTTGCATCAGTTTTGGCAACAGGGATCCGCCATTTTTGGAGATATTTCCGATCTGCTCGATCAGCATTTTCAGCGGCTGTCTCTGCTTGAAAAACAGGTAATGTATTGGCTTGCCATTAATCGGGAAGGGAGTTCTTTTGCTGAGTTAAGCACTGATTTAGTGCCTCGGCCCTCACCGAAAGTATTGTTGGAAACCATAGACTCTTTAAAGCAGCGGTGCTTAATTGAGGTGGCGGCGACAAGTCAGCCAGTTAGGGTCAGTGGTGGGCCACAAGGCAACACCTTTACGCAACAACCCGTGGTCATGGAATATGTGACCGAACACCTGATAGAACAAGTGTGCGAAGAAAGCCTGCAAGGCGCTCTCAAAACGCTGAATACCCATGCCCTGATTAAAACTCAAACTAAGGACTATTGCCGAAATAGTCAGATACGACTGATTTTACAGCCAATTGCCAATCGCCTGCTCAGTGACTTAGTAAGCCCGCTTGCGGTGGGTGAACATTTGGCGGGGCTCTTGGAAACCTTAAAAGCCTTCCCGCCTCGTCAGCCCGGATACGCCGGGGGAAATATTTTTAATTTACTGTGGCAGCTCCAGCTAGGGATTAGCCAGTATGACTTTTCCAATCTGTCCCTTTGGCAAGCTTACTTACAGGGACCAAATTTGCAATTTGCGAACTTGGCCCACAGCGATCTCACCCGCTCCACCTTTTCACAAACTTTAGGTAGTTTTTTATGCGCCGACTTTAGTCCAGACTGCACGATACTGGCGACTGGCATTGATAATCGGGTGTGTCTATGGCAAGCGGCTGAAGGCAAAGCACTCTTGACCTGCCAGGGCCATACAGACTGGATTGTGACCGTAGCCTTTGCTCCCTCAGATTCATCTGCCGAGCGTGCTTTAAGGGGTGGGCAATCGAGCCAACCACCACTCGACCAGCAACAACAGCGGCAACAACAACTGGGCCAACAACAAGCCCAAAAACAACAGACTATTCGAGCCGCCCTAATGGCCAGCGGCAGTCATGATCAGACCATTAAACTCTGGAATATTGGCACCGGGCAATGCCTAAAAACACTCCGAGGTCACACGAATTGGGTGCAAGTAGTGGTCTTTAGTCCTTGCGGCAGCTATTTGGCGAGCGGCAGCTATGACAAAACGATTCGACTGTGGGATGTTCACTCAGGAAACTGCTTACAAACATTGAGTGGACATGGGGGACGCATTTTATGGGTGACCTTTACACCCGATGGACAACAGCTGGTGAGTGCGAGTGAAGATAAAACTGTACGGGTATGGGATGTGGAGACAGGGGAGAGTTGCCAAGTACTAGAGATTGCCGTGAATTGGAAATTGGCGATCGCACTTAGCCCCGATGGCCAAACCTTAGCCACCGGCAGTAACAACAATACCGTTCAACTCTGGCAGCTATCGACCGGACAATGCTTACAGACCTTTGCCGGTTATGACAGCTTCGTATGGGCCGTTGACTTTAATCTGGATGGCCAACTCCTGGCCACCGCCAGTGAAGATCACACGATTAAGCTGTGGGATGTAGCCACGGGTCATTGTCTTCACACCATTGCTGACCATACTCAGCGCGTCTGGGCTGTAAAATTTAGCCCCGATGGCCAAAGGTTGGCGAGCCTTAGCGATGATCAGAGCCTAAAACTTTGGGACCCCGGCACCTATCAATCCCTGAGAACAATCACCACCTACAGCAATGCCATTTTGTCGGTAGCGCTCAGCCCCAATGGCGACCAATTAGTCAGCATTAGTAAAGATCAGTTTGTGCGACTTTGGTCGATGTCGTCAGATGATTACGCACTGAGTAAAACCCTTCCAAAACAACCTAACTTAGTCACCTGTGTTGCGTATGATGCGGCTGGAGAGTGGCTGGCAATTGGTGGGATTGACCAGAGCATTCGTTTATGGGAGGTCGCTTCAGGAGAGTGTTTGCGAACGATTTGGGGGCATACAGGGTGGGTGAGTGCGGTGGCGTTCAGCCCTAATCGGCAGATATTGGCCAGTGGAAGTTATGACCACACAATTAAGCTGTGGGATACCCTGAGCGGAGAGTGCCTAAATACATTAGAGGGACATACGCATCGGGTGAAGGCGATCGCATTTCATCCCCAAGGCCATCTGTTGGCCAGTGCAAGTAGCGATGCCACTGTGAAGCTATGGGATATGGAGACGGGAATGGAGATGGGACGGTGCCGACGACACACCTTTCAGGGTCATACGGGGGCTGTGTTGTCAGTGGTGTGGAGCCCAGCTGGCAACAAGGTTGCCAGCGCAAGTAGCGACCAAACTGTGAAGTTATGGGATTCTGACACCGGAGACTGTTTGCAGACGTTTGAAGGGCATAAAAAACAGGTTAATGCGATTGCCTTCACGCCCACAGGCGATTGTATTGTCAGTGCAGGTGACGATCAGATACTTAACGTTTGGCATGTTCAAACCAAAGAATGTATAAAGACGTTGATGGGGCATACCAAAGCTGTCAGGTCTTTAGCAATGGGCCGTGAAGGGCATATTGTGGTGAGCAGCAGTGAAGATGAAACGATTAGAATTTGGGACATGCAAGCAGGAAACTGCCTGCACGTACTTCGGCCCGATCGTCCCTACGAAGGAATGAATATTACGGGTGTGCTCGGCTTAACCCCAGCCCAGCGAAGTATGTTGAAATCTCTAGGAGCCGTGGAGGCTAACTCATGAGTGCATCAGATCCTAAATCAACTGAATCCGACGAGACGATTAGAAAACTGGTAATTCCAGTTGTTGAAACAGGGACTCGTTCCGACGATCCAGATGGCGATCGCTCGCCGACAGATGAAGAAACCAAGCGAGATTCACCGTTTAAGTCATCGGCTGATGATGCCTCTGGTGCAGACGAGACCGTCCGAACAAGAGTTGAACCCGATACGCAATAGCCTGATACGCAACCTGATAAAGCCGTTTAGACTGGCGCTGAGTATTGGCGTTAGATTGAGTATTGGTGCTAGATATTTAGTGTCCAGTCTATCTGGTTTAGAGAGTATAAGACTGAATAGACTGTTGTGTAAGCACTTTTAAGCGTGAAGCATTAAGTGTGAAACAAGAAACATCGTCTTAGTATTTCTCTTGCTCTGGGAACTATTGTGAGAAATATTTCGGGAAATATCGATTGGCCGAGGATATCACTGTCGTAAATGCGATCGCCCAAATGATTGCGACTGCCATGCCTTGGGCACCAGCTGCGATAGAGCCGAACACAATTAATAGGGATAGGCCGAGTCCGCGAGCCATCTTGCGAAGGATTGACCATATATGAAAATTCATCCAGCGAGCCAGAGAACTATTCGGAGACCTATCCTGAGAGCGGTATTGTTGGATGTTATAACGTGCCGTTCGGGACTGTGCTAGTCGGGTTTGTCCTGGTCGAGACTGTGCTGGCCGGAAAGAACTTGCGGTGCGGGAAATACGCTGAGTACTTCCCCCCACCAATATTGCACTGCATATATGGAGAAATGCACTTAGGAGAATCCCAAGGCCTGCACTTAGGGAAAGTCCTACAAAGAGGCCGAATTGACTACCTTCGCCTCCTAGCGTTGTTAAGATATCTCCGAGGACCACACCCCAGGTGATAACCACTGTTCCTAAGATGGCAATCAAGCCAGCCGATATCCAATTGAGACACTTCACCTTTGTAGGAAGAGGTCTAGAAAATTTATTTTCAACAATTACATCAGTAGCCAAGACTGTTTCGAATAAAACAACCCAAAAAGGAGCGGCGGGAACAGATAAACCGACCATCATTGCAATGTACAGAATCAGTACGAGCCCGATATAGCAGCTGATGTGAAAATTTCGGGTAAAGTAGGTTTTTCCACTGTGTTGTCGTTTAGGTTGAAAGCTGTTAGCAGTTGATTCTATTGAGATAAATCGCTTCTGGTTAAAAGATGTCATGGCTAGTTTTCTAGCTCCTATCTAGTAGGGCTGTGGATGAATAGAGGTGTGAACAAACAGAGGTTGGCAGGTATCTTTTGGAAAATCATCTGAGCGTTGAGTGCCACGCCATTCAAGCGAGAGGTGGGAACTCATCGTGAAACAAAGATTTGAGTTAGGTTGTGGTGACCTTGTAAGGCGCTGAGTAAGGCACCGAGAAAGGCTTGATTTGAGCAGAGGAGCTACGAGTTGTTTCCGGAGAATGCTCAGGAGAAGATTCTGGCTGTGTTGAGGTTGGTTCGATGAAGTGTGTTAGCGTTTGCAACATGGCAGGGTCTGTCGCAATCGTTGCTTGGGATAGGCCTGCCAGATATAAGCGCAGCGGTTTTCTCAGCTTTTGGCGTGCTTGCTGAATACGCTTGCGCACAGTCGCTTCTGAAATACTGAGCTGAAAAGCTATTTCTTTGTAGGATTTTTCTTGGTGAAACCTCAGAATAACGGGCGTGCGGAGTCTTGGTGGTAGGGCGCTAATGAGCTGGTATACGTAGGCCCTGAGTTCACTGTCGAGTAGGTTTGAGTTTGGAGAAGGATGATGGGCGATCGCGCCCAAAGCTTCCTTTTGCAGCCCAGAATGGAGCTTGGTTTTGCGTTCCCGAGACCGGTATAGGTCTATATATAGGTGTCTGGTTAAGCTGCTGAGCCAGCTTTTAGGATTTGTAACTTTGTGGGCATGTTTGGGCCATTTGGCTTGAGCTTTGTCTCTGGCCTGACTCAATAGCTCCTTAGCATCAATCTGATTGCCAGCTGTGTATTTTAGGCATACCCGATATAAATAGTCACGATGCTCTAGCCAAAGCGACCAAAATTCATCTGACTTCTCGGCTTGCTGATCGGCTTGCTCCTCGGGTGATCCAACAGGCTGAAGATGGGCCGGTTGTGATGAGTCGGGAACGACCTGTAGCTGAGGTACTGCCGAAATATGTAGCGCATTCATCGCTAGGCTCCTTGAAGGTTTTGGGTTCAACACCTTCAAGGTAGGCAAGCGGTCTACCCCTAATCGAATAGGGCTTTTTATATCTAATCTGCCTTATATATCAAGGGTTCTGGCATTTTAAAGGGCGGCTTAAGTTGGGGCGTCCCCCCAACTTAATGAACGATCCCCCCCAACTTAATGGTCAATCTCGAATTTTGAGTTGGGGGATATCGGCACCTTTCAAGCTATCGACATCAATCGAAATTAAGCCCATTTCAAAAGCGTCTTCATAGGAACGGCCCGCGCCGAGGGCATCGTAAAAGCCAACGGCAAATGCAATAGCGGTGCGATCGCCCACCGCTGCCTTCATTCCCACCACGCAATTAATATGCTCGTGGATAGCAGTGGCCTGTTCTTCTGAGTAGCAAGCGTTGAGCACTACACATTCAATCGACTTACTAAAAAACTTAAATAATCTTGTTAATGCTTCAGTTTGAACAAACTGTACTTTACCGTCGTTGCCTTCTAGTACGAGGCCGTGAGAGCCTCCGCCATGCCCAGAAAAATGAACAATTTCAGGCTCAATATCGAGCATGGCACGGCGCATATCGTCTGAACGCTGGGCGAAACGGGTGATGAGTTCAAAGCGATCACGATGTTTTGACCGTTCTAACCCGGCCAAAATTTCTCTGGATTCTTCACCTAACCACAGCTGATCGGTATCTTTGGGATTAGCCGTTAGCATTAAGATTTTTTTCTTCTGAGTCATAGAAGAATCACCCCTCATTAAATATTGGCTAGTAGTTTCAAATGAACTGGTGGAGCTATTGATTCAATTATCTATATTGAACAAGTTCTATATACGTTGAACTTTATCCTAATTCCGTCCCGACCTCGGCATGGCTTACGCCAAAGCTATCAAAGCGTCCGATTGAAAACATCTGAGCGACCACGAGTGGCCAGATCTCAAAATCGGCCATGAACGTTAAGAATTCCTGCTGAGCTAAACAGAAGCTTAGCTATGTCTAAAAAGATCATCCATAATTCCTAGTATTATTGGCGTCCTCTTATTCTTGAGAATATTGAGACTCAATCGGGCCGCATAGTTTTTCACAATCTCAGTGGCAACAGCGTCTACATAACGTAGGGGTGACTATTTGTTTGTCTGGAACGGTAAAGCGACTACACCATGTCCCTGACTGGAAACGTCTACCGAAAAATTGGCCATCCCATCATATGGTGTTGAGGAATTATCAATAAGGATGAAGCTACCAAACTCAGAGGATCTTCCAGACTCGTTAACAGAGTCTCAGCCATTGGGCCAGAAGCAGTCTGTTGGGAATGTGGACATTTCGGGAGAAGATAATGCCTACACTCAGGTGAATGCCGCTGGGAATGCGGCGATTGACCAGTCTCGCTATGTTATTTATAACTATTACTATCAAAAAGACTCTGGCCTGGTCGCTGTAGATGCCGAGGCCTTACCAGATGGTGAGCTTGCCTGCGATGAGCTTGCCTGTCCTTATCGGGGGCTATTTCACTTTGGGCCTGAGGATGCCGAGTTCTTTTTTGGACGAGATACTTTTGTAACAAAGCTGGAGCAGGCGTTACAGCGCCGAGCCTTTGTGGCCGTGCTAGGGGCTTCTGGGAGTGGTAAATCTTCAGTGGTGTTGGCTGGGCTGGTGCCTCGCCTACAACAAACGGGACGCTGGCAGTTTAGCCATTTTCGACCGGGGGATGATCCCTTCTATACGCTTGCTTTAGCGTTGGTGCCATTGTATGTACCTGAGCAAGATGCGACTGACCAGCTTGCTCAGGTGCGTAAGCTATCGGCCTATCTCCAATCTGGAGAGGTGAAGCTAGCGGATGTCATCGCGCGTATTCAGCAAAACTATCCTAACCAGCGAGTATTGCTGATTGCCGATCAGTTTGAGGAGCTATATACCCTGTGTCCGCAAGAGGAAACACGCCGTCAGTTTTTGGATTGTTTATTGGCGAGTTTGGCATGCACTGCTGGGAATGAGTCACCGTTAGTACTGGTCGCTACGATGCGGGCGGACTTTTTGGGAAATGGCCTTTCGTATCGACCGTTTGCCGATATGTTGGATTCGGACGATGTGAAGCTGGGGGCAATGAACCCAACCGAGCTGATGGCAGTGATTGAACAACCCGCTGCAAAGTTAGGGGTGACCTTTGAAGCAGGGCTAGCGCAGCGAATTTTAAAGGATGTGGAGAATGAGCCCGGTAATTTGCCTTTGTTAGAATTTGCGCTCACGGAACTGTGGAAACGGCGCAGAAAACAAGTGTTGACCCACACGGCATATGAGGCCATAGGTCAGGTGGATGGTGCTTTGGCTCGCTATGCGGATGATCAATACGCCCTCCTGAGTGAAGCTGAAAAGGCACAGGTAAGGCGGATTTTTATTCAGCTGGTGCGACCGGGGGAAGGCTCTGAAGATACGCGCCGATTGGCAACGAAAGCAGAGTTAGGGGCTGAACAGTGGGCACTGGTGAAGCAGTTGGCAGATACCCGACTGGTCATCACAAATCAAAACGAGAGGCGACAGGAAACTGTAGAGGTAGTGCATGAGGCGTTGATTCGTAACTGGGGAGAGTTGCGAGGGTGGATGACCACGGATCGAGATTTTCGGGCTTGGCAGGAACGCTTGCGGGGCGCTGTGCAGCAGTGGGAAGCCACTGGACAAGATGAGGGAGCACTACTGCGGGGAGCGGCCTTGGCGGAGGCTAAGGAGCGGTGGGAAAAACGGCGTGAGGATTTGGGGGATGTAGAAGACTCATTTATTCAGGCGAGCATGGCCTTACAGGCGCAGGAACAAGAGCAGCGGAAGCAACAGCTTAGGAAAGCACAACGGAACTCTGTTGTGTCTGGAGTTATTGCTTTGTTAGCCGTTATTGCCGGTGGGTTGGCTTGGCAACAGCAACAGAAAGCTATGAAGGGAGAAATAAATTCTAAGTTTCTGGCAGATAGTTTAAGCATGGAGTCCTACGTAGCCAATGGTTTAGAAAAAAAAGCGGTAACGTTGGCACTGCAAACAGGACAAGCTCTGAACAATCACTCTGCACTGAAGCATTTACAACCCCATCATCGTTTTCGAACCCTTTCTGCTATTCGAGAAGTGATGTTTGGCATTCAAGAACGAGAGAGACTGATTGGCCATAGCGCTATGGTCTTGAGTGTGGCGTATTCACCAGATGGCAACACTATCGCCACGGCCAGTTGGGACAGTACGGTGAAGCTATGGGATACGAATGGTACAGAACTAAAGACACTTAAAGGCCATAGCGCTGCGGTCTAT
>JBCDAG010000233.1:0-11824 GCA_039186165.1 Cyanobacteria bacterium P01_F01_bin.53
AAAAAGGATATCGGGTGTCAGTGCTCAGTGACTGTACCTCTGCACGCACCACCTTTGAACAATCGTTTTATTTAGAAGATGTGTTTCCGCTTTATGCAGAAACCCTCACGGCAGATAAGTTACTTGATGCGCTCAATTTCCCCGCCCTATGCTAAAGCCTGATACGAACAATGAGTTAAATACGCAAATTCAGTATCGCCTCATTGAAAAGCTCACAGCGTCAGAACGTCGCTATCGTGAGAGAGTAGAAAACCTGCGTGAGATTGTCTTTGAATGCGATCGCAACGGTCAGTTAACGTTTGTCAATCGTGCTTGGAATGAGATCCTCGGACACCAGGTCCCAGAAGCCATGGGCCAGCCCCTAGCAGCCTTTATTGATGCGCAGGATGTAGAACGCTGGGAAACGATCCTCAAGCAAAAAACGAACACTCCAAATGCTTGCCCAACCCACTACAAAAACAATTTCAAAGACACCTTACAAAGCAGCTCCAAAGGCAGCTCCAAAGACACCCCTACAATTAGTCCCTCAACCAATCACCACTTAGAACTCCGCTTTCCCCACAAAACCGGTGAGATACGCTGGCTAGAACTCTCCATTCACTTTAGCCAGGAAAATATTTTATCGGGGTCATTGATTAATATCACTGATCGAAAACAAGCTGAAGCCATCCTCAAACAAACCAACGAAGAACTAGAAGCTAGGGTTCAAGAGCGCACCGCCGAACTCAGCCGCAGCAACCAAGCCTTAACAACCACCCTACAAAAACTAAAATCCACCCAAGTGCAGCTCATTCAAACTGAGAAAATGTCTAGCCTGGGTCAGCTGGTTGCAGGCGTTGCCCATGAAATTAATAATCCCGTCAGCTTTGTCTACGGCAATCTTCAGCCAGCCCACGAGTACACGCAAGACGTGCTTATGCTGCTCGATTTGTACCAGGAAACCTATCCAAATCCAGACCCTCACATTGAAGAAGCCCTTGAGGAGGTAGAGGTTGAATTCATTAAAGAGGATTTCCCCAAGTTGCTCAGCTCCATGAGAATGGGGACAGAACGCATTCAATCTATTGTTAGCTCCCTGCGCAATTTTTCGCGATTAGACGAAGCGGCTTTGAAAATCGTTAATATCCACGAAGGGATAGAAAATACGCTGTTAATTTTGAATCATCGCCTCGCAGGGGATCCGCCCCATGCGCCGATTAAACTGATCAAAGACTATGGCGATTTGCCCTTGGTGGGTTGCTTGCCCGGTCAGCTGAATCAGGTTTTTATGAACTTGCTGGCCAATGCCATTGACGCGCTCAGGGACGACACCCCCGACGGCAAACAGCCCAGCCCCCCTAACCCCACCATCACCCTTAAAACTGAACTGATCGGTGAGAGTGTTGTGATTAAAATTGCAGATAATGGCACAGGCATTCCAGCCGATGTCATGGACAAGTTATTTGATCCCTTTTTTACAACCAAGCCCATCGGCCAAGGGACTGGATTGGGCCTTTCGATCAGCCATCAAATTATTACGGAAAAGCACGGCGGCACCCTCCAGTGCCAATCTATCGCTGGCGAAGGCACCACCTTTATCATTCAAATACCGATCTGTTCTCAGCTAGACGAAAACGAAGCGATCGCATCAGTGACCGACGAAGAAATCTAGGCGTTAACGCTGCGGCTCGAGTGCTCGTCACTAGCGTCACGCTCACTAAAAATCTGACAGACGTTACTGGCAACGGTAGTGGTAATAATGCCATTCTCTAACAGGGTCGCGATCGCACTTTCTCGCCCACTTGCTGCAACTCGCTCAGCAATGTAGCGCTCAAACTGATGGGCGGCTTCGGGAAAGCGCTTGGCACTTTGCTCAATTCTCTTCTGCGCGGCGCGGTGCCCTTCCCGGTAGTACTTCATACAGCTGTTGAACAGATCTTTGTCATTGCGACAGCATTGGGGCAGGGTTAGCAGCCGCTTAATCACCTGATGGGTGACCTGTTCTATGGCCAAATCGCATTCATACATTGCGGAGAACTGTTCTAGAGAGGCGCGATCGCGCCAGATCTTTTTCGGCAGCAGTCGTTTTACAAATCTCCCTCCCTGCATTTCAATCCGCGTGGTGAGCACACGCATACCCAGCGGGGTGGGCGGCAGATTTCCGGCAACAATTTCACTCTGGCGGGCACTTAGCCCTAGGCCCACACGCATAAAAGCTGCCGCCGAGAGAATGCCATCGTCATGGAGCTGACGATAGACCTGTTGTTCAATAGCCAAGGCCTGGAGCCAAGTGGCTTCAGCCAGCTGGGAGCGATCGGTCATCATGCCATCCCACACGGTCGCTAGCTTGGCTTCGGCATCCTTAAGATCGATTTGAATTTGGTCTGTGATGGCATCAATTTCTTCTCTATACTGCTTACCTTCTAAGCTGAGGGCCTCAAGTGCGCTCAGGGCCTTTTGATTGGCTTTGATAATCGCCTCTGAGGTTTCCAAGCTATCTATTACTGAGGATTTGTTAAAGCCCAGACGGTTTAACAGGCTGGCCATGGTCGTGCCCGGTACCAGCAACGTAAACAGGGCCACGCCAAGGGTAAGGGCCACTAAGAAATGACCGTTGTTCACTTCATTTTCCAGACTGAGGGCAAGGGCGAGCCCGACGGCACCACGCAAGCCACCCCACAGGAGAATGGTCTGTTCTGGCAAGGCAATGGGGGGAGCAGTGTGGATGCGGTTCACTAGGGGAATCAGGGTGAAGATGGCCACAGCACGGGACAGCAGAACCGCCACAATCGCAACTCCCAAAGACAAAATCAACACCCTCACTTCCGTCACAGCCTGTAAGACCTGGGCACTCGCCAAGCCCACCAGTAAAAAGATCAGGCTATTAGTCAGAAAAGAAAGATACTCCCACAGCCCATTCAAAAACTCACGGGAATGGGGCTTGAGCCGAACGGAGATAATCCAGCTGGTGACCATACCAGCGCTAACCACGGCAATCACCCCAGACACATGAAAATTATGCTCAGCGATGATAAAGGTGCCAAAGGCCAAAATGGTCGATAGGGTGCCCTGAATAAAGGGGTTTCGACGGGCAGCCACAATCAGGGCACTCATCACCCAGGCCAGGGTAATGCCTACTAAAATGCCGCCCAAAAAGGCACTCAAGAATTCCTTCAGGCCATCGACAGCAATGTTGTCCGTCTCCATCGCTGCCGCCGCCAGAATCAGATTAAAGGTGACAATGGCCGTGGCATCGTTAAACAGACTTTCGCCTTCCACCAAAACAACCAGCTGCTTAGGCACGCCCAGCTCTTTGAATAGGGCGATCACGGCGACCGGGTCCGTGGCAGAAATCAGCGCACCAAAAAGTAGGCTCTCTTGCCAGTTCAGCGGCGTAAGCCAGGCCATTAGGGCACTGACAATCGCGGTAGCCATGAGCAAGCCCGCAGTGGCCAACACCAGGACAGGGGTGATGTTGCGCAGGAGCAGCCGAGCATTCAGGTTCAGCGCAGACTCAAAAATGAGCGGCGGCAAAAAGAGAAATAAAATCGCCTCATGGGAAAGGTTCAGCTCGGTGAGCATTTCAATACCGGGCAGTGCGTCCCCAGCAAAGCCCAGCATCAGACCGACAATGACTAGACCAATGGTGTAAGGAAAGTGCAGCTTGCGAAGCGCGATCGCACTCAGGCAAGCCACCAACAAAAGCCCCAAAATCGTGGTCTGAAAGGTCAGCAGTGAAAATTCCATAGGGCCATCATAAGGACACACTCTGAGAATTTACCGAGAGGTCAACGATTCTTTTTACAAAGAAAATACAAGAAAACCACATATCAAATAAAAGTAATATAGAGGGTGACACCCCCTGGGCACGTTTAGGCTAACCCAGGACTTTTTTGGTAGGTGGCTATGCTTTCTCCCCAAATACAGGCGACGGTTCATACAGAGGTGCCAGTTGAGAAGGCGCCAACTGAGAAGGTGCCAGTTGAGGTGTCACCGGTGACAGACATGTTGGTGGTGATTGATCCTGGGGTTAATGAGTACCCCCAGCTGGCGGCGAGGGTGGTGCCGGGCGCAGAGGTGCTGTTGCTCGATCCTGAGCAGGATGCGATCGCCCAAATTGCCCACAGAATCGAGCGTCGTCACCAACAAAAGCAGCCAGCTGCCAAGAACCTTCACCTCGTGGCCCAGGGGTCTCCTGGCGCACTACATTTTGCCAGTGGCGATTTGAGTTTAGCCACCTTACATGAACACGCCACCGCGCTTAAGTCCTGGTTTGCTTCCGTGCCGCGATCCTCCGTGAGCCCTATGCCGTCTCTGCTCCTTTCTGGCGGCTTGTTAGGGGAAGGGGAGGCTGATGACACGTTTTTAAGGCAGCTAGCGCTGCTCACCGGTGCCATTGTGTCAGTTGGTCCCGCGACTCTATAATCAAGCGCTTTGTAGTCAGTCAGGTGCTTTGTAGCAAAGGAAGTAAGGAATGTATTCGTCGCGGTACGAGCACTACAAATTAATGTACGAAAAGTAAGATTCAGGTTCAGTGACCTACGGATTTGGCAGGAGGGCTCGACGGGGAATTTTAAGAGTATAAGCTCTCGTGTCTGGCATTTATGTCTTCTTCTTCCCCTTCTTTTTCGACAGCTAAAAATTCCATGGAGTTATTAGCACCGGTGTATTGTCAGGCCGATGTGTTAATTGCGATCGCACCGACAATGATCAACCATGAGGCGTCTATAGTCGCCTCTGTCACAGCCTCGGCAACAGAAATGGCAGCAGAGATTGCGGCAGAAATGGCAAGGAACACTTCGGCCAAGCAAAAAGCGCCAACTCGCCTATCTCCAAGGCTCCCATCTCCAGATAGCCAATCTATTGAAGTATTGAGACTCATAAACACCCATGACGTGAAGGTATTGCCAGGGGAGGGGATTGCCAAGTCAGCTGGGGGGATTGCCCAAATCACCGCCGCGATTCACCCTGCTGAGCACCCACGAACCGCTGTACTCAATGCACTCCATCTCGTACTCCCCAGCTCGCCAGGCGTCCTACAGTTTCCTGGGGGCGATTTCAGCGCTAAAACCCTGGGCCTGTATGCCGATGTTTTACAAACTTGGTTTACGGCTGAACGCGCCAGTGCACAACCCCTCTACGAGCCACAACTCTTTATCTACAGCAATGACTTTAATCTGGGTCACGAAGGGCAATCGCTGATTGATCATCTTTACTTTTTGACCGGGGCAGAGGTCGTTGTGGTCCCGTTGCCCGTTTCTTGATGGGGCTTGCATTCTCTGCTAGCGTTTGGCTTATCACGCTTCTTGTTATCGCGCTTCTGTGGAGTTGCCATGCGTATCATGATGGGGCTATGTGCCAGCCGGATTCTGAGTCGGGTTCTGAGTTTGTGCCTTAGTTTAGGGCTGTGTTTTGGGATTTGCTTTGGGATTTGTTTTGGAAACGTGCGGCCTGCGATCGCAGCACCTTGGATAGAAAACCTCCCGCACTTGATCACCAGTCAATTGGTCACAGGGCAAGCTGCACCCTCTATTCACACGCCAGTCCTGCTGGCCCAGGCAACCGTGCCTCCCACCGAGATACTCTCTCGCCTATTCACAGAAGACGAGCTGCAAAAATCCTGGTTCGCAGATTCTTTTTTAGCCCAAATCTCCCTTGCTGAAATCTCCCAAATCATTCAGGGCATTGAGGGCAGCGTCGGCGCTTACCAAAGCATAGAAGATGTGGACAATGGCTTTGTGTTCACGTTTGAACGAGGCCGGGTGCCAGCGCATTTAGCCCTTAATGGCCAAGGTCAGATCACTGGACTCCTCTTTGAAACCCCTCAGCTCACGGCAGTCTCCATAGATGATTTAGTTGGCGAATTTGAGGCCTTGCCCGGCTCGGTTCATGTGTTGGCTGTGGAATTAGTAGGAGAAACGGATCAATTAGAAACTAAACAATTGACTGGCCAACTGACTGGCCAATTGACTGACCAATCAAAAGCTATCGACATCGCCTCACTGAATGCGGATAAGCCATTGGCAGTAGGCTCTACCTTTAAGCTCTTAATTTTGCAGGCACTGCGAGAACAAATCGCCGCAGGTGAGCACCAGTGGGACGAGGTGGTGCCCCTGCAAGAAGCCTGGAAAAGCTTGCCCAGTGGCTTTTTACAAACCTGGCCTGAAGGCTCTCAGCTAACCCTAGAAAGCCTGGCGACGCTAATGATTTCACAAAGCGACAATACCGCAACGGATCATTTGTTGAATATTGTGGGCAGGCAAGCTGTAGAAGCGCTGCTTGAAACAGACACGCCCGTAGAAAATAGTAATCGTAACGATAGAAACCGCAATCGACCTTTCTTGAGTACGCGGGAAGCGTTTGTCCTAAAAGATCCAGCCAATGTGAGAGTGTTACGCCGCTGGCGACGGAGTGATGAAAGGCGTTCGTTGCTGTCAGCCCTTGCGGCCTTGCCCTTGCCGGATGTGAATATTTTCAATGATGGCCCCCAGGCCATTGATGTGGAGTGGTTTTTAAGTGCCCGTGAGCTATGTAGTGCCATGGATGAGATCGCCGATTTACCACTCATGAGCGTGAATCCAGGCTTGGTTAATCCCAACGACTGGGAAAAGGTTTCCTTTAAAGGGGGTTCGGAACCTGGCGTTGAAAATTTCACAACGGCATTAGTTGATGCCAACGGCCGAAACTTTTGTGTGACGGCAACCTGGAATAGCGAAGGAGGTATCGATGAGCTGCAATTTTCGACCCTGTACCGAAGCTTGATTGAAAGCGTCAAAGGCTATGAGGACTATCACGTTACGAGACAAAAAAATCTAAAGCAACAATAAATTATCAGCAATAACTTATCAGCACCCTCACCGAAACAACATTCGGTGAGGGCTTTCTCTTTTGAGGCAACCTTTCAGGAAAAGATCTTTTGTAAAAGCAGTGTGAATGATTTCACACTTTTTAGCAGGTTTTTGTGTAGGTAAAACTACCGATGATTCACTGAAGCCTCACACAGCGTAGTGTAGTGTTTACCTACCAATAAGCCACTGTAATCGGGGAACCCACGGTTGACAGTCGCTATCTACTACAACACTTGAGCACTTGAAGCGTCATCCAAGAGCACGCTGAGACAAGAGCACACTGAGATTAGACCAAAAAGCTTTTAGGTAATCCTCATTTTAGGTAATCCTCAAAAGTTACACCGCTTAGCAACGGCACATCTACTGCTCTGAATTTGCTCTGAACCTGCCATCTACCGCCTACCGAGACGCATCCACCGCTTCAAAAAACGCATCTATAAAAGCCCTCTCTAAGAAGACTCCTGTGACAAAAGGAGCACTTACTAGGCACGGATATATTCGTGAGCAGGTGCACGACTACGTTGCTTGATCCTTACTTTTTATTCGTAATAACACGGCGAACTGTTGACGCATCCTCTAACAGTGAACGCCTCCTTCTACTCCCCGATGTCCTATGACTTTATTTTGCGACCTAACCAATCTAAATTCGGTGTTTAGCTCGGCCACCCGCCCCACACCTCAGATAGCGTTATCCCTTGGATTACTCTCCATCGGTACCTGGGCGGCCCCTAGTTTACTCCCGAATAGTAGTGCGTTATTTGGCGCAGATACCAAGGCCAATGCGGCTCCATTGGGAAAGGTTCGCTTAGGAAGTATCAATCTAGCTGAGCTACAAGAAGTGCGAACTGACAAGTCAGCGCTTGCGCGAACGCTCGATGGCAGCGGCAACAACTTACTCAACCCTACTTTGGGTTCTTTGGGCCAATCGCTGGATCGCAAAGGCAATGCTAACTACGGCGATGGCCTTTCATCAATTGCCGATGGCCCTAACCCACGGGCAATCAGTAACGCCGTATTCTCCCAGCCAGACTCCATCCTAAACCAGCGCGGCCTCAGTGACTTTAACTGGGCCTGGGGACAGTTTCTCTCCCACGACATCAGCCATACCCTAGCGCCCCACGATGAATTTGCGATGGTGCCGGTGCCTGCTGGCGATCTCTCTTTCATACCGGGGCAGGCGATCCCGATGACGCGCTCTTTATACGATGAGACAACGGGGATCACAACACCACGCCAACAAATCAACAACATTACCCCTTGGATTGACGGCGGCAATGTATATGGTGGTCGCGCCAACGAAATCGGCAGCGGTATCGACAGGGCAGACTGGCTACGGACTGGTTCAGACGGCAAGCTAGAAGTGAGCGTTATAGATGGGCTCAGCTACTTGCCCGTGGCCAGCCAAAAGGCCGGTGCCCCTGAGATGGATGGGGGAGCCGTCGGCATTGACGAAGAGAAGATGTTTGTTGCCGGGGATGTCCGTGCAAACGAGAATGCGGTTCTCACTTCACTGCACACGTTGATGGTGCGTGAACACAATCGCGTTGTGGATGAAATCGCCGACAACTATGGTCCATACCTATCTACCCTGGATGCGGACCAAAAAGACGAATTTCTCTATCAGTCCGCGAAGAAAGTTGTGGGCGCACAAATTCAGGCCGTGACTTTCAATGAGTATCTTCCTGCCCTTGGCATTGCCCTAGATGACTACGCTGGCTACGATGACACTGTTGATCCCAGCGTGATGAATGAATTTTCTACGGCAGCCTTCCGCCTGGGTCACAGCCAAATCAGCGGCCAAATCAAACGGGTAAACCCAGATGGCACCACCCATGAGGCGGGCGATCTCAATCTCTTCGAAGGCTTTTTCGACCCGGATGCCTTTGCCGCAACCGATATTGATTCTATTTTCAGGGGTCTAGCCTCCAATATTCAGCAAGAGACCGATGTCAAAATCACCGATGACTTGCGTAACTTGTCGTTTGGCCCGCCAGCCGCTGGCCCGATTATGAATGGCACTGATTTGGCCTCGCTGAATATTTTGCGCAGCCGCGACCACGGCCTAGGCACGTACAATGACACACGCGCGGCCTATGGCCTTGAGGCTTTTGAAAACTTTGCCGACATCACCAGTGACATCACCACCCAACAGGCCTTAGCCAGCGTGTACGACAGCGTCGATGAGATTGATCTGTGGGTCGGCATGCTAGTCGAAGATCACCTTGATAATGCCAGTGTTGGCGAGCTAATCCAGGCCGCTTGGGCCGATCAGTTTGGGCGGCTACGCGCGAGTGATCGCTTCTGGTATGCCAACGATGCGGCCTTCTTAGAAGGTGGCCTATTATCCAAAGCAGGCTTCAATCAATATTATTTCGACAAATTGACGCTAGCCCAGATCATTTCCAATAACACTGGCATCGATGCCGATACCCTCGGTCACACCGGCAATGCCTTCTTTGTCTTCAATTATAAAACGGCTAAAACCGTGCCTGAGCCTATGGGTGTCTTTAGCGCAATTCTGCTCGCTGGCACGTTTGCGACTCGTAAGCGGTAGAAGAACGTTACAGCCATTCTCTACTGCGAATAGTCAGTGTCTCTAGGCCCCTGTCTTCATACCGTATACCGGGAAAAGACAGGGGCGTTGAATTGTCAAAATTGGTTGCTATGTGCAAGGATTTTGTCAGTTCAATTTTCCAATGTGAATTCATGGCTATTCCCATTCCTTCGAGATCTAGTGGCTATAAGCTCGGCAATGCCAATGCGCCCATTGTCGTAGAAATGTTTTTGGATTTGGAATGCCCGTTTTCGAAGCGGGGTTGGAATCATGTCATGGAGGTCGCTCGCGCCTATGGCCCCGATCAGGTGCATTGGATATTTCAGCTGATGACCCTGGGAAACCATCGGCAAAGCTGGGATGCGACCAAAGCTGTCATCGCAATCGCTGGCAAAACGGCAGAAGCGGACAGTGCCCAAAAGTTTGTGGACTTTACCAGCTACCTCTATAGCCGCCAGGAAGAATTTGCCAATGAGGCCTGGAAAGATAAAACTCAAACCGAATTTCACGATCTGTTGGCCGAGTTCGCAGTAACAGCAACGGCGCACACGGACAAAGCCGCCTTTATTGAACTGCTAAACAGTAAAGAGATTTATGCGCAGGCCCGAATCCCAGCCCGGTTCGCCACAGTTCGAGGGGTGTGGTCTACACCCACGTTCTTTATCAATGGTGCTGAAGCCACTCAGCTATCGTCTGGTTCTAGCGTGGAAGCGTGGAAAGCCGTGATCGACCCGCTGTTGTCAGCATCGTAATTCACCGCGAATTCGTGGTGAATTCACTGCGAATTCACTGCGAATTCACCGCAAAAAAGTAAATCGATAGCGCACTGCCAATCACAATCACTAACCTGCGGACCCAAAGGGCGGGTACACGCGTGGCCAAGTGCACACTGCTGTAACCGCCGAGGGAAGTCCCCACAGCTACTAAGAGTACGTGAGGCCAGGAGAGAATATTAGCGGTAATAAAATAGATCAGCGCGGCGGCATTGATACACACCGCCATCCACACTTTGACAGCCTGAAGCGTGAGAAGTTTGCGAGGACTTGTCAGGTTTAGCAATGTGAGCATTAAAATGCCTGCACCACCCCCAAAGAAGCCGCCATAGATGGAAATAAGCCCCTGGCCCAGGATCAGGGCTGGGTGGTTGAAGCGCGTCGATGGCAAAGCTTTATTGTTTTTAGGTCCCTTAAACGGCTCATCCAACGGCCCCTCAAATGGCCCTGACAGTGAAGCAAGCTTGGGCGCGATCGCAAACAAAAACGTCCCTAGCGCAACCAGATAAGGCACCACCACCGCAAACCCATCATCGGAAAAATGCAACAGCAGCCATGCCCCCAAAGCACCGCCCCCTAAGCTACTGAGGGTTACGGGGAGTAAATGTTTGGCAACCGGTAGTAGCTCATGGCGATAGGCCACAGCATTGGCCACCATGCCCATCCAAATGCCCGCTGCGCTGCTGGCGTTGGCGCTGAGCGGCGCAACCCCCGTCAGTAACAGCGCCGGGAAAACTAGTAGACCACCGCCACCGGCGATCGCATTAATCGCGCCTGCGAAAATGGCTGCCAAAAAGAGAAAAACAATATCCAAGGGTGGCGTCCTAATAGCGTTCTTAAACGTTTTTACTTCAGCGTTGTCATTTAATCGCGACCACTCTGAGTCGTCGGTAGTCGGCAACCCATATTCCATCTTGGTAAAGCCCATCTTGATAAAGATCGCTAGCTTCTGCCTCAACGGCGCTGACGATATCAGCCCATTCCGCTGCTGAAAGATCTGCAAAAAATCGTTGACCAAACATCTCTAACCAACCGGCTAAACCAGCTTCACCCAAAGGGGTGGGGCGATCGAACAAATGCGCGTACTCCACCGTAAGAGCAGCTCGTTCTAGCAAGGCAACATAGTCACCGAGGGTAGGGAAATACCAGGGATTCAAGTCTGCTCGCCCGCTGACTTTTTCAAGCGCGGCCAGAATGGTGCTCACATTGCCGTGCCCACCTAACTCTCCAACAAATCGCCCACCGCTTTTTAAGGCCTTGCTGATGCAGTCGGCGGCGGCTTTGGCCTCAGTGACCCAATGCAGTGCTGCATTGGAAAACACCGCATCTACAGGGGCTGGCAACTGGAAATTGGCTGCATCAGCAACTTGAAAATCCAGCTGGGGGGACTGGGGGTAGTTCTCTTGAGCTTGGGTAATCATAGCGCGATCGCTATCTAGCCCCACCACGAAAGCGCCCTGTGCCGCGATTTGTGCACTGAGCTGCCCTGTGCCACAGCCCAAATCCACAATCTGTTCGCCTGGCTGAGGATTGAGCTGCTTCATCAAGCTCTCTCCGTGTTGCCATACATAGCTGAATTGGTCTTGATAGTTAGCGGCATTCCAAGTCATAGCGAATCAGGATTTTATGTTAACGGGTAAGAACAATTTCATTCTGAGCGCAATTTTTTA
>JBCDAG010000234.1:0-11690 GCA_039186165.1 Cyanobacteria bacterium P01_F01_bin.53
AACCCTGCGAAATCAGGTTTACGGGACTCTATTATTACGGAGTCTTTAAGAGAGCGCGTGAGGGAAATATGTCAACCTGATATAGAAATATATCAGTATGCAACCGAGAATTTTTTGAATAAAAGCTAAATAAAGACACGGGCCATAATGTACTCAAATTAACATTGTCACTGCCTTGCTCAGTTAGCCCATGACCTGGCTTTGGGTGGTCACTAAGAAAACAGCTAATCTCGAAAAGTGAAGTTTATGTCATTTGTTGATTTTATGATAATCGGTGCAATGAAGAGTGGCACTACAACCTTAGCTAATATGCTTTCTCAGCATCCAGATATCTGTTTTAGTCGTAAAAAAGAACCCCACTTTTTTAGTAAAACGGAGAACTGGCAGCTCAATATTGATGACTATAGGGCACTCTATACCCCTACGGAGGGTAAGCTTTGTGGAGAGGCTTCTACTTCTTATGCCTGCTATCCGGAGTTCAATAAAACGACCTATAAGTCTCTCTATGAGTTTAATCCTGAGCTGAAAATTATTTATGTTATGAGACACCCTATTGACAGAATGGTGTCTCACTATATGCATACTTATCTACGGGGATATATCAATAGCTCGTTTGAAGAAGCTGTTATGCATCATCCCTCCTACGTCAACCGAACGCGTTACTTCACCCAGATTAAGCCCTATCTTGAATGCTTTGGTCCAGAACGCGTTTTCTTGCTGACATTTGAAGAATTCCTATCTGACAAGCAAGCTGTTTTACAGCGAATTGCGAGTTTCCTAGAGATAGATTATTCAAGGATGAGCGATTTTGAAGATGTTCACCGTAATAAGTCCATTGGTAGCTCAAAGAAGAGCATAAAAATCGAGCAATTAAGGAGCGCTCGGTGGACTAAGCAAGTTCGTTCTCTTTTGCCGACAACGCTGAAAAAAAACTTGTATGAATTACTCCATCGAATGACGGTTAGAACGTTAGACGAAAAGCCCAGCGTGTCAGAAAACCTGAACAAGGTTTTGTGGGATTTAGTCATGCTAGATGTCCTAGAAATCGAAAAGCTTATGCAAAGAGAGTTGGTTGAGTGGAATATTCCTAGAAGCTCCCCAGCCCATTTGGAGATGATCGATTCTAAGGCTTAAGTTAGGACGATATCTGGATGTCAATTTAGCATCAATAATCTGCTGATATCGGCTGGTTATTTGAAGTGAACCCAACAGACTGAACGACTTGAGAGGCCAGTTAAGTTCTAAAAGATCTAGGAACTTTGTACGCTTTCAACAACTATTACACATCATCTCCGATTGAGAACAATCTCATCCGGGATCCGATAATTTAACGCCTAATGGAACCGCTGACGATTATAGAAATGGAACCAAGCACTCACCTCCTGTGATAGATGGTGGTCGTCATCAAAAGCTTTGATATAGATCAGTTATATGGGCGGCGGCGGTGTCATGTATTGCGCGGTCCTAAGCCGCCCTCATGAGGGGCCGTTTGAGTAGAACGCTGGCACACCAACAGGCAATACAGTACTGGATGTATTATTGGATAGGCTAGGGGCAACATATCCAAATTTCTCAATAATAAGCTGCTCTCTGGCTGCGATCAGCTTTTCTGAAGCGCTATCGTAGTAATAGTTTGCACCATACGATCGCGACGAGGCATTGGTTCGCGAACACGACATGATTTCTGTTTTTTTCTGGTCTGGGATTGCGATCGCACACTTCTCAAGTGCCGTAAACAAATCAGACTCTAGCTGCTCATTCCGAATGAAGTGAGTGATAAAACAGTTTTCTTTTTCATAGTCAGCTAGCTGATGAAAGGTTGAGAGGGTATCCAATTTATTCAATTCATCGTTCTTAGTACAGAACAACTTTAGATAGCGATAGGTAAGCAGTCCTGCGACTTTGCTCACGGGACGCACGCCATAGCCTTCGCAAAAATCATACCAGTACCGTTTGTCATGCATCATATGCAGCCATTCTCTAAAAGCTCCTGCATCGTTGACGTCACGGTAAGTTTGCTGCCACTTTTGAGGATCTTTAGAAAGGCCCGCAAGAATCGCGGTAAATGCGGCATAGGGATTGTTTTTCAGTCTAATGCCTTTAAGTGAAATGCCAGGCTTGGTAACTTGCGTGTAAATACCGCCTCTGCGATCGCAGCCATAGGCCCAAAGCGACGTGTACCATTCCCAGGGATTGCGTACCGAGCCTAAGAAGATCTTATCCTCATTGAAAAAATTCGAGTCAACAAGGTTATGTTTGTCAACGAACTCACCGCCGACAACCTCCTTTAGAAGGTTTCGAATATGTGTGCAGCCAGTTTTTTGCAACTCTAAATAAACAATTTTTTGTGCAACGAACATGTCGTTATTTCCTGATAATTCGCCTAGTAATTTGTTTACGTAGAACGATAATAGGCGGTTAGTTATCTGTATTTACAAGGTCATCATGAGTGTGTCAGGAGCGTCAAATGCCACCGAGATACATTCTGTCATAGTCCACTAATTCGCTTAAGTACTGTTGAACTTAAGATTTGTGGATTTGAATGCGCCTCGGCAGCATAAAAACGGTTATTTACCTAAAAGCTAGGCATTTCTTATCCACCAACTATCTGTAGATAGCGGCTTTTCAGTAGTGGCTTTAGAGAAAGGCCTGAAGGTCATTGCCCTGAGGTGCCACGTTGAACACCTCAACATTTGCAATGCTGCCGTCGAATCCAAGCGGACCTTTGGTCACAAGGCCATCGTGGAACCGAGTAAGGTTATTGACGTTGCCAATACCAATGCCGTCACCATGAGACCATAGCTGGGAGCCCTGGCCGCTATCAAACTCCTTACCATCTAGATAGCCAGTGAAGGCATCTTGTGTGACCTGGCTGCCACCATCTAGCACGACATCTATTTCGTACCACTTACCTGCTGTAATGCCCTCTTTTTTTAGCCAGGTACCTTCCCAACCACTTTCCCTCTTAGGCTTGTTCCAGCCGCCTGCGTGAAGCGTGTTCCCCTCAAGATAAATATTGAGACCGCGCCATTTACCACCTTCTTCATAAAGGACTTGCTTGCCACCGTTAGCTTGGAGCTTATCAGCTCTGAAGGAGAGCGAGATAGTCTTTTTGCCCTGGGTCCCTCTATCAATGGCTCCAGTACTTGCGACTTCAATAATGTCTCGCTTTCCATCAAAATTGACGGCACCTTTTCGTTCCCATACAGGGGTAGCTTTGGCATTTTTGTTCGGCGAGAATTGTGGTGCATCTACGGAAATATCTTGCACCAGTGGCTGCGGCCCTTTCACTACCTGACCACCTGCTTCAAAAGCACCGATGTCAACTCTGCTATCTCTTGTTGCACCACGCTGATCAAACCGAGGTGCCCCATTCCTGGTACCCGTATTAATAGCAGGACTACCGCTCTTGAGCGTATGAACAAGATCGCCGTTGACGAGCGAAAGCTTGTTTAATCGAGGATCGGCTACAAGGGCATCTTTAAAGACCCTACTTGCCTCCGGATTGGTTGAAAACTCTAAGTTGCCACCGCCGTCTTTGGGCTGATATCCAACCTGCTTTTGCTGGCGATCTTGTCCTGCGGTGTTAAAGGCAACGATAGAATTTTTGAGCGTTACGTTGTGATCTCTGGCCAACCACAGCGCACCACTGGCTCTGCCTGCTTTATTGTATGCGATCGTGGAATTCACGATATTAACTGGCGCACTGCGGTGATTTATGAACAGGGCACCACCGGAATCTTTAGTGACACTGTTATTGGAAAAGGTGCTGTTGACAATATTGGCAGGCAACCTATACTCCGACCAAATCGCGCCCCCTTGGTTATGAGCCGAGTTGTTTGCAAACGTGACATTTTGCACATCCAGCTCCGATCTGACGTAGACTGCGCCACCTCTAGCTTTGCTGCCCTTGCTGATAGCCTTGTTGTTGATGAAAACACTGTCTTTTAAGATCGCTTTGTCGTCTCTATATCCCCACAGAAGAAGCGCACCGCCGTCACCTTCGGCTGTGTTACCTTCAAATCGGCTTCTGCTAATAGTGATTTTTCCGTCCTCTTTCAGCCCGGAGTCATAGCCTTTAGAGCTAACGCCATCTGTCAAAATAGCCCCGCCGCCTAATCGGTTGACAGACTTATTTTCCTTAAATACAGAGTCCTCAACGATGAGGGTTACACTGCCATAGCTGAAAATACCCCCGCCGTTAAAGCCTGTGTTTTTAACAAATTTAGTGTTTTTAACAATGATTTCCCCGCGTGCCTCGCTGTGAGCAATGGCACCACCGCTTTTATCGGCGTAGTTATCGTTTACGGTACTGTCGTTACCGTAAAAGCTGCTGTTGAGGATGGTCGCTTTGGTGAGGTGCCCTATACGCATGCCGCCACCTATCGCGGACCTGTTGTTGTTGACCTTGACATTGTCTAAAACAATGGTGCTTTCATGGCGGGTATCAATACCGCCGCCTTGCTTCTCTGTATAGCCATCGGCAACGGTTAGGTTTTTCAGGACTGCTGATTTCTTTCTGTCAAGGAAGAAAACTCGACTTTTATTGTTGCCACTGATGACAATGCCAGGCGCATTGCCCCCGTCGATAGTGATATCTCTTACAATATTTAGCTGACCACTTTTGAGCGTGATCTTTTTGCCCGTTAGCTTCTTAGCAAACACGATGCTATCGCCGTTATTGGCATTTTCGATCGCATTACGTAATGAACCATTGCCTTTATCGGCAGTGGTGGTAACTGTGATAGTTTTCATACTTGACTGAGTACTGATGGTGAAGTTCTGATGGTTTTAAGCGAATGCTCGCTAGGGAATTAGAGATGCTGGAGCTTTAGTATCTGTCTTTTGATGAGACTCCTTATACGGTTCCTTCTGGAGCTCGGTCATTCCAATAAGCCTGGTGAAGGCAACTGATGACTTATCAGCTGATGACTTATCAGCCGCCTTCTCCGCATAGGAGTGGGCGCGTTAGCTTGGGTGCTGGCTTCTGTGCAGGAGGGATGTATCTGCACGAGAACAAAGCCATTTCACGCAACCAAGGTACTTTAGAAAAGCTTGCTTACAATGTGGACTTAACCGTCAACTGAAGAATAGTGAAGACGACGTTCAAAACAACCTTCAGGACTGATTAGGTGTAAGCCGCTAGGGGCAACTGTTGCTGGTGTCCTGTTGCTGAGGGAAATACTGACCCCATGAACAACAGGTTTTACTTGCGATGACTGGGTAGATGCGTAGCTTTTCGGATGTATCGCAAGATGAACAAAGTTTTGGTGAACAACCTTGAAAGCAAATGCACGCTTTATGAAGGAACTGTATTGATAGTAACTCAAGTTTACAAAGATGGATGGCTATTTGTTAATTGGAATCCTGGAACCCTCTGATGGTGATATATCGGAAAAGGTTATTAGTGAATACATAGGTTGAATTTTTGTTAAAAAAAGTCCTGCTGGCAAAAAAAAAAGAAGTAGTTATTAGGCTATGGTCTTGGTTGAACAACTTTGAAAAAGCCTCCCTCACAGGTGAGAGAGGCGTTGTTTCTTAGGCTTAGAGAGATTTTCTGTAGACCCGTTGTTCTAACAAGCCCCCTGCATTTTTAAGACAACCTGAATTGTTTTGAAAATGAGGATGAGATCGTAAGCCACAGACCATTTGGCTTGGTAACGCAAGTCCATGGCGACAATGGCATCAAAATCTTCAATGCTAGATCGACCATGTGCTTGCCATTCACCCGTTATGCCTGGTTTCACACACATTCTCTTACGGTGATGTGAAGAGTAGTCTCTCACTTCATCTGGGGTGGGTGGTCGAGTGCCCACTAGGCTCATGTCACCTTTCAAGACGTTCCAAAACTGGGGAAACTCGTCCAGACTGGTGCGCCTGATGAACTGACCAATCCGCGTTACTCGAGGATCGTTGCTGTTTTTGAAAATATGGCCCGACGCTTCGTTCTTGATGAGTTTTTTCATCGACTCTGCGTTGGTAACCATAGACCGAAATTTCCAAATTCGAAAGCGTCTGCCGTTGAGTCCACAGCGAATTTGACTGTATAGGACAGGCCCTGGGCTATCGAGTTTGATTGCTATGACTAAAGGGAAAAAGAGAAATCCTGTGATGCTAAGACCAATGAAGGCCCCTGTGATATCTATCAGCCTCTTGATTTTGTTGTTTACAGATGGATGCTTGTAGCTGCTGCTGATGGTATTGAAAGTTGAAAGTTGCATGCGTCTTCTTACAAGTAGGAGTACGACAGCAGATGCAGTTTTTAGTAGATGCAGCTTTTAATAGAGCGTCAGGTTTTGTCACTCACTGAGGCTCAATTACAACATATAAGCATTCATAGTTTGTGAAGCATAACCAGACACGCCTTACGATAACTTCATAAAAACAAGATAAATTGATGGGATAAACATAGGGCTTCCGTATGAAATGGGTGGCGGTGTAACAAAACGTTGGTGAAAAAGTCGTGAAGTTACACAAACCCCTCGGTAGCAAGCATTGCTTTTGCTAGTTAAGGACTACTTATCTAGTAAGGACTACTTAAGGATAGGTGTCGCTGAAATCGGCTGATTGGATTGGCCAATGCCGGTGGCTCTGCTCAGTACCCTGGCTCCACGGCTGCGAGCGCCGCTGATGTAGGTGAAGAAGACGGGGACGACGACTAGAGTGAGCAGCGTTGAGGTCGAGAAGCCGCCAATGACGGCAATCGCCATCGGACTCCGCGTCTCGCCACCCGCGCCAATTGCCAATGCAATCGGGATCATGCCTGCCACTGTAGAAATAGAGGTCATGAGGATAGGTCGCAGGCGGGTAATGCCCGCTTCAAGGACGGCCTGACGACGGGATTTGCCTTCTTTGAGGGCGAGTAGGGCGTAGTCCACCAGCAAAATTGAGTTTTTGGTGACGAGGCCGATGAGGAGCACAATGCCGATGAGTGCAAAGAGGCCCATGGGCTTTTGGGCGATCAGGAGGCCCATAAGTGCGCCGCCGACACACAAGGGGATCGCGATCATCACCGCGAATGGGTAGAGGAAGTCGTTATAAAGCAGGACGAGGACGGCGTAGATCATCATCACGGCGGTGCCTAGCGCGAGACCAAAGCGACTGAAAATTTCCTTTTGAATTTCAGCGTCGCCGGTCGGCTGCTGCCGGATCCCTGCGGGTAGGTTGGTCATGATGGGGAGTGCCTCTACGGCGGCGATCGCCTCCCCTAGCTCTATGCCCTGAAGGTTGCCACTGACGGTGACCTGTCGGGATCGGTTAAAGCGATCGATTTGCGCTGGACCGCTGCCAAACTCAATGTCAGCTACAGAAATTAAGGGGACTAGGCCGCCACTTTGGGTAGGGACCTGGAGATTTTGCAGGGTGGTGAAATCTTGGGTGGCTTCAGGGCTGAGGCGTACGCGAATCGGGATGAGGCGATCGCCTGCGTCAAAATCAGCCAAGTTCGACTCGGCATCGCCAATGGTGGCCAGTGAGGCGGTGCGGGCAATGCTACTTACCGAGACCCCGAGGTCAGTAGCGCGGGCGGGATCGGGTTTGATCAAAATCTCTGGTTGGACCAGTGCCGCGGTTGAGCTGACCTCTACAAGTCCGTTGACCTGGCGCATTTGCTGGGTCAGGTTTTGAGCTGCTTGGGTCAGCAGTTCGGGGTTTTCGCCGGTGAGGACAATTTCGATGCCCTTGCCGCCGCCGCCGCCCCCTTGGCTGACAAAGTTGATGCGGGTGCCAGGAATGGTTTGAAAGGCTTCGCGCATCGTCTTTTCAAAGACACTTCTATCAACGCGCTCGTTTTTCGGTTTGAGCTGGACGTAGGCCTTCGTGTTGCCGGGCTCTTGCACTCTGAAAATGCGGTCGGTCGCTGGGTCTGCCAGGATGCGATCGCTCACCCGCTTACTCACCTGCTCTGTTTTTTTTAGGGTAGAGCCCGGTGGTAGGTTGATTTCTACGGTGGTTAGATCCGTATTGCCAGCGTCGAAGAGAGACGTGGGAATGTATTTTGCCAGGGACAGGCTACCAATAAAAAAGGCCACGGCCAGCACAATGGTGAGCAGTCGGTGCTTGAGTGCTCGGTTTAATAATCCGTGGTAGGGCAGCAACCGGCGAGGTACCCGCAGGCCATCGGCGGCAACGACGGTCGTCGTGATCTTGTCAGCGGCCTTGGGTTTGAGCAAATAAGCCGACATCATCGGGGTGATCAGGCGAGCAACCAAGGTAGAAAACATGGTGGCCACGGCGACGGTGACACCAAAGGGCTTGAAAAACTGACCGGGCACGCCGCCCATAAAGGCGACGGGAATAAAGACGGCCACAATGGTCGCGGTGGTGGTGACCACGGCCAGTCCTACTTCCGCGGTGGAGTCTAGGGCAGCCTGGAACGGCGTTTTGCCCATGCGGATGTGCCGTTCGGCATTTTCGATTTCAACAATGGCGTCATCTACGAGATTGCCTACAGCTAGGGTCAGTGCCAGCAGCGACATGCTATTAAGGGTGTAGCCCAGGGCCTGCAGGACCAAAAAGGTGGGGATAATCGACAGCGGCAGGGCCATGCCGGTGATAAAGGTGGTGCGCCAGTCGCGCAGAAAGATGCCGACGACGACAATGGCCAAAATACAGCCAAGAACCAAGGCATCGATGGAAGCCTGGTAAGAATCACGAATTTCGTTAGCGCGGGTGAAGACGAGCTGAAATTCGATGTCTTCAGGCAAGGTGGTTTCTAGATTTGCGATCGCAGCTGTGATGCCCTCTTCTACGCTGACAACCACGCTACCCCTACTCCGATAGACCTCGAAGCCCACGACCGGATTGTTATTGTTGTAGGCCGACGAACGAATCTCAGCAAAGTCATCTTTAACGTTGCCTAAGCTGGTAATGGGAACGGTATTGCCATCGGGTAAAACGACGTTAAAGCCTTGTAAGGCAGTGACCGTATCGGCACTGCCCAGGGTGCGAATGCCCTGCTCTAGGCCCGCAATATCGCTACGTCCGCCCGGCAGGTTGATATTGAACTGGCGAATTTGATCGTTGACTTGGGTGGCCGTAATGCCCAAGGCAATCAGCTGGTTGGGATCTAAATCAACCCGAATCTCTCGATCGACGCCGCCGACGCGGTTGACCCGAGAAACCCCATCGACCGACAGTAATTTTCGGCTAATAGTGCGATCTACCAAGTCGCTGAGTTCTTCGACGGAGCGCTGGCCAGAAGATCCTACGGTGTAAATAACGGTGGGGCCGCCCCCAAAAAAGTCGAGCCTGCGCACAATCGGATCCTGTGCGTCTTGAGGTAGGTCCTGGCGGATGCGGGTAATCGCATCGCGCACATCATTGGTGGCTTGCTCAGTATCGACGCCTAAGTCGAACGCGATCACTGTATTGGAGGAGCCATCAGAAACTGTCGAGGTGAGTGTGTCGATGTTGCCAAGACCAGCCACCGCGTCCTCTACCTTTTTCGTAATCTGGGTCTCCATTTCCTCAGGACCCGCGCCGCTTTGCTGCACTTCGACAATCACGGCGGGGACATCGATGTTGGGATTATCGTCAATACCCAAATTGGTAAAGGCCACCAGCCCTGAAATGGTCAGCACCAGGAACAGCACAATGGTGGGCACCGGGCGCTTAATGGACCAAGCGGAGATATTAAACATTAGTTAGTATCTCCTGTGTTAGCAGCGCCTGTTTCTCCGGTGGCGACAGTTACGGTGTCACCGTCTTGCAGGTAGCTGGCGCCTTCTACCACGATGGGGGTATTGGCCGTTAAGCCTGAGCTGATTTCAATTTTGGCGGGATCGGAGTCTGTTGCCGGGATGCGCTCGCCAATATTCACTGTTTGAGCTTTAACCGTACTATCTGCGTTGAGGGTATAGACCACAAAGCCGCCGCTGGTTTGAGGTAAAACGGCGTCTGCTGGAATGACCACACCCTGGCGGGAACGGGTGGTGATAGCGGCCTTTAAGAACATGCCAGGACGTAACAGATCGCTGCTGGGCAGGCCGACTTTTACCGTCGCTTGGCGGGTGTTGGCATCTAGGGTGGGGTCGATGCTGCGAACGCTGCCCTGGAGTTGGATGTTTTTGTTGGTGCTTGAGGTGATTTGGACCAGCGTGCCCAGGTTGATTTGGGCGAGCTGGGTTTGGGGGACCTTGACCTCGAGTTCTAGCTGACCATCGCTGATGATTTCAAAAAGCGGGGTGCCCGATGAGGCGGTGTCGCCAACGGAGGCATTTTTCTCGGCGATGATGCCGTTGCTAGGGGCGAGTACCTGGGTTTGGCCCAGCTGGGTGTTGAGCCTTTCCACCTCAGCCTGGCTACTGCGAACGGTGGCTCGGGCGCTGTCAATGCCTGCGGTGGAGGCCCCGAGGGTTTGCTCGGCGGTGATGACTTGGGTGCGACGGGTGGCCACTTCTTCTTCGCTGATTGCCCCTTGGGCAAAAAGATTTTCGTAGCGCTCCAGTTGGTCTTGGGCTTCGGCGAGGGCGGCTTGGTTTTGATTGGCTTGGGCTTGGGCTTGAGCCACTTGGGCTTCGGCGGCGATGACTTGGGCTTCGGCTTGGTCAATTTGGGCTTGCAGGACGGCGTCATCGAGCAGGGCGAGGACTTGGCCTGTGGCCACGCGATCGCCTTCGCGAACCGTGATGCTCTGAATTTGCAAGCCGCTGGCCCGAGGGGATACCGAGAGCAAGTCAAAAGCCCGCACGGTACCGTTTGCGGTAATGGTTTCGCGGATGGGTTCGGATTGAGCACGGGCCGTGGTGACGCTGGCGCTGGCGACTTGGGCCGGTACAGCGGTGTCAACAGCGGTGTCTGCTTCTGCGGTTTTCGTGCTGGTAAAGCGTGTGAGCAGTAGCGCTAACCCTAGCCCGAGGCCCAACCCCACCAGTAGTCCGTTAGATCCACTGGTCGCTCCCCTGAGCGCGCCACCGAGGGTTCCACTCAGCCATCCTGACAATGGCCCTAACGATGAGGATTGGTGGTTAGGTGCTAGATTTTTGGAAATCTTGTGGATGTCGTGGTTGGCGATATCGTCAGGGGTGTCCGTGGATAGCGGAGTCAACTCGAGTGAGTTGTCCTCACTCTCCTGAAAATTTTGATAGGTCACAGGTAGGTATTTTGCGAACAGCGCAGACGATGCTAAGGACTTGAATGCCAGGATTTCTCTGGATAGACCTTTGGGAACAGGCCTGTTCGGAGAAATCCTTTGAGTACAAATGAGTGCAAAGTTTTAGGGGCTTTCAACTCTTTGTTCAGTCGCTTTTTATAGTTGTTTACAAAAGTTTAACATTTCCATTGTTACCCATTTCTCTCTGATTTGTGTCACGTTGGTTAGCCATCGCGCTAAATGGCCACCTCCAACTTGCTTTTTTTGGCGGTTGCGCTAGTGTCTTTAGGGCGAGCCTGATGCAGAGGAAATATGACCTGACCTTGCTCTGCTGCGAATTGCGATTGAGAATTGCAGCTATCGAACCCTGAGACGGCTAAATTGCTGCTACTGTAATGTCCAAATAGCCTGTGCCAAATAGCCTGTAACGGCTTTTGCAATGGCTAAGCGGTTGTGCTTCGGGCTCAATAGTTGTGCTTGGTAACATTTGCCTAGTCAGGAGCCTTTATAATCAGCTTCTCGATCTCTCTGTATTTAGACGACCTCTGTGTATAGATAGCCTCTATACATAGATATAGGTTTTCCCAATTTCATCCCT
>JBCDAG010000235.1:0-11677 GCA_039186165.1 Cyanobacteria bacterium P01_F01_bin.53
AATCCATTTGGGGCGATCGAAGAAACCTGGATCAATGGGCTTAAAGCTAAACAATCGGGGTCCGTCTTTTGCTTCGTCGGTGAGCATTTGCATCAGATAGGCAAACTGCTGATCGATCTGGCTCATGAGGGCGCGCTGATCCTGAGATAAGACCTGAAATCGATGTTGATCTCGGTGATCGAGCGTGATCAGATCTTTGCGAATCACCTTTAGCTCGTCTTTAACCACATCTCGGAATTGATCAAGGCCAATGTCTTGAGAAGGAGGCTGAGCTAAGGGTGCGTTGAAAAGCAGCTGGTCGATGTTTTGCCATTCATCACAACCGGAGATTGGGCAGGGAAACTCAGGGCGATTTTTCTTTTTGCTTTCGATCAGTTTTTGCACTTCAAACAATCCTTGTCCAGGTGATTCCATGCCACAGGGTGCAATGCAAGACACCATGATGTTGCAATTCAACCCTTCCCAAAAGCTCTCAACTAGCCATTTCACTTCTTCGGTGAGGTAAGCAAGAAAGCGTTCTGGATACGCGGCTCGAACAGTGATTTTGACATCATTGCCAATGTGTTCGAGCAAGGCGCGACCGTTGTAGTCGTTGTCGAGCATCAAGCCCCGTTGCCAATGAATGCTATTTTCGTAGTTAGTGCGTCCAAGTGAGTATTTGTGTAAACGAACAATCAGTTGATAAAACAACCCTTCTGCATTAGAGCTCTGGCCACGATTGTCTACAATACGACAGATCTGCACCTGTTGCCTGTCTCCCTCTTCTGGCTGCTCACCCCAATCTGGCAATTGGTCTGGACGGTTGTCAGGCACAAGCTGGGCAATCAGGCTAGTGGTGCTTTCTTCTCTAGAAGCTGGATCAAGCACGACTTTGTAGGAGAGATCAAAACGTTCCATCAAGCGCAGAAAGACTGGATGGAGGGCCTTGGGGTAGCCGACTTCGCCCACAAATGGGGGATGGCTCCACAACTGGGTGAGATGGGCAAATTCGACCAATCCATTGCGACACCGAGTTGTTTCATCATCCAAAACAAAGCTGATGGCTTTGGCTAGCCAATCAGGTTGAAGAATGACAATATCGCGCAGGATGGGATCGTAATGGTAATGGATCAAAGAGCCCAGGGTATGAGATACGCGAACAAACAGTTCGGCGGCAAAGCCCTCTAGCCCTTGTGCTTCACAGAGGGCAATCACCTCACTATATGGCAAATGAGTTTTATCAGATGCCTCCAACAGTTCTCGGATGTTTTGCCATTTTGTAGGGACAAGACGACCCATGCCGGGTACGGTGGCGGCAGTGTGAGCAATCGCCTCTCGCAATTCGGCAATGCCGTTGCGCTGCTGAGTTTCTAGGTGGGGTTTGCTATCAACATGGAAGAAGCCCGCAACGGTATTGTTGCCAAACAGGTCAATTAATTCCTGACGGTCAATATCCGGCTGCCGTTGCCCGGGACCTCCGTGGGTCGCTACCACCAGCACTTTGGCATCGGGTTCCCGATGTTTGATCAGCGTAATCCACTCTTTGACAAAACCCTGCTGAGGTCCTTCTCGCGGCTTCCACACCACCAGATAAACCGCAGAGGAACTGAAAAATAGCTGATGAGTAGGGCGATAAACCCGTTGTCCACCAAAATCCCAACCATTCAGCATAATTTCTGTGTTACTGCCAAGGGCCCTGATTACCACAGGCTTAATCTCTATGCCATGCGTCGTGGGACGACCATCGACCCATTCATCGCCCCGTAAAGCTCCCAACAAACAACTCTTACCGACTTCCCCCTCACCTACTAAAATCAGTTTGGCTTCATTTAGCGTTACCTCTCCCTCTGTTCTTGCTCGTAGGTACTGCATGACTGCTTCAATACCTTGTTCGTGGGCAGCAGCAACGTCAGGATTGAGAGGATTTCCTCTTAAGCTTAGTCGCTTTAAATGCTTAAGCCGTATTAGCGATATTGGAACTTCAATCAGGTTGTTATTGTAAAGGTCTAATTCTTCTATGGTGGATATTGAGCCAATTTCCTCTGGAATTTGTGAAATTTGACTGCCCGTGAGAGATAATCTTTCCATAACTTTCCAATATCTTTAGACAAGCTAACCAAATCTTCATAACCACTGACATCAAGCCATTTCAGAGCTTTCAGTTGAAAAATTGTCGAGGGAAGACTGGTTAACTTTTCAGACCTAAAACTCAAGGTTTTCAAATTAAGCAAGTTAGCAATTTGATAGGGAAGAGCAGTGAGTGGATTTCCCCAAGTATGAAGCGATTGCAACTGAGTGAGCGCGGAGATCACCTCCGGCAGTTCCGTCAATTCGTTATCGGAGAGGCTAAGCGATTGCAATTGAGTGAGCGCGGCAATCGCCTCCGGCAGTTCCGTCAATTTGTTATAGGAGAGACCAAGCGATTGCAACTGGGTGAGCTCCGCAATCCCCTCCGGCAATTCCGTCAATTCGTTATCGGAGAGACGAAGCGATTGCAACTGGGTGAGCTCCGCAATCCCCTCAGGCAGTTCCGTCAATTTGTTATCGGAGAGGTCAAGCGATTGCAACTGGGCAAGCTCCGCAATCCCCTCAGGCAGTTCCGTCAATTGATTGCGGGAGAGACGAAGCGATTGCAACTGGGTGAGCTCCGCAATCCCCTCAGGCAGTTCCGTCAACCCCAGATTACTGAGGTCAAGTTCTGTAGCATTTTCTTCTTGACGCGCAGATTCGATGCACTGCTCTGCTTCCTGGTAAGCCCTATCTCGTGCCACAGTTCTTTCACTCCGGGTTCTTTCTGTTGGATCTGTTATGGCTACCTATGGAAGCTTTGGAGCTGACTAAGCAATCACCCGAGCAAGTAGGAGAATACTTATCCATTTACGACTTCATTAAGCACTGCTTGGATTATGTCATATCCAACACCATGTCGATTCAAACTGTCAATCAGTGAGGAAACAGTGTCGTTCTCTAGTCGCTCTAGATCACTGTGTAAGCTCTGGCCGATGTAAGTCCGTGCAAGCGACTGATAGTCAGAGACACCCAATATAGGTATAGGCGCAATCCGCTTTAAGTCTTCAATCACATCCTCAGACATACGAATAGTGACCGCCGTCATCGAGCGGACTGACAAGTCAGCGCTTCGCTATCGCGTTTAAGTCGCTTGCTATCGCGTTTAAGTCGCTTTTTGAGAGCACCAGGCTTCATATAGTATTCACGCTCGTTCCCTAACACAAAATTAGGCTGCCTTTCCCCTGACTACGCGCAGCCTAATTCTTTCAAAACTCGCTCGGTAGAGATCGGATACTTATTGAGTATGGCCTGCGGACGAATGGGGCGAGTCACAAGGTTACCGCCACAGTTCGGGCAAATCCCTTTGAGCTGTGTCTCAGCGCAGCTTTTACAAAAGGTGCATTCAAACGTACAGATGACAGCATCGGGGGACTCTGGGGGAAGATTGCGATTCTCCATCAGGAGAGGCTGCGCCATCGCAACACTCACAATCGGGCCTGAGTTCTAGTTATAGAAAGAGGCTCCCAAAGGAATGCACCACCATTCAAATTCACGGAGTACTCCTTAAGATACATATTCGCAACATATCGTTACAAAAAGAAGCACACAAGTTACATTGTGAATGTAGACACAAAACACAGGTAACTACATGTACACCACTACTGATGAAACAGGCCGTTTGAACAACTACGCCACTGAGCCTCAGATGTACTTCGCGTCTTACCCCTCTCCTGAGCAGCAGCGCAGCTACCTCGTTCAGGGCGGTATCGCAACAGCTTTGGTCGTATCTCTCCTAACAATCGCTGCTTGCATCGGTTAAGTGATATAAGCTTTACGCAAGCGTACCGCTGTATCTCTGAGAGTGTGGACCTGAGCAACATTATCCTTTTCAGGTCCACGGGCTTCCAATAACAAACCCTAAAAAGTCCCCAAAACAAGCTGTTTTGGGGACTTTTTTTATTGCACAATCAAGGCCTCGCTTATGTCACGACCTCGATTGAGATTGTCGTGGAATAGAGACCGTTACACCTTGGCCAATGTCTCTGCATTCGCCAGATTTTCTTCCCACTTACGAGGCGCGCTCTTCCGGCGAATATTACGCCAGATTTGGGTGCCTGCTTTGGTCCCATCGGCAACTGCGATCGTCACCTGATTAAGCCCCTGCTTCAAATCACCCAACGCGAAAATCCGCTCGTGCGTGGTTTGGGTCATGTCATTAGTAACCAAATTTTCACCTTCCCAAGTCAGGCCCTCAATGCCCTTGAGATACTGGTTGTGATAAATAGAACCCATGGCAATCAACCCAGTGGTGGCTTCTACGGTGGTGCCATCGGTAAGGGCAACGCCGCTCAGCTTATGGTCTTCCCCCAGGAACTTAGCAATCGGCGCTTCGTAAAGCGGATAGCCATGGTCAGCGAGCTTTTGCTTCATCTCATCACTCACCGGAAACTTACCATCCGTAAGCACTGAAATGTAGGGGGTAAACCAGTTCAGCACAAAGGCCGCATTAATTTGCGCTTCTTTACCGGGGATCAGAACAGCCTTTTGGTCCCACATATCGTAACCATCACAGATCATGCACACGTGCAGCGTGTAGCCCGCATAGTCATAGACGTTTTGCATGTCTTCCAGTTGGGGCAGCACATCCATCACCCCGGAGGCGGCAACCACATACTTGCTGCGCAGGGTATAGGCCTTACTGTTGTTTTTGCCAATTTTTATATCGATGGCAAAGGTCTCACCTTCGTCAGTGACCTTTTCAACAAAGGCCTGTAGGTGGTCGGCACCCCACTCAATGGCCTGTTTTCTGCCGTGCTTTAAAATATTTCGCCCAGGCACGTCAGGATCAATCCCCAAGTAGTTTCGGGTTTCTTGCATCCAAACAGAGCGGCCTCGACCTTTTTCAATAACCAGGCATTTGAGGCCGTAGCGCGCTAGGTAAATAGCCGCTGAAAGCCCACCCATGCCACCACCGACAACAACAGCGTCGTACACGGTGTCTAAGTGGTTTTCGATGTTAGCGCTGGAGAGTTTCATAGTGACTAAGCCTCAAAACGAAGCTTCAAAAGAGTGAAAAGAGAGAAAGGAGAAATATTAGGAGGGTTCAGAGATGGCCAAGGTGCTCTCCTATCTCCCGATATTTCTCCATAAATTAGCAAACTAGCTAACTAATCATTAGCTAGTTAACTATTAATTAGCTAATCCATTAGCCAACAAACGCTTTAACGGGCTCAGAAACGCCAGGTGCCTCTTGGCCCTTCAAGTAGGCAAGCATGGTGTCAGCATCAGAGACTTCAAAGGGATCAGCGGGGCAGTTATCACCGAAGTCAGGCTCAATGAACATTTTCTCAATGTTGAGATCGTTAATGAGCGCAGAGTAGCGCCAAGAACGCATGCCGAAGCCAATGTTGGTTTTCTCAACCAACATGCCCATCTTGCGAGTGAATTCGCCGTTGCCATCGGGGATGAGCTTGATGTTGTCAACGCCTTGCTGTTTGCCCCACTGGAACATAACGAATGCATCGTTCACAGAAATACAGTAAATTTCATCAACGCCCTGCGCTTTGAACTCGTCGAAGAGCTCTTCGTAGCGAGGGAGGTGGTTAGAAGAGCACGTGGGTGTAAAAGCACCCGGCAAGGAGAACAAAACTACTTTCTTACCAGCAAAAAGGTCTTCGGTCGTTTTGTCTTCCCAACGGTAGGGGTTAGGACCTTCAACAGACTCGTCACGAACGCGGGTTTTAAAAACAACACTGGGTGCTTTAGTAATAGCAGGCATAACAGCTCCTAACTTATGAGTGAAAAATCTTTGCGAGCACTTTGCTCTCGGCGAGCACCTTGATCGAAAGAGGACCAAAGTTGAACTCGACTGGACTTATCTAAGAATAGTTCTTATTTAGGAATTTATCAACCCAAAGAATAAATTTTATAAAATAATACGTATGATATAGCTGTAAGGCCAATAAGTAGGTGTTACATTTGAAGTAGTCGATTGAGTAGCCTTCTAGTTCTATGGAAGCTAGCCCCAGCGGGCAGTCGCCCATACGGCAAGTAGAGGTGCTACGGCGCTCTTGCATCTTCCGGACAGGTCACCTGCACCTGGGGTAAGTCCACCTGGGGTAAGTGCAATTAGGAGTGTCCCATATTCGGTCCGATGGGAAGGTACGTTATGTCACAGCAAAAACAGGCCATTGTAGAAACGCTCAAATCAAAGCACCTGCGGGTCACCCCGCAGCGATTTGCGGTGTATGCCAATTTGCTGGGTCGGAACGATCACCCCACCGCAGAGCAACTTCTAAAAGATCTCAATAAAGATGCCCCTATATCTTCGCAGGCCACGCTGTATAGCTCGCTTCAGGCCCTGCGAGAAGTAGGCTTAATTCGAGATGTCCTGCTCGAGGAAGGCGTGTGCCGGTACGACGCCAATGTGGACTTGCACCATCACTTTCGCTGTAAAAACTGCGGGTCCATTGAGGACATTGCCTGGGAGCAGTTTCCGCCAGTGAGTACCGATCAATTAAGACCTGGGCTCACAGTGGATAGCTATGAGGTAACGGTGCATGGTGTGTGTGATCGCTGCCAGTAAGCTAACCTCTGAGGAAAGCGCTATATCCCCGCCATGGGCCTCTGTCACACTTAATATAAAGGCAAGCGAAGGACTTACCGGATTAATCATCCATCATCGGGTTCTGGAGCCTTTTGAGGAGATCGTAGAAAGGTTGCCAGTTGTCTTCTTCGGTTATGGGTGCCCAAACGGCTTCGATTTCAGGACGCAGTGGCACAATCATAGGATTGTTAGCGCGTAGGCACCGCCAAACAGTATCCATGTCTTCTGGAGCAAGCTCACTCAGGCATTTCTGGTAGACTTTGCGCCATTGCTGAAGCTGCTCAGCCGCTTTGGGGTCAGAATTTTCTAGGGTTGCCCTGAGGATGCGGTTGGCGTCATCGCGCCAACCGGCCTCAAACTGTTGGGTGAGGGTCGCAAAAAAATCTTGGTAACCCACGCGGGTTTCTTCTAGGAGGGTTAGGGTCTGGGTAATCAGCTCTCGACGGACTTCGACTGCGCTCAGCCCACGGACAAGTGCAGGGGTAATACCAAGCTTTTTGAACGTGCGATCGCAAAATACTGCCGCATACTTCGGCTGATACTGCGCCAGTCCGGCCTCCATGCTGTCGCGATCCACCACACCATCTAAGGCCACCGCTAATTTTTCTAAATTCCAGTAGCACGCACCCGGCTGATTGCCATAGCAGTAGAGCCCTGAATAGTCGAAATAGGCCGCTGTAAACCTCGGATCGTATTCATCTATAAAGGCAAAGGGACCGTAGTCAAAGCTCTCGCCCGTAATCGACATATTGTCGGTATTGAGTACGGCATGGCAAAAGCCTGCGGTCATCCACTGGGCCACCAGGGTAGCCAGCCTTTCTGACAGCTCGCTAAACCAATGGGCATATCGAGATTGCTCTACTTCTATGCCCAATAAATGGGGGTAGTAAACCTCAATCACATGGTTGAGCAGCTTACGAATAAGCTCTGGTTTGTTGAGGTAGCGCAGGCGCTCAAAGGTGCCGAAACGAATGTGGGAGTGGCTAAAGCGCATCATCACCGAGGAGCGCGTGGGGGAAGGCTCATCCCCCCGATAAAGCTTTTCGCCAGTTTCAATCAGGCTCAGGGTGCGTGAGGTGTTCACACCCAAGGCATGGAGGGATTCGGAGGCCAGGATTTCACGAACGCCACCTTTGAGCGTAAGGCGGCCATCGCCACCACGAGAATAGGGGGTTGGCCCGGACCCCTTCGTACCAAAGTCGTAGAGTTTGCCATTCGTGCCGCGCACTTGGCCGTACAAGAAGCCGCGACCGTCACCGATGTTTGGGTTGTAGTTGCGAAATTGGTAGCCGTGGTAGCGCAGGGCTAAGAACGGTTCATGCTCGATGAAATGACCAAAGGCTTCGGTGAAGTCTTCATCGTCCACATCCTTAGGAAAAAGGCCCAGCTGCGTGAGCACATCATCATTACGAAAGCGCAGGATGTGTTTTGGAAAGGTCGCTGGGGTAACCGCGTCGTAATAGTCGCCACCGAGATCGGCTAGGGCTGATTCGTAGGAAAGCTGGAGAAGAGGGTTTGAGGGCACAGGGATAAGGACCTAATCAACCGCAGTGATGCGTTTGAGATTGAGCACATCGGACATTTTGCGGATTTGGGCGAAGGTTTGGTTGAGGTGAGCGTGGTCGCGAATGTCAATGCCCAGATCAATTTCGGCAATTTGGTCGGGATGGGTTTTAACACCTGCCTTGTGGACGTTGATTTTAAGGTCGGAAAGGCGGGTCAAAATGTCTCTGAGGACACCCACGCGGTCAATCACTTCTACTCTGATTTGAACAGGATACGTATTGGCCTGTCCAGGGCTGGCATCCGGATTGTTCCACTTGAGGGGAATGAGCCTTTCGCCAGGAATATTTTTGACGTTATTACAGCCTTGCTTATGAACAGCAATACCCCTACCACCGGTTGAAACGACGCCCAGGATAGATTCACCAGGAATGGGGTGACAACAGCCTGCAATGTAGTGGAGCAGCCCTTCTAATCCGGCAATAGGCGCATGGTCGTGGCCACTGCCACGGTTAGGAACCGGCTTGACCGCAGGGATTTCGTCTTCGAGGGTGGCGGCCTCTTCGGTCTCAATCGGCTGAAGCTCTTTGATCGCGTCTTGGAGTCGGTTCACCACAGCATTGAGGGTGACCTCGCCATAGCCCAGCCCAGCGAGTAGGTCATCCACTGAGGAATAGTTGCAGCGCTCAGCGACAGCCTGGGCTGGGTCAGATTTTAAGATGGCGTCAAGGCCGCTTTTGCCCATAACTTTTTCGAGCATGTCACGGCCGCGATCGCGATATTCATCATGCTGAAAATGCTTGTACCACTGCCGAATACGGCTGCGGGCACCGGTACTCACCACAAAATTGAGCCAGTCAAGGCTAGGATGGCTGCTCTTTTGGGTGATGATTTCAACGATGTCGCCGTTTTGCAACTCAGTATCGAGGGTGACGATGCGACCGCTCACTTTAGCCCCAGCACAGTGGTTGCCCACCTCCGTATGGATGCGATAGGCGAAATCTACCGGCGTAGCCCCTCGGCTGAGGGGCACCACATCACCGTTCGGCGTAAAGACGTATACCTCTTCGTCGAACAGATTATCCTTAACCCCGGAGAGATATTCCTGGGCATCTTTCAGTTCGTTTTGCCAGTCGAGGAGCTGACGCAGCCAGGTGAATTTTTCTTCGTTGCCGCTAACCACGGTGTGGCTATTACCCACTTCTTTGTACTTCCAGTGGGCGGCGATTCCGTACTCAGCTACGTGGTGCATCTCTACGGTGCGAATTTGCACCTCGATGGGACGCCCCGTAGGCCCAATCACAACGGTATGTAATGACTGGTACTGGTTGGGCTTAGGCAGACCAATGTAGTCCTTGAAGCGTCCTGGAATGGGGCGAAATAGGTTATGGACAACGGCCAAGGCTCGGTAACATTCATCGTTTGTATTGAGGATGAGCCTGACGGCAGCGATATCGTATATCTCTTTAAATTCCTTTTGCTGCCGCTGCATTTTGCGATAAATGCTGTAGAGATGCTTGGGCCGTCCGCTGGCATCTTCGCAGGTAATGCCGAGCTGGGCGAGATGTTCTCGAATCAGCTCACTCACTTTGGTAATACGCTTTTCGCGATCGGTCCGCTTCTCAACAATCAGCCCCTTGAGTTCGTTGTAAGCGTCAGGCTCTAAATATTTGAAGCACAAGTCTTCCAGTTCCCACTTAAAGCGACCGATCCCCAAGCGGTTCGCCAAGGGCGCAAAAATCTCTAGGGTTTCGCGGGCAATGCGCACCTGCTTTCCGGGCTTGAGGTGCTCAAGCGTGCGCATATTGTGTAGGCGGTCAGCCAGCTTAACAACAATGACGCGAATGTCTTTGGCCATGGCCAAAAACATTCGGCGAAAGTTCTCGGCCTGTTGTTCTGTTTTACTATCGAAGTTGAACTTGGAGAGTTTGGTCACACCCTCCACTAAATGGCGGACTTCAGGGCCAAAGATCGCTTCAATCTCATCGGCAGTGACGGCGGTATCTTCCACCACGTCGTGCAGGAACCCTGCGGCAATCATGTCACTGTCACCACCCAGTTCACGCAGGAGCCCCGCAACCGCAACCGGATGGGCAATGTAGGCTTCACCCGAAGCCCTTTTTTGTCCCTTGTGAAGCTGGTAGGCAAAACTAAAGGCACGACATAGGAGCTGGTTCCCATCAGCGGGTAGCTCAATGGGAAGTGCGACAGCCTCTAAGTCATCCTCAGCCGGGGGAGTTGCGAACTCAGCTGATTTTTCAGCAGCAGATTCTAAAGAGGCAATAATTTGCGAAGTATCTGCCTTGTCGCTGTTTTCTTCTAGACACGAGGACAGCCAGTCAGGTAACGAACAATCTTTGGGTAGGGCAAGGGCTGTTGCAGTCATGGCTAAAAAGGCTCACTGGAACGAGGTGATTAGGTGATTAGCAGAGGATAAAGCGTTTGAACGGGTTAGTTTAAGCTCAGGACGGGGGCGGAGGAGTGCTGATTCAAGCAGGGTTAGACTTCAATCGGGGTTGGGCAAAGATGAGAAACCGGGACTAAAAGTAAAGATAGATAAAGTAAAAATTACCTGTTTGGGAAGAAAAATCACACTTGAACGGGATTATTTTTCCATTTATTCTCTCATGACCCGCAATTAGGGGATGAGTCATAAAAAGTAAAATCGAATGAAATCGCTTCCTAGTGGGGGGTTATGCCTTCGCAAGCACTATTGAGAACAGCTAAAAACAGCTAGTTTTAGTACCTGCCAGCGCCTGACATTAGCGTCATTAGTAACCCCAGTTCCTCATAGATTCAACTGTATGGGCAGTCAATGCTTTTACAACGCGTGTGCGTAAAAACACATATGAAGTCATGATAAACAAAACTGTGCCCCTTGATGCAATTCATTGTGTGATTTGAGGTGGACAACACCTAAAGAAATTGGTAAGAAATCTACGTTTTTATGCCGCTAGCACCATCTTCCGATTCAGGCTCTGGTGATGTGGTTGAACAGGTGAGCGTTTTTTTGCGATCGCTTGAAGACCTAAGCGCCTCTTTCAGTAAAAATACCGAAGCATTAGAAGCGTTTGCACTGCAACAGCAAACTGCCCAGCTACAGCAGACGTTTCCAAAGCTATTGCAGCAATTGACCGAGACGACGACCCTAGAGCCTGCGGCCCATCAGCGCCTGCGGCCCTATCAAACAGAAGCCCATCGACGGTTGCGGTTGCTTAGCGTAGAGGCGATGAAACTGCGCACGGTAAAGCAGCCAGAAACCCTAGAAAAGGTGCGATCGCAACTTCAAGACCATTTGACGCAGCTCACAAAATTTATCCAGGCCATCGCCGACGAAATCGCCTAGTTGCACGTCAAGTAGTGCTCCGTCAAGGCTTAATTTTAGGGTCAGATTTGTAGGGAAATTAGGGAGATTGGGTGTAGGGAAATTAGGGAGATTGGGTGTTCCTATGGTGGATAGTGCAGGGATTGCCAAAGCAGGCCAACCCTGAGTAGCTTGAAGTTACGACACAAAAGCCGATAGGAGAAGCCACGATGCCAAGCCCCACACCGTCTTTATCATACGTCGATACAGATGTG
>JBCDAG010000236.1:0-11609 GCA_039186165.1 Cyanobacteria bacterium P01_F01_bin.53
CGGTTTTTGAGCGCTGCATCGTACTCTCGCCAGTTGCGAATTCGATACTGGGTTTTGACGGGTTTTTCTGACATGGGCGCGAAAGGAAGGGGGCTAGGCACTATTATCGCAGCTAACTCATGTTCTTTATGCAACAACCCCCCTCTGAAGTAAATTCAGAGGGGCACTTTTAGATTTTTAAGTTTTTAGGGGTTCGAGAGCTAGCGACACCTCACATCGGTCGAGGCATGAAATCGCTCAAGAGGCCTTAGCCCTAGCTGGCGTACTTACCCAAGATTTGAGCCAAATCAGGAACCGCTGCCGCAACATCCTTTTTCACTGACTTACGCAGTTTTTTATAGGTAGAGACAATCAAACCCGAGCCCTTGCGCTCAATACGATCATCGGTAGTACTGAGAATGAGGTCAGCGGTGCGATCGCTATTCTGACTCAAAAATGCAACCGGGTCTCCCGTTTGAACACCTTCATCCCACATCGGATCTAGCGCCACAGAAACCTCAGGTAGGAGCCGCTTAATCGCGCCCGGAACATAGTCGCTACCGATCCCCTTGATCGCACCGTAGGCAGCTTTGATTGCCATACCCCCCAGTCCACCCTTGGCGGCGACTTGGTCATCCATCAGCTGGGCACAGTCAGCAGAAAGGCTTTCCTGAACGGCTGTATCCTGAAGTTTGCTACTAAGTACCATAGTTAAAATTAATCAACCCCGATAAGTCTAAACAAAAATAACCAAAGACATAGTAGTGGTTGATCGGTTCAAAATATTTAAAGAGTCATCCAGTAATTCAACAGGTCAAACCCTATAGCTTTATCAAATGCTGTCAAGAACTATAAGGATGCGATTGAAACTTGCATTGAACAAGCTGATACGGGTCACAAACGGTGACTAGAGACGTTATGGACCCTCAACTTTAGATCCTTCAAACAAGTCCAAATATCAGACTTTCAGGGTATATAAGACGCCCTATAGAGAGGACAAAAAGGCAACTAATGCCTCACGATCGCTCACATCCAACTGTTGCACAAAGTCTTTCGCCTGCTGAGCTTCCCCGCCATGCCAAAGAACCGCTTCTAGCAAGTTTCGGGCCCGACCATCGTGCAAATAGAAGGTGTGATCGTTCGTAGTGCCCACCAATCCGATTCCCCATAAGGGCGGCGTGCGCCACTCTTGCCCAGAGGCTTCAAAATCAGGGCGTAGGTCAGCCAGAGCTGGTCCCATGTCGTGCAATAGCAAGTCTGTGTAGGGATGGATAACTTGGTTATTAAACTCCGCCTGGACAGAGGCATTGCCGGTGCGCTGTTTGGGTAAGTGGCAGCTCGCACATTGCCCTTGGTAAAACAGCTGCTCACCCTGCTGCTCCAGCGAGCCTTCTACATTGCGACGTGCTGGCACCGCGAGCAAGCTTAGGTAAGTTGTAATTTTATCGAGGAATTCGGCACTCACATCTAAGGGGTCGCCCAAAGTCGCTGCTTCCTGGCAATCCGCTTGGGCTTCACTACAGCTACTGGCCGCCAATAAAGGTGTCGTCAGGCCAATATCCCCATTAAAAGCCCCTGCAATTTGCTGTTTTAGCGTTGGCTCATTGGCCTTCCAACCAAAGCGCCCAAAGGTTTTAGACTGGGCTTCCTCATTCCATGCATAGTTGGGCCGTCCAGAAATTCCATCCCCATCAACATCATCAGGATCGGCTTGCTGCAAGATATCGGACTCAGGAATGTTTTCCAATAGCCCCAAACCAAATACCGCCGGGGAAACGCGGGGTGAAAACAGCACCTCATCCCCTAAAGGGCCGTAGCCCAAGTCAGTAAATTCATAACTAGGCCGCCTTAATGAAAAAGACGTACCATCTGCAAATTGCCCTGTTTCTTCCTGCCAGGTAATTTGAGTTTTGCCCTCAGCAGCCACGCCCAAAATGCCCTGCTCCTGAAATTGACCGCCATACACTGGGTGAGGCATGGGTCCACCATGGGGATCTTCCCCAGGCACACTGAGTCGAATGAGCTTAGAGAGCATTCGGGTTTCGCCTGGGATGGGGGGCCGTCCGCGCCCGTCACGAATGTGACAGCCCGCGCAAGAATTGCGATTGAACAACGGGCCGAGCCCATCCAGGCTAGGCACAGAACCGGGCGCTTGCACCCATTGGGTATTGAATAGGCGATCGCCGAATGAAAACACCCGCCGTCGCCGCCGATCCAAATTCGGGATCGGCTGAGCGAACGCCGTACGTGTGAACTTAAAGCTTGTGGCCTGGTCACCCCCCGAAAGCTCTGTCCGGTTGGCCAACATTTGCGCAGCTAGCCCAGACTCTAAGCCTGCTTCTAACCCAGAATCGGCCATTCCCACGAGCGGAATGGTCACCACAATCCAAGCTGTTAGCAGCGCTAAGCCCCACAACCACAAACGATTCTTGATCATTACTCCGCCAGAATTTCCGCTTCAACACCGAGGGCCGCAGCCACATCCAGCATAAGCTCAGCTTGGTCTTCTAGGGATGTAATGGCCGACTCCACCACCGCGCGCTCTTCGCTGCCAGGGGCGGAGGCCAGCACCTGATCAAAGGGTGCAGAAATTTGCCCAACCGTTGCTTCCGTTTGATCCAGCGCGGCAATCATCTGCTGGTTCAATTCTGGATTAACGGTTTCTAGCAATTCATCTAGCCCTACCCCTTGGTAATCGGCATAGTCACCAAAGTAAACATTGCGAATGCCCGCCGCATTGAAGACAAAATCCTGGTGGGTGGTATCGCTAAAGCAGGAATGCTCATCTTCTTGGTCGCCGCTATCGAGGGAAACTGCCATCCGCTCTGACGCCATTTCAAAGGCACTCAAGGTTGCCAAGGAGGTGAGCACCTTCCCCAACGTCTCCTCAGGGGCTTCGGCAACGAACTCAGCTCGATAGTTATCGCTGTCGGGCTGCCACGCTGTCTCCAAGAAGGTCAAATCTTCCACTAACTGAGTCGTCACGAGTTCTAAATAGGTACGGCGACGATCATTATTACCTTGGCCAGGAATGAAATCTTCGAAGCTGCGCTGGCCAGGGCCTGCGTCATTAAAATCTTGGCCCCAAAGCAAAAATTCAATTGCGTGCCAACCCGTCGTGACATCGGCTTCATCAGAGACCTGATCGTTCTCCAAAATGGCAGCGGTAGAAATTTCAAAGCTGGGATCGTTGATGATACCGCTATCTTCCTTACCCTGCACATAGTCGATAAAGGCTTCATTCATTGGCCAGGCGTTGATGCGGCCTTCGGGGCCTTCTTCACCAGTGGCAGGATCTACAAAATCAATGGGGCCTTCATAGAAACGGAAGGCTTCGGTTTGTAGGTAGCTTTGGCGGGCCTCAGTCCAGGCAGCTTTAGCAGCGGCATGGGTGGTGGCGTCGGGCTCAGCCAGGAAGGCTTCTATGACGCTTTGTAGGGCGATCGCATCTGTTTTAGAACTCTCGTAGGTCTGGTAAACCAGCTCAGCATAGCTTTCTAGGTATGGCGCAAGGTCTGCCCCTTGAGCGGCTATAGCTGTTTTTGCCACCACGGCATTCTCAGCAGTGGGCGCGATAGGAGAAGCTGCCTGGGCAGACTGGAGGCCAGCTAAAGAGGCTGCCGTTATAACAGCAGCACCAAAACGTCTGAACAAAATCTCAAGGGGCATAGTTTCACAGAGAATCAGTATCAACAGAAAATAATTGACAAAAGACAAAACCGACAGCTAAGTACTTTTTCCTTGTGTCTATAAAACCTATAACTGGCTAAAACTTGAAAAGGAAATCCTAAAAATCGTGATAATAGATGCCCTTTTCAGCTTAGAACACATCTCACAGGTGTGCCAGACAGTCATTAATGACTCATCTCAATTATATTTCTATCGATAACTATTCTTATCTGGCTGGAATAATTTGGCAAGCCCCGTTTCCAAATCCGAAAAATTGCTTCATCTCCATTGCCTACGTCCCCACTCATAAGTCCCCACTTAAATAAATCGGCCATAGGGTAGGGAGCATTAAAACCACATCCGTGTCCACACAAAAATGCTCTGACAGGTAAAGTCACCCGTCAGAGCACCAATCCATACCGACTGGTACATCAAAAACTTCAATCCGTACCCGACTGTTACATCAAAAACTATTGAAACCATCCCTCACAGGAGAAGTAACAAGTACCATTCGTTGCCACCAGCAACAAGATCAGCACTCAGAAAGCTGCTGACATCCATGCCAGCGGCTTAACACCTCCCACTGCCTCTACAAATTGCCTCCATATGAGCAATCACAGCACTCAGAAATTCATTATTAACAACAAATACAACAACACATGGCGGCAGCTTTAAGCTATCTTCTGAAAACAAAGAGTCTGTTGAGGCCAAACGATCCTAGAATGCGACACCTAAGAAGCATTAGGGCTCCTCTAATCTCGCACTAGTTGCCGCTCATAGAGGCAGCTTCCTTAGTCAATCTTTGTGTTGTAACCTCTGTTGAATCAAGCAACAGATCCCTAAATAACCAATCTCTAAATAAAGTGCTCAATTTGAAAAACATCATCAGCAGGCCTTGCACCTGCGAGTTGTTCCCAATTGATTTCTTCTAAGAATTCTCTCGGCGTCGCTGTTTCAACAACATCCACACCCCATTCCCCTGTTTGTAGTGAAGGAGGGGCACCCATAGCTGGTGTTGTTTTTTTGCCACCCAAGGCCAGCACATAAAAGCCCTCCTTTTTGTGCTCTTGGCGATATTTTGCCAGGGCATCCGCACACAGCTGCCCGACCTCTGCCGGGACATAGCGACCTGTCTCGTAGGACACATCTACGACCCAGTGCGGATTGTCAATCAGCACACATTCGATCCCGGCTTGTGCAGCGAGCCCTTTGCTAAAAACCTCAGCGAACTCCTCGCGATTAAGGGGATGCACGTCACCTTCCGTCAGGGTGAAATTGTGGGAAAGTAGCATCCGGCCATCGAGTTTATCTGCCATAGTAAGTCGTTAGTGTGTGAGTCGTTGGTGTGCTGACCATTATCTGGCCGTTGTTCAACTTGGCTAGTACCGTACCAGATTTTACCCGATGTAGCCTCTAACTATTGTGATATCTATACGATCCGTGAGCATCTACCGAGGCCTTTATGAAGACTGTTCCAAAGCCTGTCTCAAAGGCAATTCCTGCCATTTTTCAGCCCAATTTCCCATTTTCACCGGCTAAATTCCCCATATTCTATGGCTGGGCCATTCTGGTGGCCAGCATATTGGGCGTTTTGACCAGTATCCCAGGGCAAACCATCGGCGTGAGTGTGTTTACCGATCACCTGATTGCGGCAACGGGGCTCTCTCGCCTGCAATTGGCAAATGCCTATTTGGTAGGGACGCTGACAAGCGGTTGCCTGTTGCCCTTTGGCGGAAAGCTATTGGACCGGCTGGGTGCACGACAAATTGTGGTGCTGGCGGCGGTTGGATTGGGGATAACGCTGTGTTATTTGGCGGGGTGCGATCGCCTCTCCCGTTTCCTTAGCCAACTGCTCCCGTTCGGTGCCAAACCCATCGCCGCCGTGCTGTTGGTGCTGGGATTTGTCAGCCTGCGCTTTTGCGGGCAGGGCATGCTTACCATGACGAGCCGCACGACGCTGGGGAAATGGTTTGAGCGCAGACGAGGCCAGGTCTCGGGACTTGAGGGGATTTTTGTGGCCTTTGGATTTGCGATCGCACCTTATTGGCTCAGTAAGGTGATCGCAGCCGTCGGCTGGCGAGGCACTTGGCTCATCCTGGCGGCTACCATTGGCCTTGGCATGAGCAGTGTAGGCTGGCTACTGTTTCGCGATAATCCTGAAGAATGCAATTTGAGCATGGACGGAGCATCTGCTTCAGGGATCGATAGCGCGATCAATCATCCTGTAGACAACCAGATAAACGACCAGACAAACGACCAAAGGCAACAACCAGCGGAGCCCCTTTGGGGACTCACGCGCAGGCAAGCAATGGGAACCGTTATCTTTTGGGCTGCGACCCTCGCATTTGCCGCCCAAGCGCTATCAGTGACGGGCATTACCTTTCACATTGTGAGTATCGGTGCTGAATCAGGCCTTGCTGAACCCGACATTGTGAAAATCTTTGTGCCCAAGGCCGTGTTTTCAACGGCAGTGGGATTTGTGATTGGGTTGTTATGCGATCGCATTCGGCTCCAGTTCATTTTCATGTTCATGATGGTATTTCAAGCCATGGGGATTGCGGCGATGGCAAACCTAGCGATTCCCGGCATGTTTGCCCTGGCAGTGGTGGGATTGGGCGTGAGCATGGGCTGCTTTGCCACCCTCACGACGGTCGTCCTGCCTCGATTCTTTGGCCGTGCTCACCTGGGCGCCATTTCCGGCGTGCAAATGATGATGATTGTGATTGGTAGTTCCATTGGCCCATCATTACTGGCCAACTTTGAGGCCGTCACGGGCTCCTATGTAGGCGGGCTCTACACCTGTTGTTTATTCGCACCGATTGTTATTTTTTTAATGACGTTTGCGAAAGCACCTGCCGCTAGGAAGCCCGATAGCGTCTAGCTGAATTTCGATTCCGTAGCCCCACTCAATTATTTTGCATTTTGCTGGGCGTAGTTCAGATTTTGGTTATAGATAACAATCTTAGACTGTGCGGTTGTGTAGTTAGGATCTGTAGATGGAACAGCACCGAGAAGAGCAATAGAGTCTTGCCAGGTAGTGGCGATCGCATACCACTCTTCTTTAGAAGCTGCCGTCTGCGTGCGATTTGACGCATCGGTCGCGAGGTTAATGGCATCGCGAAACGGATCGTTGACATACGTTGGCGAAGTACTGCCATCTGAAGTACTGCCATCTGCAGTGGCGGTCGCAAACTCTTCTTCAAAATCGAACCCTGCCGCCCCAAAATCCTCCGCACTAAAACCTTCTGCTCCGTACTCCGCATAGTCCATCGGGGGTGCGGCGAGCAGGCCAATAACTGTACTGACAACAATCATGCCACTGCCACCGAGTGCCATAAAAAAGGATTTTCGCAACCACTCACGCTGCTTCCAAAACTTAATCAGAAAGACCAACGACGCAAAGGGAACAAACAAATACAACAGCCCCCAAGTTGTACTCTCTTGAAAAGATTGCACAAGGCCAATGATGCTACCGGCAAACGACAGCGCGATTCCCAAAACAAATAAAATGATGCATAAAACTACGGACATGACGAGATGCTCTTTTCGCTATGAATAGGGTGATTTAACTGATTCAAAAGTGATTTTTCAGGTGATTTTTCAAGGGTGATTTTCACCCCTGATGGTTACCCCTAAAAGGCTCCCGTGTACACACAACTATGAGAACCACATAGAACCAAGCCCTGAAACCCTTGATCCTTCGTCATGAATTCTCAATAGATGGCAGTTGTTGAGAATTTAACGTGTTCCTAAAACCCTTATATGACAAGGGTTTTAGAGATGTCTCGGACTTATGTGTACACGGGAGCCTAAAAGGCCCACCCTAAAATTGCCCAGGCATCCCCCATAGGAAGACATTTCTTGATGATTCGTTGTTAATAACGCTTAGTTAAGTCGATAACGCCCGACAATTCAGCTCTATTTGGGTATCTTTTACTAACGAAAAAAGACGACTAACGAAAAAAGACCTTTCTATTTTGGCGTATGGACCTTCAAATTCGGCTGGCGACAAAAGAGGACCTACCTGAAATTTTAGAGTTGCAGGCACAGTCTTTGCGATCGCTCGCCATCGGGTACTACAAGCCAACACAAATTGACTGCCTGGTACAAAGCCAGGGAACGGCTCGGTCCCGTGGCTTTGAAGAAAAAAATGAAGTGATCTATTTAGCGTCAACAAATGGGAAGTTAGTCGGACTCGCCACGTTATTAACATGGTCACCCCGCATTGGTGGGCTGTATGTTCACCCCAACTTTGTGCGGCAAGGGATTGCCCTTCAACTGCTCTCCAAAATAGAAGAAGCCGCCATGATTCGACGCTACCGGAAGCTAAAGGTCATGTCGGCATTATCCGCTATTAAGCTCTATGAGAAAGCAGGCTATCGCCGCATTCGGTCTACTCATTTTAGATTGGGGAAAGAAGTCATCCAGTGTTTGGAGATGACCAAAACGTTAAGGAATGAAAGCGCCCAGGAAACGCAACAAGGAAGCTTTTTCTCGTCGCTACGGCAATTGTATTTTAATTGGCGGGAATGGCTATCTTTTTAACAATGTCGGTCTTGATTTTGGCTCTGAATAAGTGATTTGAAATGCGAATTCTGGGCCGAGGTATTAAGGACAACTGACTGACCAGTTGACTAAAACTATTGACTCACGAACCAATCGATTAGCTTACGAGCAATACTCAATTTCCCAGGCACGGGCGGAAGCTCAGTTTTATTAAACCAGTCGGCGGCTTCAATTTCTGCTGGATCAGGCGTAATGGACCCGCTGGCATAGTCAGCGATGAATCCCACCATCAATGAATCGGGAAACGGCCAGGGTTGGGAGCCAAAGTAGCGAATGTTTTTAATTTCGATACCCACTTCTTCTCTTACCTCACGGGCAACGGTTTCTTCTAATGACTCGCCCGGTTCTACGAACCCGGCTAAAACGCTGTACATGCCATTGCGAAAACGCGGCGCACGGGCCAGCAGCAACTGCTCCCCTTTAGAAATGAGCATAATCACCGCTGGCGAAAGGCGCGGATATTGTCTGAGCTGACAGCTAGGGCAGCGTTTGGCTCGCTCTGTGGGTAGCTGGGTCATTGGGGTCGCGCAGTGACCGCAGTATTGGTGGGTGCGATCCCATTCAATAAATTGTACAGCACGGGCTGCGATCGCAAATAAGTCATCTCCTAAGCTGCCCTGCCCTAAGCTGCCACCCCCTAAATTGCCATAGAGCGATCGCAAATTGCGAAAAGCCAGCGTCTTCGAAAGATGAGACCCTTCTGCTACATCAGCGGCGATACAGGGTTGCCCATTCAAATAACCTAAAAACTGAGTCCTGTTCGGAGTAATACCTAGTTCACTCAGCGCCTTCGCTTGAGGCACACAGTAGCTATCAGCAATTGCAGTCGTATCGTCGGTGTGGACATCATCGGTGGTGGTGAGCAGGTTCGAGCCCTCACAAATAAACCACCAAGTGCTTTCGTTGTCTGCGGCCTCTGCATCATCACGGGGCATGGTCGCAGGTGAAAAGTGTTCAGACAAGGCAAACGGCTGAGCAAACGGCTGGGCAAACGGCTGTGGAATCATTACGACAAAATTAGGCCCGATGAAGCGAGCAGAAAAGCTGAGCTAGTGGGTTTGATGATACCGCTCAGGCGACGTGTCTGACTCTAACCGACCATCGACCAGGTTAATGATGCGATCGGCAACATCAAGGATACGGTTGTCATGAGTCACCATCAGCACGGTGCTGCCCTGCTCTTCGCAAAGGTCGCGCATAAGGTTCACAACGTCTCGACCGGATGCTTTATCCAGTGCGGCGGTGGGTTCGTCCGCGAGAATAATTTTAGGCCGGTTGACCAGGGCACGGGCGATCGCAACCCGCTGCTTTTGTCCACCAGAGAGCGAATTAGGTTTGTAATGTACCCGATCGGCCAGTCCTAGCTGAGAGAGCATATCAGCAGCAAGTTGACGCTTTTTACTCAGCCGTCCCGTCAGCTCCACGGACATTTCTACATTTTGGCTAGCGGTCAACGATTCAAAGAGGTTATGGGCCTGAAAAATAAAGCCAATGTTGCGACGAATCCCAATGAGCTCCCGATTGGGGAGCCCGACCAGTTCATTGCCAAGCACATTTAGGCTGCCCTCTTGCAGCGTCCGCAAAGCGCCAATCAGGGTCAGCAGCGTTGTTTTACCAGAGCCAGAAGGACCAGTGAGAATAACGATTTGGCCCTTGGGTAAATCCAGGGAAATATCGAACAGAACTTGTTTTTTCAGATCGCCCGAGCCGAAGTAAAAGTTGAGATGTTCGATTTTAATCGCCAGCTCTTGCCCCGTTGGGATAGGTGAAATCTCTGCATTCGTCGCGATCATGGCACTTGTCTCAAACTCTCTTTTTCTGCTAAAGATTTATCTGTTGAAAGTCTATCTGGCTATTGAAGGTCTATGCTTCATTAAAAGCACGCCAGGTCAGGCTAATGCGCGGCCCTACATCTTTTTGACGTTTAATCGCATGAACCCAATCGTTCTGCAAGTCCGACGTCATATAGAGCATGGAACCCGGCGGTAAAACAAACGAATGCTGAAGGTTTTTGTCTGCTTTGCTGCGATAGGTGATTTTTCGTGAATGCCCCAAAGAGACAATGGCAACCCCTGTACCGGTCTGTAAGTCAGTTGTATCATCTGCATGAAAGCCCATTTTACTTCTGCCCGTTTCATAAAAGTTCAGCAGGCAGTTATTAAAGCGAACGCCAAGGGCCTCATGGAGTTGTTCGACTACGGGCACCAAGGATGGATGCATTGGGACGGCTGGGTAGGTCATTTGGGCGTAGTTGTAGGGCACGCCAAAAGAGGCGGTGCGGCGAGCGGCCATGCTGCCTTCCCAATTAATGTCCTGACGCAGCGTATTAAACAACGTCATTTGATCGGTCAAAAACTTATCATCGATTAGGAGTTCGAGAGGAACCATTGGGCGAGAAGTCGTTTGGGGGAGAACCGTTTTTTGGGAAACCGTTTTTTGGGAAACCGTTTTTCTGGAGACTGTTTGAGGAATCATCATAGCGCTAGCCACCAAAGACTTCGGCAGGATCAGTAGATTGGACTTTGCGGACAGCGATCGCCCCTGAAAAAATACACATCACCAACGTCGCCGTAAATAGATTCACCACCCGTTCAACCGTCATTTGAAAGAACAACCCGGTCAAATTAGCCGCGCCCGTATACATTAAATAGCTCACGGCGAAACCAGGAATAAACCCCAAAACAGAGAGCAGCAAAGCTTCCTGTATCACCACTGAGAGTAAATAGGTATTGGTATAGCCCATGGCCTTAAGCGTGGCATATTCAGCCCAGTGGTCCGCCACATCGGTGTAGAGAATTTGGTACACCAAAATAATGCCAACAAAAAAGCTCATCGTCGTCAGCAACGAAAACACAAAGCCAATATTCGTATTGTCTTGCCAGTACTTACGCTCACGGTTCACAAAGCCATCAGGACCATCCTTGGGCAACACCAAGACATCCTCTGGCAAAGCCTCATCCAAGGTCTTCACCACCTTGCGTACCGCCTGTTCTCCCTGCACATCGGGTGATAATTTCACGATCCCAATGTCAGCAGTCGCAAAGCTCCGCTCGGCCTCTTCTGGACCCCGATCCCACACCCCGACACCAACAAACGGCTCCCCCGTTGGTGCGAAGGAATTTATCTCGGCCCTGTTCAACCTGGCCTGTTTCCGCGCATTGGCACAAACCCAGCTCAAGACCCTCGATCGGCTTACATCCTCGACGTGCACACCGGCAATGTCCGCATTGAAGGAACTCTCATCGTGAACTCGCTCTATGCGCGACAAAACATCACGACTAAGCTCCGCGATCACGCCATCGCCACCGACCCAGATGTCGCCCTCAATCGCATCACCCAACTTGAACACAACATCGATTCCGCGCCCACCACGTCCAACCCCGTCATCCCGAACA